>JAIROO010000150.1 GCA_031257535.1 Deltaproteobacteria bacterium
AGGCAACTTGCGTGATCGCTAAAAGTTGTCGGAAAAATATTTTTACTGGCGTGATCGCTATACCCATATAACAGAAAAAAAACTAAATGGATAAAGTTAAAAGAAAAATATCAAAAATATACGTTTATTTATAATACAATTAAGTAGTCCAAAAACAACCTTAGAAGGTTATTTTTTAGATTTAAGTTGGTAGGCGGTAGAGGATTCGAACCTCCGGCTTTCGGCTTGTAAGGCCGACACTCTAACCACTGAGTTAACCGCCCCCCTTTTTTTTAAGCTTTAAATAAGCGACCTCAATATTGGCGTTAGGCGGTCAAATAAAGCTAAAAGACCCAAAAAGAGATTATATGTAAAGCGCCAAAAAAAATAAATTTCCAAAGTTAGGAAAGAGAAGAGATTATAACCTTGATAACTCTAGGAGGCAAGACGAAAATCCAATGGCCAGGGTCAAAAAGAAAATGGTGGGCGTATTTTAGGTTTTATACCCAAAAAGGCCAGCCAGTCGGAAAAGCCCCTTTCTAAAATTTGGCGGGTTTGGCGGCGGCGAATTGGCTAGGATTTTGGTTAGGACCCTAAAATAGGCCCTAATTAAGAGGTGGGATTATAGGGAAAGGTGGCATTTCCGGCTCTTAGCGCGAGTTAAGCCCAAAAAAATGGTTTAGCTCTTAAAGGCGATCTGAGCGGCGGCTGGCCAGGGACTCTTTAAAGTTGGCCGAAAGACTTTAATCAAAGGCCAAAAAGCCAGAGAAAGCCTGACCACTGATTAGAGCCAGGTTAGGGCCTTATAGATAAGAAATAGTTATGGCCAGGTAAAATAAACATGAAATTTTAAAGGCCCTCAATCTTTATTTTAAAGATTTTAAGGGTGGAGGTCATGGTGTTTGGTAAATTTTAGACTACATTTAATATTTAAAAAACTATTTAAATAATCATAAAAAAGCTATAATGTATAATTAATAAATAATTAAATGGCGTGTAATCAAATGCTTAGTTGTCTTTTCAAACTAATTAGTTATTATTGTGATTTATAAATTCATTATAATGTTTAAAAATATTATAGTAACAAGCGCAAAATTGAAATAATAATATTAAAATACACTTTAAATGCATATATTAGTGGTTTTTTAAAAAGCAAGTTAAAATTAGTTTTTAAATTTCCACGACTCCCGTCGACCAACTTTGGCCTTTTGGTTTTTGGCCCTAATTATTCTAGCCGCTAAGCCATTTAAACGCTCCCGTTACGGCGTTTAAGGGGCGGTTTTTTGGTGGCCAAATATATTTGGCCCTCGCTAAGGTCTCAATTTTCTGGTCTTTTTGGTCTATAAAAAAAACGATTCTCTTTTCCCGATTCTGGAAAAAAAATTAAGTAAAATTTAAGGGAAATAGTCGAAAAATCGCTTTAAAGCTGAAAGCCCCTTTAATTGGCAATTAGGCGTCTTCACGGCCTTGAAACCTAAGCCCCGGGGCGGAAAAGACGAGAAGATCTTTTGGCCATTTTTTGGGAAAAAAAGGCTTTGGCGAAACAAAAATGGCCCCAAAATGGCTCCAAAATAGGGGAGTCCAAAAAAGGGCCAATTTTTAAGGCGAGACCAATGGTTAAGACCAAAAATGGGCTGACTGAAAACGGCGCGAACAATATGAATTATTAGGCGTTTTCAATCATTATGTAGATCTGTAAGATCATTAAAATTTTAATAATTAAAAAGTTAGGGAATTTTAGCGCGGCCAAAAAAATTTTGTCGCGGGAAAGATGTCTTATAATTCCCTTTTTTGGAATAATTTAGCTAAATCATCTAAAAAAGAGAGTAAAAGAGCTCGCTCATTTTTTTTAAGGGGCGAAATTACGTCGATTATGGTCCGAGACAGGCTAGAGTCGTCGTCCAAGTCGTCGCGAAAAAAAGCCACTACCGGGCAGCGATAAAGCTTACTGAATTGCTCTAAGCGCTCTAAAGTTGGGGAAATGGCGCCGGTTTCCAGGCGAGAGACGGTTTCTGTCTCAATTCCTAGTTTTTCGGCCACCTTAGCCTGGGTCAGGTTGTTTTGTTTCCGACGTTTGGCTATGGCTTGGCCGACTTGTTTAACGAGTTGTCTTGGGGGCATATGATCTCCTTGTCAAGGCTAGCGCGTCTTATTTTAAGGGTTTTGAGTTATAAAGATAATGACTCTAAATATCAGTCTATTTTAGTATCACGTCAAATTGTAGCAATAATATAAAAAATATTATAATAATTGCATAAATAATATGGCGGCAAAAATAGATAAAAGAGGCATTATTTATGGTGGAAAGGTATATCTAATTTTAAGGTTATGTTGTTGATTTCGTGGACGTATAATAATGATTTATTATATCAATATGGAGGTGAAAGACAATTTTTCGGATAATTTTACTAGTGTGTATTGTCTAAAAAATGAATAATAATTTAAACATTAAACTAATAATATTAAGTATGTAAAATAATAATATTGGTATCCTAGAGTTTTGCAAGAATTAGAAAAAATAATTTTGATTAAATCAAATGAAATTAGTTAAAAAAATGATAATAAAAATCATAAAATGCGATTTAATATAAAAATTACTCATAAAACATAGAACTAATAGTTTTTTAATTTGATAAATAATGGTTTATAATCTTTTTTACTTATAACTTTTAGACAAGCTAAAGTTCCCTTAGACCCTAAGCAATCGTTCTTTGTCGCGGAAAAACCAAAAAATCCGGGCGTAACGGACAAAAATTAACCCGTCCATAAAAAAATGTTCCTAAGGCTTTAAGCCTATTTTTGGCCGGCTAGTCGAAAGAATATGGAGAGGGGAGAAGGGTAATTTGGCCAAAAAGCCAAAAAATCAGGTCGTTTGAATGGCATAAAAAAGGCGCCTTTTTTGGCTCGGCGGTTTTTTTGGGGTGAGGTAGCCCTCTAGGGGTTAAGGGCTTTAAATAGGGACGCCGCTCTATTTAGGGTTTAAACATTTTCGGCCATCCTTCTTCTTGGCGCTTTTCCTGATAGTGGAAAGTGGGGGAGTTGATCTTAAAAGTCTTTTAGGGTAAAGTTTTTTGTAACTTTGACCTGACAAACTGTTATTTACTCGTGGTTAAGAGAAGAGCGGCTTTTTTCTAAAGGGCCCGAATTTTCTAAAGGCCCGATTTTGGTTTTTTAACCTTGGCGCTAAGATGATAGGTCTTTTTTTTTAGTTAAATAAGTAATTTTTACTTAGAAATTTTCGTAAACAACTTTTTTTACTTTTTTTAAGACTAATAAGCTTTAAGTTTTCTTATTATTTTAGGCTTTATGCCTTTAAACCAAACTTTTTCGAGGTGTTTCTTTGCCCCCCAAATTGGATCCAGACGCGACGCCAGGCGTTAAGCTTTTACGTTTGTTTCGGAAGCTTATGCTGGATGGGCGCCGCCATTTCCAGGTCGATTTGGCCAAAGAATTGGAGTGCTCCCCACAATCAATTATCCGGATGGTGGGCGAAATTGGGTCGGTCGTGGGCGACAAACTTGAATCAGGTTTAGAGACCCGCCGCCGCTGGTATCAGATTAAGACCATCGCCCGCAAGTCGTTGGGCTTAGATTTTGAGGAATTGCGCTTTTTGTGCTTCTGTCGAGATTTAGCCGTCAATGTTTTACCCGAGCGAGTTTTAGAGCGAGTGGACGGGACCATCTTAAACCTTTCTATGCTGATGGCCGACCAGAGCTTCGCGGTCCGGGAAAAGCTTTCCACCGCCCCGCGGTTTGATTTTTTTAGCAAAGGCCGGATCGACTACTCGCCCCATTACGACAAAATTGAGCTGTTTTTGCGCGCGGCCGAGGAAAAGCGGGTCATAAAAGTGGTTTATAAAGCCTTGGGTTTGTCCTCGACCCGCGAGTTTCTCTTCGCGCCCGGTCGAATCGTCTCCATGAGCGGGGCTATTTACGTGATTGGGGCGAGCGTTAAGGACAATTTCACGGAGATCCACCATTTAACCAACATCGCCATTCACCGGGTCATCGAAGCCGTCGACGAAGGGCGGTTTTACTTCTTTGAACTGCCCAAGGTCGATTTAAACGCTTTTGGCTTGCCTTGGCATGAGCCGAAGACTTTTATAATAAAGTTTAAGCCTGGCCGAGCCTCGGACTATGTCCGGGAGCGGATCTGGGCCGACAATCAAAAAATTGAGGAAGCCAAAGACGGCGGCGTTCTTTTAGAGCTGACGACCAGAAGCGAGCCCGAGCTAAGGGCTTGGATCCGCAGCTTTGGCCATGACGCGACCCTAATATCGGAGCCAATCGCCGAAGACGAAGCTTAAAACCCTAAATTTGGGCCCCATTAAGAGGGGTTAAAAAGCCCTAAAGATTTTCATTTCAAATTTTTGATTTAATCAGGTCGGCTGGGGGCTGAATACCGGCTCAATCAAAGTCGGCGAGGCTGAATACTGGCTTAATCAAAGTCGGGGGGCTGAATACTGGCTTAATCTAAGGCGTCCCTTTTGGATTTCTTTTCGCTTTTTTAAATTTTGAGATTTCAATAGCTTAAGCGGCGGCTGTTTATAAACAATCGTCGTTGGCGACTTAAGAAAGACCGAAAAGAGAAAGTCAGGTCCGCTAGCCGATTCGCCTTAAATCAATTCCGCGCCCCCTGGCTCTTGTCCGCTAAAGGAGCGGGAGTTCGCCCTTTGGGGGAGTTAGGACTCTGACTTTTTCGGCGCGCGTGATCCGCCTTTTTTCCACTACGAAGCCCATTAGCCATGGGTTTTTTTCTTTTTGCCTATAAATCCCCCACCCGCCAAAACGCCTTATCACAAGAAATCCAAAAAAAGCCTCTTAGGCCAATTATCTGGCCATCGCGAAAAGATAGTCGTCCCCCCACAATAGAAATGTCCTTTTTTTAGCGCGATAGAAATGTCCTTTTCGGAGGTTTTACCTTTAGACTCTAAACAATAGTCAAATAACGTCTTTCTAGATATTTATATTGCAAGGTATCATAAAAAATGATTAAAAAGATAACAAGCAAAAATATTCCGCAAAATTGGGGCGTGGTTTTAGCCAAAAAAGGCCACAAAAGTCCGAACATAAAAAACTACAGTTGGGTCACCTTAAAGCCAGCCTCGCGAAAAAGAGTCGGGATACCTAAAGGACCGACTAAGTGGGCCGCTCCCACTAGGCTGAAATAGACTCGCCCTGGGCGGTGGAAAAAGGGCAAAAGCCGGTCGGTCAGACTTTTGTTACGCTGGTAAATTATGCGGTCAAAGACTACGGCTAGCTCTGGATTTTTAAACTCCGCGTCCTTCATGGACGCGTAAAAACTTTCGTGGTCCCCGGCTTGCCAAAAAGCCTTATATTTTTCGATGGGGTGGATCGGCTCCTTTAACTCCAATAAGGTGGACCGTAAGTAGAGATCCTGTTCGAGGTCGGACATGTCGGTAAACAATTTAACCTGCTCTTGGGGGGATTCCAGCTCTGAGATGGGCAGAGCGCGAGTTTTGGCCGCTTTTATAAAATAAGTGTCTAAGCCATAGGTATCGAGGAATCCTAATTTGGTCAAGGACAATGCCTCTATGGTAATAGCCGCCATCCAGGGGCGCAAGGTTTCTAAAAAGACAAATAAAGACTCGGGCAGTTCGACTTCGCTCAAAACCCTCAAGGTCTCAGGGGTGAGCTGGGAGCTTAAAGTGATGGTTTTAGGGTTAAAGCCTTCTGAAAAGATATTTAGGGATTCTTGGGGCGTTAAGGCCGTGACGTCCATCTCAACTATTAGGTTATCGGCCTCCGCGAAAGCCGAGACGATGGCGGGGCTTAAGGGGTAAAAGTCAGGCGTAGCCACATGAAAAGACCCCGTCAAATACATCTTCCGGCCGGAGTCGTCTTCCACTAGAAAGATGAGTCCCCGGTTGTCGGCGGCCGTTAACTTGACGGCGCTTAAAATTAAGACCAGGCAACATATGATCGGCCCAAGAAGTCGAAATAAACGTGAAGTCATGGCAAAATCCGGGTAATTAAGGTGGAGTGGTCTATAAGCTTACGACAAACGGGCGACTATAGACTGACGCTTTTAGGGGCGACTAAGGAGCTTTTAAGGCGTTTTTTTAGCCGCTTTGTCATCTTATATCATTTTTTTATGATAATGATTTTTCGCTTATTTTTTCCCTCAAGGGACCACCAGCCGCGCGTAAGAGCGATCTCGACTTTGGCCAACTTAAGTCCGACCAGAAAAAGGTCAGCGTCTTAAGCCGCTGGCGGTCAGCCTTAAGGAAAAAATCTTCGCCCTTTTTTTCGGGCTTGAACATTTATAAAATCTTTCGCAGAAAACCGGTAGACTTTAGTCTAACGGATGAACGCGTTTTCAATATGGTTAACCTTGGTTTCGAATGTATTCCTGAATAGTCGCTAAACTCGCTTGTCCAATCGAGGAAGCAAAATAACCGTCAGACCAAAATGTTCGTTCTT
>JAIROO010000161.1 GCA_031257535.1 Deltaproteobacteria bacterium
TCTAGGATGGATTTGCTAGTCTGCTTTAGTGAACGAGCAAGGCTCAAAGAAGAACTCAAACCAATAAAATTTTTATTTTGCTTATTTACCCGACTTTTTTTTGGCTAAAAACCACTGGAAACGTAGCTGTGGTCTATGTTTCCAGAGATCACAACCGTAAAACCTGGGTTAGTCCCAGTAAGGGTTTGACACGCTTATGCCGGTAAACGCGGGAGGTTTTAGGCGGCTCATTTTTGGAGGCCGATTACGAGGGCTCGATCTCGCTTCTATGGGCCTCAATCCACTCGTCATCCACTTCTACAAGACGCTTGATAAAGGAAAGGTCTTGTTTATCTTCAAAGAGCTTTTTAACAAGAGCAATTTTAACTTTTTGCTCGCCCTTCAGCTCAGCCATTTTCATAAGTCTCGCGGAGACAGCCACGTACTCGAAAGGGTAGCCGTCATTTTCCCAGACTTCTTCCCACGTTGTTTTGCTCATAAGAACCTCATAAAAATCTTCAAAAGTGCCACGGCAGCTTTCTAACAGGCCTAAGTCGTCGAAAAGTTGTTTGTTAAACGTATATTCAAGACATTTAGATAAAAGTCTAACGTTAACAGGATTTTTATCGCCCTTTGACTTGACTTTAGGTAATATAGTTAGATAGACAGATCAGTTGATAATTGGCGCGCCCGGCAGGGCTCGAACCTGCGGCCTATGGATTCGAAGTCCAGCGCTCTATCCAACTGAGCTACGAGCGCCCAACTGACATTCAAAATAGTTTTTTATTACAAAATCTTTGGGTAGGTCAAGAAATTTTTTTAATGGCCTTAGGTAGCCTGTCTTTGGCCTTAGGTAGCCTGTCTTTGGTCTTAGGTAGTCTGTCTTTGACTTTAGGTAGTCTGTCTTTGACTTTAGATAGCCTATCTTTAACATAATATAAAATTTTATTGACAATATAATTCAAATCTTTACATTTATATGGCCTATTTCGTCTTATAAACTATATATTTGACATAAATATCATATTTATATCATTAAATATTCTGTCTTTCTTCTTATATATTCGTGTTTTAGACTTTAAATAACCTAGCTAATTTTTCTGCTTTTAGTGAAATATAACTTTATAATGGTTATTTAAAGGTTTAAGGTTAGACTTTTCGCTCCCCTTAGCTCGTCTGTCTGGGCCGACCCAAGCTAAATAGATCGGCCAAAAGCTCGGCGACGCTGGTGACGCCGATTAAGTTTAGGCCCTTAACTTTAACGCCGTCGATCTCCCCAGCCGGGGCGTAGGCTTTTTTAAAACCCAAGCGCGCCGCCTCTTTTAAGCGATCGCCTAAGCGGCCGGCTCGACGGGCTTCGCCGGCTAAGCCGACTTCGCCCACCACGACTAGATCGCTTGGCAAGGCTTTGTCGAGCCAGCTCGAGGTCAAGGCGGCCACAATAGCTAGATCCGCCGCGGGTTCGGTAATTTTCGCTCCCCCGGCCACGTTAACGAAAATATCTCTATCGTATAATTTCAAGCGCGCTTTTTTTTCTAAAACCGCGGCCAAGAGACTGACGCGGGTCGAGTCCACCCCTAACGACTGGCGGCGGGGCATGGCTAAGGAGCTGGGACTAACCAAAGCTTGGATCTCCATCAATAAAGGCCGGCGACCCTCTAAAATAGGGGCCACCGCCGAGCCAGAGGCTTCTTTGGGCCGCTCGGCCAGAAAAAGGGCCGAGGGATTTTGAACTTCGCCGAGACCTTGGCCCGTCATCTCAAAGACCCCGGTTTCGTTGACCGAGCCAAACCGATTCTTAAAAGAGCGTAAGATCCTTAAGGGCCGATCCCTTTCCCCCTCAAAATAAAGGACCGTGTCTACCAGATGTTCCAATAACTTGGGTCCGGCGATCTGACCGTCCTTGGTGATATGGCCCACTAACCACAATGGCCAGCCGCGCTCTTTGGCCAGGTTAATAAGGCGACCGGCCGCCTCCCGAATCTGGCTAGGGCTGCCGGCCGGGCTACCTATTTCCGCGACTTTAAGGGTCTGAATGGAGTCAATGGCTAAAACGTCCCAGGCTCCGTCTAAGGCCGCCTCGGAAATGGCCGCGACCTCGGTCTCGGCGAGGACGTAAAGCTCTTTTAAATTTAAACCCAGCCTCTCCGCCCGTAAGCGAACCTGAGCCGCCGACTCTTCGCCGGTGACGTATAAGAGTCGCTGGCCGTTTTTGGCTAAACCAGCGGCCGCGGCCAAAAGGAGGGTGGATTTACCGACTCCCGGCTCCCCTGACAACAAAATAGCCGCCCCCGGAGCCATGCCTCCACCCAAAACTTGATCCAACTCATTAATGCCCGTGGGTAAACGAGTCGTCTCCTTAACCGGAACCTCAGCTAAAGAGGTCACTTTGGCTTTGGTTAATTTTGAGGAGCTAGGACTAGGGGCGCTGGCGAGGAGGGGGTCGAGACTATCCCAGGTTTGGCAGGACGGACACCGACCTAGCCAACCAGTGGTCTGGTGACCGCACTGGCGACAGACGAAACGGGAGGCGGACTTAGCCAAAAGAGATCCTTACATGGTTGATTTTTGAGGCAAGAAAAAAGTACATTAACCATCAAACCATAGAGATGGCCAAAAAAAGTTTTTTAACCGACAGAGGCTTTTTGTTGGTTAAGGGTCGGGGGACGGTTTTTTCGCCCTCGTTTTGGCAGTTTGACCTAAAGCCGCGGCCGAGGTCAAGGCGTTTTTTTATCTAGGCCTATAACGCTCAAAAAACGCGACAATGGAGATAACTTAAAGATAATTGTTATTATGGCCTAATCAAGCTCAGATTTTCTTGAAAAAACTGGCCTATCCTGTATAATGACTACCTAAGGTAAAAGTTTTTTTTACCGTCTTTTGGCTCTGATCTTTAGCCCCCGGTAATTGTCCTTTTTTTTTATTGGACTAAATTTTCAATTTTTTTTTCGTCAGTTGACGCATTTCGTCATTCTGGTCGCGGGCGGCTTATTGGTTCGATTTTTGGCTAGCGGTTGGTTTTGGAGGCGCCTATGGCGGAGATAAGTCGTCGTCGATCCACCCTTTCGGGCACGGTTAAGGATCACGGCTCGGACAATTATAAATTAATCCTTGGCGAGTATCTTTTAAAAGCTGGCCAGATTACGCGGGGCCACTTAGAAGAGGCTATCAAGTGGCTATCGTCGCATCCCAAGGATTTTTTAAGCCGCTTCCTTTTACGGAAAGGCTACGTCGAGAATAACACTATCGCGAGCGTCTTGTCCCGCCAGTATAGCTACCCGATGGTCAACCTCTCGGACCGGGAAATTCCAGCCAACGTCTTAAGCCTCATCCCCTTCGAAGTCGCCAAGCGTTACATGGTCCTCCCTTATCAGGCCAAAGACAACAAGGTCATGATGGCCATGCTCGAGCCCACCAATAATAAAGTGGTGGAAGAGCTGACCACCCTCACCAAGTGCCAAGTCACCCCAGTGGTGACCACGGAAAAAGACCTGATCGGGGCTTTTAAGACCCATTATAAAATCAGCGAGGCCGAGGAAGCGGCCCTTTTAGCTCCTTTGGATCCCAACGCGGTCAGCGAGGACGCGGGGCCCATCACCGTCGACAACTTAGGGGCCCTCATCTCCGACGCCTTAGACGATTTCGCTTTTGGCGACACCAAAGACGAAGATATCGTCAAGGACACCTATTCGGCGGAAAACAGCGCCATCATCAATTTAGCTAACCAAATATTGATTCAAGCCGTCCAAGCGGGGGTGTCTGACGTTCATATTGAGCCTTTTGAGAAACAGTTTTACGTCCGCTATCGCATGGACGGGTCTTTGTATAAGCACACCCGCTTACCTTTGGAGATCCGAAACGCCCTGATCGCCCGCTTAAAGATCATGGCCAGCTTAGACATCACCGAGCGTCGGGTCCCCCAAGACGGCCGGATTAAACTGCGCTTAGGCAAAAACAAGGAAATCGACTTCCGCGTCTCATCTTTGCCCACCCTTTTTGGGGAGTCGGTGGTTTTGCGTATTTTGGACAAATCCGGTTTAAACGTCGACATGACTAAATTGGGTTTTACCGAGCAAAACTTAAACCAGTTCATGCGGGCCGCTTATCGACCCAACGGCTTACTTTTAGTCACCGGGCCCACTGGTAGCGGTAAGACCGTGACTTTGTACTCGACCTTAAACCTCCGCAACACCGACGACGTGAAGATTTTAACGGCCGAGGATCCAGTGGAGTTTAACTTTCCCGGGGTCAACCAGGTCAACGTGGTCAAAGAAGTGGGCATGACCTTCGCTAAAGCCTTAAAAGCCTTCCTCCGCCAAGATCCCGACATCTGTATGATCGGCGAGATCCGGGACATCGAGACCGGCGAAATAGCCGTGGAAGCGGCCATGACCGGTCACTTGGTTCTGTCCACCCTCCACACCAACGACGCTCCCTCCACGGTCACCCGTTTAGTCGACATGGGCGTGGCTCCCTTTAACGTGGCCGCGGCTTTGGTGGTCTGCTCGGCTCAGCGGTTATTACGGCGGGTCTGCCCCAACTGCCGCCACGTGGCCGATAAGCTGCCTTTAAATAAACTGGCCGAGGCCGGTTTTGACTCGCAAGAAGTGGCCACGATCCAGCTGTACGAGGGCCGAGGCTGCCCGACCTGTAAGGGCACGGGTTACAAGGGTCGTTTAGGCGTGTTTGAGGTCATGGAAAACTCCTCCACCATCTCCGACGCTATCGCCTCCAAGGTCCCCGAGACCCAGTTACGGAAGATCGCCTTAAAAGAGGGCATGCTGACCCTGCGTCAAGATGGGCTTTTAAAGGCCCAGCAAGGCTTCACCACTTTGGAGCAGGTCTTAGAAAAAACCGTTATTCAAAAAGAGAGCTTGCCTCACTACCTCTTAAACCCGGACGAGCAGATCTTCGAAAACGGCGACGTCATAATCAAGGAAGGCAACACGGACACGGCTTTTTACCGGTTGATCCAGGGCTGCTTAGAGGTCTACAAGGGTCAGAACCTCATCGCCGAGATCTCCCAGTCCAACACTTATTTTGGGGAGATGAGCTCGTTGGTTGGGTCCCGTCGAAGCGCCACCATTAAAAGCCAGGGTCGGAGCATCGTTAAAGTCTTTCCTGGCGATAAGCTAGGGGAGGTCTTAGAAAATTACCCAGACATCTCTAAGCAGATTATCGACACCTTGGTCTTAAGGTTAAACGAGTCGGGCAATCGCTTGTCCGAGATGATGCAAAACCGCATCGAGCTGGAGCGAACCTACGTTAACCAGCTAACCTCGACCATTGGCACGGCCACCAACTTTCCTACGGGCTCGCGGCCCATCGCCAGCGCCCCCAAAGGCGGAGCCATGGTGGCCTCGTCCGCCAAACCCTCGGCTTTATCGCGGCTGGCGGCTAAGAAAGCCGAGCAAGGCGCGAAACCAGGTCCGGGCGGCAATGGCCAAGGCCCAAAACCGGCCATCATGTCATCCCGCTCCGAGTTAACCCAACAAGACGCGCGCTTCGCTCAGACGACCATGGCTACCCCGGTTAACGTCCAGAGCCAAGAGCCCATAGCCAGGGCCGCGTCCCCGTCACCTAGCCCTAAAGTTCCGGTGGCCAGCGCGGCGGTTAGTCCCGCGACTTCGGCGGTTGGTCCCCCGCCGGCGGTCTCTCCAGCTAGCTCCCAGGTTAGGCCCGTGGCTCCAGTGGCCAGCGCCCAAAGGCCAGTTACGGCCCAAAGGCCTGGGGCTGACCTGACCCGGAGTTCCTTTGTCCGGCATTTACTCCCGGCCGACCAGACCCAGCAGATCCGGATCACCCCGGGGGCGGCCCCAGCGGCCAAAATTTTACGCGACGTGCGGGATGTCCCTCGTTAGGCCTAAGTGGGAGGCTGGTTTTTGGGGGATTATCTCGGTCGGGGCGGCGGTCCTATTAATAGTCGTTAGCGCGCTCTTGGCCGGAGCGGGCTCGGCCCGCTCGGCCAAGAGCGCGGGACCAAGGCTCATCGTGGCCAGCTACCCGGTCTGGCTTTTTACCCGGTACTTAACCTTAGGCCGGGACTACTTTCAGGTGGAGCTTTTAACTAACCCGGCCACGGGCTGTCCCCATGACTTCGCGCCTCAACCGCGGGATTTAGAGCGCTTGTCTCAAGCGCGGGTCTTGGTTAAAAACGGCTTAGACTTAGAGCCGTATCTAGACCGGGCTCTCTTAGTCGCCCCGAAAAACATTGTGGTGATTGACGCGAGTCGGGATCTGCCAACTTTACCCCTTAACTGGGGCCGCTTGGATCTGGCCCCAGACCAAGAGTCCGCCCCAACCCCTTCTGATTTAAAATCCCTAGCCCCCAATCCCCATCTTTTTTCTTCGCCCAGGCTCGCGGGGCTCATGACCCAGAATATCGCGCGCGCCTTAAGTCAGGCCGATCCAGATGGAGCCAACCATTACCAGGAGCGCCAGACGGCGTTTCAAGCCGACATGGACTACTTAAACGACTTTGTGGAGGCCTTTAAGCGGAGTCGGGCGGGGTATCGGGTCATCGTCTCCCACGGTTTTATGGACTATCTGGCCCAAGACTTAGGTTTAATCGTTCTGGCCGATATTGAGCCAGCCCCGGAAGTCGCTCCCTCGGCCTCCCGGTTAAAGGCTTTGGCCGATCTGGTTAAAGCCGACCTCGTCAGCGCGGTCTTAACCGAGCCCACCGCGGATCTGGCCACGGCTAGAACCTTAGCCACCGAAGGCGGCTTAAAGGCCGCGGTCGTCGATCCCATCACCTCTGGGCCGGCCGACCCCGAACCGGATTTTTACAAGAAAGTGGCCCGGGAAAATCTGATTGTTTTGGCGAGGCTCCTGCCCGCTAATCGGTCTTTAAGCGGTGAGTGAGTCGCCGCCGGCCGCGGTTAAGTTTCAAGAGGTGGGGACGACCTTAGGGGAGTACGAGGTCTTACGGGCGGTCACGGCTCTGGTTCCTAAAGGCCGCCAGACCGTGATTATTGGCCCCAATGGGGCGGGTAAGAGCACCCTAATCCACTGCCTTTTAGGTCAGATCCCTTATTTAGGGCGGGTGGTTTTCGATCCGCCCAAGCCTAAAGTAGGTTACGTCCCTCAAAGGCCAGACTTTGACCGGTTTCTGCCTCTTTCGGCCCGAGAGTTTTTGGCCTTGTCGTTGGCTCGCCGGCCTATCTGGCTAGGGTTGGCTAAGGGGGCGCGGACTAAAATCAAGGCCACTTTGGCTAAGGTCGCGGCCGAGGACCTGGCGGGCAAACCTTTAGGGAGTTTGTCGGGCGGTGAGACCCAGAGGATCCTCTTGGCCGCGGCTTTGTTAAAAGAGCCCGACCTTTTGATTTTAGACG
The DNA here is from genome assembly GCA_031257535.1 of Deltaproteobacteria bacterium. Classification (GTDB taxonomy): domain Bacteria; phylum Desulfobacterota; class Desulfarculia; order Adiutricales; family Adiutricaceae; genus JAIROO01. The sequence goes on from JAIROO010000161.1 coordinate 7,314, forward strand.
AGCCGGCCACTGGGGTGGACGTTTACGGGGAGCGACTTTTGTGCGAGCTTTTGGAGGGCTTTAAAGATAGCTTTACCGTTTTAATGGTTAGCCACGATTTAGCCACCGCCAAAGCCCACGGCGACTGGGTCATCTGCTTAAACCGGCGAGTGGTGGCGGAGGGCGAACCCGAGGCGATCTTTCGACCGGAGATCTTGGCCGCGACTTTTGGCCTCCATCAAGGTCTGCTTTTTAATTCCGCGGCTAAAGACTAGCTATATGGCCGGGTTAGAGACTCTCTACGAGGGGTTGGGTTTTTTTTACGAGCCCCTTTTTATGCGCCGGGCCATGGTGGCTCTTTTTCTTTTGTCTTTGGCCGTGTCCGGGGCTGGGGTTTTGGCCGTGAGCCGGCGGCTCGCTTTTTTTCCCGACGCCATTGGCCACTCGTCTTTAGCTGGTTTAGCCTTAGGCCTTTTAGTGGGCTTAGATCCCAAGGTGGCCACCCTTTTGTTTGGGCTCGTCTTGGGTCTAATGATCGTTTTTTTGGCGAAAAGGATTAAACTGTCGGCCGACGTGTCCTTGGCCTTGGTCTTTTCCGGGGCCGTGGCTTTGGGCTTGGCCTTAGTTAGCCGCGACCCCGTGGCTAGCGGGGGGTTGGCCCGTTGGTTTATGGGCGACGTTTTAACGACTAGCGACCAGGAGATCGCCGCCATTTTGGCCTTAGATCTGGTCGCGGCTTTAGTTTTTCTGTTGTTTTATAACCAGTTGATTTTGTCGGCGGTCTTTCCGGCCGGGGCTTATGGTCGGGTTTTTTTGGATTATCTGTTTGGGGCTTTTTTGGCCGCGGTCTCCATCCTGGCCGTCCAAGCGGTGGGGGCTTTGTTGGCCACGGCTTTATTGGTGACCCCAGCGGCTACGGCTAGGGCTTTGGCGGTCACGGGGCGGGCCTTTTTTTGGCTGGCCTTAACGTTTTCCTTGGTCGCCGGTCAGCTAGGGTTGTGGATCTCTTACCAACCCGGGGTCAACGCCTCGGCCGGGGCCACCATTGTCTTAACTGGCCTCGTTTTTTTGATCTTAGCCTCCCTTTACCGGCGATATCGCGACCGGCCCAAGAAGGTAAACGCTAATTGAGGCGGAAAACGTTTCAAGGCCAACGCGATAACCTCGTAACACCCCCCCCCTTTTTTTACCTCCTTTGGATACCGAATAATTAGCGAGCCTATCTATTGCCAGTCTCGGGATCTTTTCCGCCAGTGGGCGAAATAACCGTAACGCCAAGCTTTATGGCTTTCGGAACGTTCTCATCGGAACCAGGCGGTATCGGCTACAAGGGATTTAGGTTTAAAACCGGATTTCTCCGCCGCCTTAACCTTCGCGGCCTCGTTAGAGCGTTCGAAGTCAACCTCGCGCCGCTTAGGAAAAGAGCCAGACCAGAAGCTCTGGAAAGGCTCTGTTCGCGATACGGCGTCGTTGTCGTTAAACCGCGATATAAGAATGTAAATGTCGCTAGCTTAGCTAGCGAGATTTTTTCCCCTTTCGCCTGTTTTAGGTTGCCATCAATAAATTGAAAGCGGAGTTTGGTTTTTTAACGTCCTTTAGGAAAGGCGCCTCTCGCGAATGGGCGTATCCACCAGCTCAAGGAGGCCTTTGTGGTTATTCCACGGATTGGGCTTCTTGGTGGTCCTTAATGAAAAAGCTCGAGCCTCAGGAGAGCTTAGCCATGTTGGAGCGAACGTCGTCGGCCAAAATAATGGGGAATCCCAAAGACTCAAGAGAGTCACCTAAGATAACTTCTAAAGGATCTCGTTAGGACATAAGAACTCCTTGGAACGTCGGGGATGGGTCCCCGACGTTTTGGAAGAAAGTTATCATTCGTAGTCATCTAAGTTAAGGCCATCGTGGGCTAAATAAATATCGCAACAGCTAAACAGGATGAAATAAGAACGGCCGCCGAATTCATAACGCGCGCGCTCAAGCTCGCTTAAAACGTTGCCTTGCTCAATATCTTCAAGGTCATTAAAAGCCTTTAAGTCATTGATCGACTCGTCCGCGACGCCTAAAAGGATTAAGATATCTTCGTATTCCTCGGCCAATATAGGCAGGCTATAAATTCCACGTTGGCTGTCAACCAAAAGGACTGGAAAAATCGAGTTAAGGCAACGCCCCATAAACTTTTCTAAAGGATTATTCTCGTTCATTTGGAACCCCTGAAAACGTCCTGAGTCCACGACGTTTTGGAAGAAAAAATTGGTCTGAATTTGTGGTGATTGAGTTAAAAACACAACCGTGCTTCACGCCGCCAAAGTTTATCGATGGAGTATCCCAAATATAAAGCCGAAAACTAGGCGCCCAAGTGTTGTCAACGTGGCTTAATTGAGCGGAATTAAGGTGGGCGCGTTTGAAAACTGAGTCTGTTATTTTGACCTTAATCATAAGTTGGACCTTTGACTTTTTTTATCACCGATTTAATTATAACCAGTAATTTGATTTTGTCAAGATGAGTTTCAAGTATTTAGTGATTCATAATTAATTATTTTCTGTTCAGTTAATCAATGCTCTCCTTCCAACAAGTGGAGGGCCTTAAATCTCCGCCTTTATTTTGAGGGGTGTTATGAAGTCATCTATCTATATTAACCCCCAAAAATATAACAAGTAAGCATGTAACAATTTTCATTACCAATAATTTGGGTCTCTTTATATAGCTATCAATAGTCAATGTTATACAATTTGACTAAAAAATTCTCCCTTCGACCCTAAAGTTAACTATTAGATTAAATTATCTATTTGTAAATTATAGGTAAAAAAATTAACCCTGATCGGATTTAAAGGCCCCACGCTCGGGCCTATGGGATCTGGTTTTTTCTTAAACCATAAAGGCCCTAGCCAATTTCGTGGAAAATCGCGACCCTTTTAGCTGATCATGAGACAATATACTTAATAAAAGGGGAAAATTAGGTCTTAAACTAAAAAGGCTCGCTAAAAGCGAGCCTTTTTAGTTTAAATAAGGAAAGAAGAGGTTATTTGGGGGTATCGGGGTTGAGCTCCGCAGGGTTGAGTTCCGCGAGGTTGACGACCACGGCCTCGGTTTCCTCGTCTTTTTCGCCCAGTCGGGCCACGTCCACGACTTTTTCGCCTTCGTTTAAACCAATGAGTTTGACCCCTCTGGTTAGGCGGTGCTGGGAATTGACTTCCGCGACCTTAAAGGCGATGAGGCGGCCGGTTTGGGTGATGAGCATCAGCCGGTCGTTGTCGTCGACCTTAAAGACTCCCACCACTCCGCTATTGGCCGCGACTTTAATGGTGGCGCTGCCTAGGCCGCCACGAGCTTGCATGGGGTACTCGGTGGCCGGGGTTCTCTTGCCGATCCCGCCTTCGGTGACGGTCATGAGTTCCTCGTGGCGGGCTTGAGAAATGGCTTCCATGGCCACCACTTTGTCGCCTTGGGCTAAGGTAATGCCTTTTACCCCAGTCGCCGACCGACCCATGGAGCGGATGTCGGATTCCTTAAAGCAGATGGCTTTGCCTCTTCTAGTGGAGAGGACTATGGCGTTGTTCCCATCGGTTAAGGCCACGGAAACCAGCTCGTCCTCGTCGTCCCGTAAGGTAATGGCGATGATCCCTTTGCGCCTGGGGTTTTGAAAAGCCGCTAGATCGACTTTTTTAATGATTCCAGCTCGGGTCGCCATGACCACGAAGCGGTCCTTTTCGGCTAAATCGTTGATGGGCAAGACCGCGGTAACCTTTTCCCCCTCCGACATGGGCAGGACGTTGATCATGGCCTTACCCTTAGAGGTGCGGCTAGCGTCGGGGACTTCGTAAACCTTTAGCCAGTACAAGCGGCCTCGGTTGGTAAAGAACAGAAGATTAGTGTGGGCCGAGGCCACGAACATCATCTCTACGAAGTCGTCGACTTTCTTGGCCGCGGCGGCCACGCCTTTGCCGCCGCGTCTTTGGGTCCGGTAGACGGAGGCGGCCGTTCTTTTGATATAACCGCCGTGGCTAATGGTGACCACCATTTCCTCGTCGATGATATAGTCTTCCGGGTTGTAGTTGGCTGGCCCGACGTCGGAGATCTCCGTGCGTCTTGGATCGTTAAACTCGCTTTTTAAGGCGATAAACTCGTCTTTGATAACTTGGTTAAGATTAGTCTCCGAGCCTAAGATGGAGCGGTAATAGGCGATGTCCTTGGTCACGGCCTTATACTCGTCCTCAATGGTTTGGGCCTCAAGTTGGGTTAACCTTTGGAGGCGTAAATCTAAAATGGATTGGGCCTGGACGTCGGTCAGCCCAAAAGTCGCCATCAGCCCGTTTTTCGCTTCTTGGGGATTTTGGCTAGCCCGGATGAGGGCGATGATGGCGTCGATGTGATCTAAGGCCAGACGAAGACCTTCTAAGATGTGGGCGCGGGCCTCAGATTTAGCCAGTAAAAAACGGGTGCGCCTGGTAACCACTTCTTTTCGGTGGTCCAGAAACTGGAGAAGAGCCTCTTTGAGGTTTAGGTAACGAGGGGTTTGATTAACGATGGCGAGGTTTATGATCCCAAAGCTGATTTCCATCTGGGTCAGACGAAACAGTTTATTTAAGATGGTCTCGGCCATGCTGGTTTGCGAGGAGCGGATTTCCAAGACCACCCTAAGACCGTCGCGGTCGCTCTCGTCGCGAACCTCTTGGACTCCGTCGAGTTTCTTTTCCGAGACCAGTTCGCCAATGGACTCCACCAGCTTGGCTTTGTTGACCTGGTAAGGCAGCTCGGTGACGACAATGCCCGTCTTTTTGTTCTCTAAGGTCTCAATCTCGGCTTTGGCTCGGATCCGGATAATGCCTTTGCTGGTCTCGTAAGCTTCCCGAATGCCGTCGCGGCCTAAGATGACGCCGCCTGTTGGAAAGTCGGGGCCAGGGATATACCTTAAGAGTTCGGCGATGGTTAAGCCGGGGTTATCGATGAGGGCCATTAAGCCGTTTAAGATTTCGCCTAAGTTGTGCGGAGGAATTTTAGTGGCCATGCCCACGGCGATTCCCTCGGACCCATTGACCAGTAAACCGGGGACCTTGGAGGGCATTACCAAGGGCTCTTCTAAAGTGCCGTCATAGTTGGGGGAAAAATCAACGGTTTTCTTGTCCAAGTCGGCCATGAACTCGTGGGCCAGTTTGGCTAAGCGGACTTCAGTGTACCGCATGGCCGCGGCCGGGTCGCCGTCGATAGAGCCAAAGTTGCCTTGGCCGTCGGCTAAGGGATAACGCATGGAAAAGTCTTGGGCCAGTCGGACTAAGGTGTCGTAAGCGGCCGTGTCGCCGTGGGGGTGATACTTACCGATGACGTCGCCGACGACTCGGGCCGACTTAATATGCGGTCGGTTAAAGGCGTTGTTTAGCTCGTTCATGGCGAAAAGAACTCGGCGGTGAACCGGTTTTAAGCCATCGCGAGCGTCTGGAAGAGCCCGACCAGCTATAACGCTCATAGCGTAAAGGAGGTATGAGTCTTTAATCTCATCCTCGATATTAATGGGGTCAAAAATTTCGTCAAAAAGTTCGTCTTTGGCCATAAAACATCCAACTAGCTAAAATTAAGTAACAATATCCTCCGCCTAAAGCTCCGCGAAAACAGATAATTATAGCTCTTTTCGTCTTTAAATTCCAGGAGAATTTTTTTTAAATTCAGCGAATATAATTTTGGTTTCGCCCTAAAAGCTCCGGCCACTCCCAAAGGGGGTCAGTTGGAAAATTCGCCGGCCACTCCCAAAGAGGGTCAGTTGGAAAATTCGCTGGCCACATCCGATGTTGGTCGTTCTCAAAGTGGCAAAGAAGGTCAAGTCCAGACTGGACAGT
>JAIROO010000307.1 GCA_031257535.1 Deltaproteobacteria bacterium
TACAGGGAAGCTAAAGATTCCTACTTTTTTTTTACGCGTGACGCTAACGAACTAAAATTAAGGTTACTTAGTTAGCGGATGTATAGTAAAATCATTCGAGGACAGCAGCGAAAAAAAAAATACTGGAAAACCTCTCGACCAACGAATAAAATCGATAAAAATAGCCCGATAAAAAATGGGAAATACGGCTAATCTATCGAATTAAATTTAGCAATAGACTATTAAAAATTAACTGACTTTTAATTTATCGTTACATACGCTAATCGGGTAAAAATTCTGACTCTACGCTCAAATTTTCCCCTTGTGGCTCTTTCGATTTTCCTTAACCAAAACCGGACTTTGTGCTAATATGGCCCAATTCCGAACTGACTATCCCTGGTTCGCTAAAAAGGTATGACCGTCAAACTGGAATTCTCCGAAACTTTTAAATCTCCGAAACCCTTAGCTTGGGTCTTAGGGGCGATTTTCCTCTTTGGTCTGTCTTTTGGCTTAATTAGCCTGGCTTGCTACTCGCGGCTAGCCGCTCTTTGGCCGCCTGGACCTTTGGGTGGAGTCGTTTTTTTCGACTTGGCCGGCTTAGCTTTAGCCATGGGCGGCTTATGGTGGGGCGACTCTATCAAAGGGGAAAGCTTGGCCGCCACTCCTCTTTTGGCCCTCACTTTAATCGTGGGTTCGATCTTTTTTCTGATCGCTCCTTTGATTCCGCCAGGGTCGACCACGGTTCGAATAATCGACCCAAATTTTCGCGGCTATTTTGGCGACCGGATTGGCTTGGGCCTTTTGACTTTGCTCCCAGGCTTTTTTCTCTGGGGTTCCGCCCCGCCGTTTCTCGCCTCTTTGGCCTTTCCAAAGGAAAAAGGCTTAGCTAGGGGGGTTTTTTCCATTTTTAGCTTAAGTCTCGTCGCCATGGCTTTGGGGGGCTTGGTTTTAGGTTTTAGGCCCCAATCGGCTCCGATTTGGCTTGAGCGCTTAATTGGTTTGGCTGGCCTACCTATATTAATAGTTGGGTTATGGCTCTGGGGCAAAACCCCAGCCGAAAACCGCCGCGATCTACCTTTGTGGCCCAGCTCGTCTTTAGGGGTCTGGACTGGGGACAGGGGCTATGGCTTAGATATCCTGGTTAGTCCAAAGCGGGCTAAAACCCTGATTCCGGCTCTTTTTTTAGGCGCGTTAGCCTCGGCTACGGCTTTAACCGTTTGGTTGATCCCTGCCTTAACTGAAGGTCAGGCTCCGACCTTGGCCTTAGCGCCTATACCTTTAATACTAGTCGCCTTAGCCGGAGGATCTTTGATTTTAGGCTCAATCTTGGCTAACGTGGCTTCGCCCATGGTCGCTTTGGGTCTAGATCTTCTGCTTTTAACCCTACTTCTCGCTTATGGTCCCCGTCCACCCGCGGGAGAGATGGCGACCTATTTAGTTTTAGGCGGTATTTTAGCGACTTTAGGAGCTTTATGGCCTTTAGCGGCTCGAGTTAGCTTAGTTCGTTATGACTTTATCCCTTCGGGTCTTGGCCACGTCAATGTCTGGTTCTTAGGGGGGATTTTGGTGGGTTTGACCATAACCGCGTCGTTTTTAATTCAATATCCTGTTCTGGCCGCCTTTTTCTACCGAGCCGCCTTAATCAGCTCCTTTTTGGCTCTAGCCGTTTCTTTTAATTGGCTCTGGGGTTTAATCGCCGTTTTAGCCTTAGGAGTCTGGCGCTTATTCTTTTGGTCTTAAATGGTCTTAAAGACTTTGATGGCTATTAAAAACCCTTGTTTTGAAATTTTAAGTGCCAAAACTACTATAGATGGCATGGTTAAAACCTTTGTTTTGAAATTTTAATAGTTAACTTTATTATATATACTAATATAAAGTTATAGTGACAATTATATATTGCGCATAAATAAACCCTCAAAAATTTATAGGGAGTTTTACGCGGGCCGCTACTATAAACGCTTATCTAACGTTATAGCGACCATAGTTATAGCGACTACTATATATTGTTTATGAATAAACCCTCAAAAATAAAAAAAGGGTTTTTAAGAGGTCATTAGACTTTTACCAGAGCCCCAAAAAGGGAGCCTTTGGAGGTGGAGAATCGCTTTTTCCTCTCCACCGTTTCGGACTATAATTTATGAAAAAAGACCCTAATCTTCCGGCCCCAGAGCCAGAAGAAACCTTTGAGACTGGCTTAGAGCGCCTGTCCCAGCTGGTCACGTCTTTGGAAAGCCAAGAGCTTAGCTTAGACGAGGCTATCAAAGCGTTTGAGGATGGCGTGGTCTTAAGCCAAAAGTTGTCGGAGAAACTAAACGTGGCTGAAGCTCGGTTAGAGATCCTGACCAAAGGCGCTGATGGCCTTCCTAAATCTAAACCCTTTAGCTTAGAAGACAACTCTTCTTCAGCCGAAACCCCCAGGGAAGATGACCTTTTCTGACCTAAACGCTTGGCGTAAGGCCGCTCGTGACCGCGTCGACGCCAAGCTAGCCGACCTTTTAAGCCAACAAGCTAAAGAGCAACCCCCCGACGTCGTGGGTTTAATTAAGGCTATGAGCCATAGCTTATTAAGCGGCGGCAAAAGGCTAAGACCCTTACTAACCTTAGCCGCGGCCGACTCCTTAGGCCAAAAGGAAGCTAGCGTTCTGCCCGGAGCTTTGGCCATAGAAATGGTTCACGCCTACTCCCTTATCCACGACGATCTGCCGGCTTTAGACAACGACGACTTTCGCCGCGGACTACCAACTTGCCATAAAGCCTTTGGCGAAGCCACGGCTATTTTAGCCGGCGACGCTCTCCAAAGCCTCGCTTTTGAGACTTTAGCCAGTCTGGTTACAAAACCCAAGTTCGCGACGCGAGTGGGGACGGCCGTTTATATTCTAGCCCGAGCTATTGGCCCTTTAGGCATGGCGGGTGGCCAGGCCGAGGACTTAGCTTTCGAGAAAAAGACTCCCACCTTAGAAGAGAGCCAGGCCATGGAACGCCGTAAAACCGGCGAACTCATGGCCGCGGCCTTAGGCGTCGGCGCGGCTTTAGCCGGCGCCGACGCGAAGACTCTAAAAATCTTTCGGGAAATCGGTCTGTTAGCCGGGGAGGCCTTTCAGATTACCGACGACCTTTTAAACCAGATTGGCGACCCCCGCCTTTTAGGTAAAGCCATCGGCACTGACGCCCAAAGAGGCAAAATCACGGCCCCGACTCTTTTAGGCCAGGAAAAGGCCAAAGCCAAGGCTTGCGACCTTTTAACCAAAGCCTTAAAACTCGCCGCGGCCTTTTCCTCCCCTAAACTCCCCTTTCTCTTACGGTCTGTAGTCGACCGAACTAATTGACCCCTAAAAAATGGCCACCTCGCCCCTCGCCACGGGACTTTTAAACCAGATTAACTCGCCCGCCGAC
>JAIROO010000334.1 GCA_031257535.1 Deltaproteobacteria bacterium
TATGTCTTGTTCAACGTCCTTCAGAGTCCTTTTTCTTCCACCGCCTTTCACATCTAAGAGACTATCTATGTTTCCAGTCTTAATTATTTTTATATAATTACTGATAGTTAGTCTGCAAAGGCCAGTACTTTCGGTAATATTAGACAATTGACGACCAGAAACGAGTATAACAAGACATATTATTCGTTTTGCCATAGTTATGCACATATAACATGTTAAAAAAGCAATAATTTTTTCATTTATTGCTTGCTTGACCGTAGCGTCAAGTTTTAAACAGTTATTTTCTTCGTCTTTTATCCTTGACTGCTTCACAGCGTTACCTATACCTATTGATTAAGGTTTACTACTGTTTATTTCCTTTCAGCTCCGCATGAAGTATTACCCCTTCTTGCGGCGCTGTTTTTAGGCCAATTCCTTAAAGTCAAGCCTTTATAAGTTTTTTGGCCATAAATAGCGGTTTAAGGTCCAAAAAGCCTAAAACTCCCCGCCGAAAAATTTCCCCATAAAAAGCCAAAAAGACCGACCAGCCCAAATTTGACGGCGAAAAAAAATTAACGGCCCTTAAAACTAGTCTAAAAAAACTAACCCACTAAAATCATTTAATAAAATGGGCGCTTTCTGCCTTTTCGAGAACCCTTTTGCCAAAAAACGTCTCATGATAGGTGAGGCCTTTTAGCTCCTTCGACGTTTGAGCCGCTTTTTCGACTTTTTTATTCGCTAAGGGCTTGTTATTATTTTGGCGTTATATCGTTAAAAATTGACGTTTTCTCTGAAAGCCTTAAAAATTTTTATTCGTTAAAGCCCTTCTCTAGCCAAGATCGTTCCGTTAAAATCAAAAATAACGACCCACAGTCGCGGTTTTTGGCCCGTAAAGCCTTGAGCCGCGACTAAGACTTTTTGGGCCACGACCTTAATGGCGGTCGAGGCTTTAGCCGCTTTTAAGAGATCTAAAGCCCCTAAAGCGGTCGGGGCCAAGGCTAGGGCCTCTTTAAGGTGGGGGTCAAGGTCTGGGAGCCAGGAAGCTAAAGCCGCTAAATCCATCGCGTTTTTATGGGCGTGGGTGCAAGCGTAACCCCTAGCTTGTTTGACGGCTTTGCCAAAAAAGTCGGCGATCCCAATGGTCGTAAAACCTAAAGCCGTGGCCTTTTTTAAGCCCACCGCGAAGTAGTCGGCCACTTGCACGAAGGCCTCGGGCGGCAGATCTGGTCGATAAGTTTGGGCTAAGGCCTCGCTGCGGCCGCCAGTGGTTAAGACGACTTCCTTTAAAGCCATAGCCCTGGCTACCGACAGGGCGCTCGCGATGGTGGCCACGTAAGCCGCGTGGGAAAAAGGCTTAACCAAGCCACTAGTCCCTAAGACGGACAACCCGCCCACGATCCCTAAGCGAGGGTTTAAGGTCCTTTGAGCTAATTCCGCCCCGTCGCGGATAAAGATAGTGACTTTTAAGCCGACCTCCGACAGAAAGGGGGCTAAGTTCTCGGCGAGCATGCGGCGAGGGACGGGGTTAATGGCCCACTCCCCGGGGGTTAAAACCAGCCCGGGTTTGGTGACTAGGCCCACGCCTTCTCCGCCTAGGACGCTCAGACCCAACGCCGTCTCTTGAGGCTCGACTAAGGCTCCCACTTGAGCCTTATTAGTGACGTCAGGATCGTCGCCAGCCTCTTTAACGACCACGGCTTGACCAGGGGGACGACTTTGACCCTCTAAGACCGGAATGGTTAACCTAAGGCCTTTAGGCAAGGTCACCTCGACTTTTTCTGGAATCTGGCCAGACCGTAAAGCCACGGTCGCGGCTAAAGCCGCGGCCGTGGCCGCCGTACCCGTGGAGAAGCCGGTTTTAAGGCTCTTAACTTGGTCTTTTTTCGAGGTTTCGACCATCAGCCGAGAACTTTAGCCCTTCGCCAGACATCTAGCCATAAGGCGAAGGACTTGGGAGGTAAAGGCCACAGGGGGGCGAGGTCGTCGTCAAAGCCAGCGGGGTCAGCGTTCGAGAGGTTCTGGCCCCACTTTAAGGCTAAAGCTTCTTTTTGGGTCAGGTTAAGGCCTTTTGTCTTGTGGTTAAGCCTTGTTCTTAGGGTTTTGGCCCAGTGGTTAAAAAGGCCAGGGTCAGGGACGTTTAAGCTCTCGGGGCGGACTAGGGCGGGTAGGGGGTCTAATTGGCTGGATTTTTTCTTTAAGAAGTTTTTATTAGCCGCTTTTTTTCGACTTTCGCCTTTTGGGTCGCGACCTAAGGCGAGGCCTTTAGCCTCGTCGTCGTCGTGGTTATCGTTATTAACGTCTTCTTCTTCGTTAACGTCTTCTTCTTCTTTAAGTCTTAAGTTTTGGGTTAAGGCTAAGGCCACCCTTAAGGACAGGAGCTGAGGGTCGGCGGTCACTAAAGCCGCGGCTTTTAGGGTTTTGGCCAGAGCTAAATGGCGGGTTAGGCCTTGGGGCAAGTTTAAGCTTTGAGCGAGGGTTTGGGCTAAGTTTAAAGCTTTTTCTAAGATATGGGCGCTGAGGGGCTCGGAACTTGGGTCAGGCCAGATGGGGAAACTTTCGGCTAAAGCCTTAAGCTCGTCTTTAAAAGCCGAGGGCGGCAAAGCCTTAGTCTCCTCTAAGACAAAAGGGGAGAGGCCTAAAAAGCCTAAAGAGAGTTTTAGTCCGGGATAGCGCCCTAAAAACCAAGGCAGAGCCGAGGTCTCCATAATGAGCTTGGGCTTATCGGGGGCCATTTTTTAGGCTTTGGCCTTGGCTACGGCCCAAAGAGCGAGGCTAAAAAACAATAGGCAGCTCACGACTAAAATTAAAAAATCGCTAACATTTGGAGTTTGGCCAAACGCCGCGGCTCGAGCGGCGTGGGCCGCGTGGGAGAGAGGCAGAAAGTACAAAAGGGACTGGGCCCATTGCGGCAACCCTTCCAAGGGAAAAAAAGTCCCGCCTAAAAAAGCCATGGGCGTGACGATAAAATTGGTGAGCAAACTCTGGTCGGCGTGGGATTTCACCAGCATAGCCATGGCTACGCCCAAAGAAGCGAAGGCGAAGCCATTTAAGGCGATGGCCAGCCAGAAGAGGGGCCCGTAAGACAGACGAATTCCAAACAAAAAAGCTAGAATTACAACTATTAATACAGCGATAATCACCCTGGTCAAGCCAGCCAAAGTTTCCCCGAAAACGTAAGCGAAGCGGCTGATGGGGGCGGCTTGGATTTCGTCGAAGACTTGGTAGTAAAAGCGGGCCACGTTAATGTCCCCGGCCAAGGAAAAGCCTTGGGTGAGGCTGACCATGGCCGCGAGCCCTGGGATCAAAAATTCTTGGTAGCTATGGCCAGACACGACTAAAGAGCCGCCTAAAGCTCGACCAAAGGTTAAAAGATATAAAAGAGGGGCGATGGCTTGACTCGCTAGATTGCGGCCTAGGCGCCGCTTAAAGATCAGGATCTCCCTCAGATAAACGGCCAAAAACGCGCTCATGGCGGCCTCTTGCCAAAAGATGGCGGGCAAAAAAAAACTGGCGAAGGCCAGTTTAAAGCCTTTTAGCCGCGCCAAAAGATGACCCGCGCGGCTAAAAGGGGGATTTAATACTCGTACCTTAAGCCAGTTTTAAAGGTCCGGCCTTCCTCGTTTTTGCCGCGGAGGTTGTTACTGGCCTGGGCGTCGCCGATGTTAGTGACGTCGGCTTTCAAAAGAAGGCGACCTTGGTCTTGCCAGTCGTAAAGCCTTTTGACCAGATGGAAGTCGTAGACCATGGAGTCTAAATAATCGTCTGAGACCAAGCGGGTCGGCCAAGAAGCCCGGCGACCGCGGTCATTGGCCTCCACGCTAAAGGCGAAGCCGAGTTTTTCGTGGCTAAAGGTAAGGCCGTAAGAGACGCGGAGATCTTGGTCTGGCCGCTCCCATAACGATCGGGGGGTGGTCTCGTCCAACAAGCGGACTAGGCTCACGTAAGGCCTTAACTCAAAATCCCAGTTAAAGGTCTGGTCCATGGCCCAGGCCGCGGAAAACTCTAAACCCTTGACCCGGGCTGCCTCTTCTGGCCCATTTAAGGCTAGATCCAAGGGGGTCGGGGGTCGAGCTTGGGTCCGATAGTCAAAATACTTCAAATCCGCCGTAAAGCCCTCAAATTTTAAAGCCACCCCCGTCTCTACGCCAACCGTTAAACCGTCCAAGTCGTCTAAGCGGTCGGCCCAAGGTCCGGTCGGGGTTTGGCGAAGGCTTAAGGCTTCGCCGTAAAATCGGGCGTAATCGGTGGGCTGAAAAACAAAACCCTGAGCCTCGCCGCGGGAGCTTAAGAGGCGGCCATCAAACTCAAACTGGGTCGGGACGCCCTTAAGATCAAATGATTGGGCGTAGGAGCGGGCCACGAACTTTAAGCGATTTTCGCTTAAAAAATCATTGGAGCTGAAGCTTAAATCCCCTTTAGAATTGGCGTTAGGCAAAGCCGAAAGGGGCGCGGGTTCGGGTGGGGCTTCGTTTTTGGAGCCAAAAAAAGGCCACTCCCAGGCCTGGGCGACCTGTTCGCCCCAAAAACCCATAAACCAAAGGGTCAATATGGCGATTGCGACTTTTTTCATAGAAAACTCCCAAGGAAACCTTTGACTTCAGTCGAGGGAGGAATTGGGAGCCGCGCCACCAGGCCGGCTTCGAATCCTAAAATTAACGATACGAATATTCGTAGCCATCTCCAGGTTGAAGAAGGCGGCAATGTTTGTGAGA
>JAIROO010000019.1 GCA_031257535.1 Deltaproteobacteria bacterium
CATTTATAATAGCATTTATAGTAGAGCTACGCGCCTAAAATTTCAAAACAAGGGGTTTTTACGAGACCATCATTCTTTTGAGGACCTCATAAAGCTTAACGAAATTTACGTCGATAAGACGGCGTATTTGTCCCAGATGATAGAAGAGATCACTAAATCTTGGTTTCTCGTCCGTCCGTGGGGTTTCGGGAAATCGCTGACCATTTCAACTTTAAAGTCCCTATTTTTCGGCCAAAAGGAACTCTTCAAAGGATTGGCCATTTACGATAAGCTTGACGGGGAAAAGTTCGCCCCTTGGCCCGTGATCCATCTGGATATGAGCGAAATTGACGCGTCCAGAGGCTCTCAGGCTTTCTATGACTCTTTGGCCCTTTACACTCTGAAGTTAGCCGAAAATCTTAAAATTAAAATTCCCCCGACCAGTTCGGCTAGCGATCTCTTTTCAGCGCTTATTTCGCGGCTTCATCAAAAGTCCGGTCAACAGGTGGCCGTTCTCATTGACGAATACGACGCTCCAATCGTCTCGCTTTTGGCTAAACCCACCGAGGTGAAAGAGACGCGGGAGACGCTTTGCGAATACTATAGGCAACTGAAAGTCAATGACCAGCATATCTCGTTCGCCTTCATGACTGGCGTCACTAAATACGTTCAAAAAGGGTTATATTCGGCTTGTGACAACTTCCGCGATATCTCGTTAAATGATGAGTTTGGGACCATGATGGGTTTTACCTTGGAGGAGTTAAAGTCCTACTACGGCCAGCGGGTTAAAGAGATCGCCAAGAGCCGAAGGGAAACGGAAGATAATTTATTGGAGAGTCTTACGCGATTCTACGACGGCTATTCCTTTGACGGGAAAGGATTGGTCTTCAATCCGTTTTGAGTCCTTCGTTTCTTTGAGAAACAAAGGTTTGACGATTTCTGGTTCAACTCTGGATCCCCAGATTCATTGATAAAATTTTTAAAACGCGAGCGCTTAACGATTGAATATTTCCGAAATATCCCCGTCGATCGGGACAGTCTCTTTAATCCAAGCCTAAATAGGCGCCAAAGTCCCGAGACCTATCTTTACCAAATGGGTTATCTAAGTCTTCGGCTCACGCCGACTGGATCAAAGTTTGTTTTAGATTATCCTAACCATAAGGTCAGAATTTCAATAGCCAAGCGCCTATTAGATGGGTACTTTGAACGTCGCGAAAAGTCCGTGACCGCCCGCAACAAATTTGCGTTGGCTTTGTTTGATAGGGATCCCGCCTCGGCCGTGAGTCATATTAACTCGCTCTTGGCCATACTTCCTTATGATAACCGTAAAACTCAGCCGCGGGACGAAGAATTTTACTGTAAATGGTTATACACGTTTTTTACGCGGCCGAGTTAGACCCTTACGTCTCGCGGCGCCCGAGTTTTGACCGGTCCGACTTTGTCCTCGCCTACGTTGGCCAGACCTGGGTATTCAAAGTCAAAATGTCTTACGACGACGATGGCGACGACTCGGAATTAGCTAAATCCGCCTTAAGCCAAATCAAAAAGGCTACATTCGAGGACTTCAAAGATCCCGTTTTTTTAGGTCTGGTCATAAACGATAAGGCGAGGAAGATAACAGCCTGGGAAAGCGAAAACTATGTCGCCGAAGCGAACCAAGGCCAAAGCTCCGAACCAAAGCCAACGAAGGCGAAGAAGACAAAACCAGCCAAATAAGAAGACGAGGCTGACAAGGGATCAAAGCTAACGGTTTTATCCCTTTTTATTGGTAAGGATTAGAGGGATTGGGGAGGATTAGAGGGATAGGATTGGCCTTTTAGCTATCCATTTGGGGCCTTAGCCAACGAGATTGGCGCGTCTTTTCTTTTTCTCCTTTACGCCTCAATAGGTTCTAAAACCGGTTCCTGACCTGTTTGCCGCGTCCTAACGCGCGGCCTTTCGACCCAAAGGCCATTAAGTCGTTGTAGTCTCCTTGGCCAAACCAAAACTTTTAATTTAAAATCGAGTCTCGGCCAGAAAACCAAATCGCGTCCTTTTGGTTTTTTTTCTTACGTTTTTTGCCGTTTTCGGCTAAGCGGTCCAAAAAAAGGGCGATTTTCGCGCCTCTAAAGTCAATAGGGGCGTTTTTTTTGGTTTTTGAAAAGACTTGACGGGGCTAATATATTTTGATATTCAGTCTCAATAGCTTAAGAGCGCGTTATTTCCAGGCCACCCTTTCTTAAAGCTCGCTAAGGCTAAGGGGGGCGCGCCAAGTTTTTTCGCCTTCTTTAAGCGTTTTTGGCTCTCTCGCCTGGTTTTAAGCTTACGCCCACAAGATAAAGGGGCCCGCCTTTTTGGCCTATTTTTTATTAAGGGGTCAGCCATTAACGCCTTACGGTTTATTTAAGGGTTGGCCGCCGCTTTTGAGGAATTTTTTGTTTTTTGGGAAATTGGTTGTCGCGAAAGGGCTCATTTTAGGGTTTTTGGGGCTTTGGGCCTGCCTTTCGACCAGTCGGTCTTGGGCCGCGGCGGAGTCTTTAACGCCCCCGCCTTTTTTGGTCGTTAAGCCTTTGCCGCGGCGAGTAGAGCCTAGTGGCCTTATCCGCCAATAGTTTCGATTTTATCTGAGCGACAAATCGCGAAAGCTAAACCGTGGTCAAGCGGTCTGGCGGAGCGATCCTCATCCGCGGCCCCCCGAAAAGCGAGCCTCAAAATTATTATCTGACCTTAACCCCTAAAAACCCCAGTCCCGCCGTCGACTCCTTTGAGTACTTAACTTTCGCCTTAGAAATTGGCGGCCTTCGAAAGCTAAAGATCTGGGCCAAGGCCGAGAGCGAAGGGGCTACGTTTTACGCCCAGACCGAGCTAGTTTATTACGGTCGCGGGGCTAGCCTGGCTTATGGCCCTGGGACGTTGGGGCCGCCGCCCGCCTGGCCGACGTTAAGCCTAAGGCCGCCCGCGACGTTTTATCGGACGACCGAGGAAATAGCCGTCGCTCTAAAAGATTCGCCCGATTTGACCGCATGGGGGCTCTGGGCGGTCGATCCAGATCTGGGCCAAACTGACCAAATCTTAGGCCCAGACTACCGTTATCGCTTCGCTTTAGATCGAAACTTAGCCCAAAAAGGTCTTTTAGCCACAGAAAACGTTTATTTAGTTCAAGAGTTGACCGCCGGCTCCTTAGCCCTAACTTTACCCCTTTATCGGTCGGCGACGGCTGGGCGGAGTTACGGCGCGGGTCTGACCCTCGCCCTAAGCTCCGTGGCCTTAGGGGTGATGGTTGGACGACTAAGGAGGCGACCTTGAGGCGGCTTGGCTATTGGCGGAGCGGGGTCCAGGTTTTAGCGACTTTTTACGTTTTAACGGCTGGCCGCTTGGGTCTTAAAATCTCGGGGACATTTTTTCCGTGCTTAACTTGTCATTTTGTCGTGGGCGGTTGCGGCGGCTGTCTTTTGAGGTTTATCCAGTATTTTTCCGTATATTTAGCGACACCTTTAGCCTTAATTAACCCAAATAATTATGGTTATTTTACGGCTTTAGGCGTAACAATCGTTTTATGGATTATTTTAGGCAACGTTTGGCGCGGCTGGTTCTGTCCTTTTGGGCTAATCCAGGACTTATTAAGGGCTCTTGGCTCTATTTTAGGTTTAGGCCCTAATCGTTTAACCCCAAACGTTAGGCGATTTTTAAATATAACGCGCTATACGCTTTTGTTTGGCTTACTCGGGGTAACGTCCTTGGTGGAGGCGGGCTATCTTCATCCAGACTTTGTCTACGTCTTTTGCCAGATCTGTCCGGCCGGTAACATAACGCCACTTTTGGTCGGGCAAACCGACCGCCTGGCTTTAAACGTGGCGAGCTTCGTCTCAACTTTAGTCAGCGGCTTTTCCCTGGCTTTGAGCGGAACTATTTTTGGGTTAAGCCTCGCCGCCTTTTGGCCGTGGAGTCAGGTCTGCCCAATCCCAGTCTTGGCCCGGATTTTTAAAAAGGTCCGCTTGTTAAGGCTGACCCGAGATCCCAATTTGTGCGTAGGTTGCTGGCGGTGTCTTAAAGTTTGTCCCATTAACGGGGCCTTAGATCTTCAAAATAATCGCCCTGGCGACTGCCAAGACCGCGGCCGGCGCTTACCCGCTTGCCCCGCTCAAGACCGCTTAAAGCTGACCCTGGCTGGTCAGGTTTTGGCGCGTTCTAAGGGC
>JAIROO010000024.1 GCA_031257535.1 Deltaproteobacteria bacterium
TCACTCGGTGGGCATTTGTTATCGCTGTCACTCGGTTATTGAGCCATTAGTATCTCGCCAATGGTTCGTTAAAACCGCCGATTTGGCTAAAAAAGCCATAACCGCCGTTAAAAACGGCCAGACCAAACTCGACCCCGCCTCCTGGGATAAGACCTTTTTTGACTGGCTCGAAAACATTCGCGACTGGTGCGTCAGTCGGCAGCTGTGGTGGGGTCATCGGATTCCGGCCTTTTTTTGCCCCAGCTGTCAAAAAACCCTGGTTAGCCGCGAGGATCTGACCGTTTGCCCCGACTGCCAAGGGGCCCTTAAGCAAGATCCCGACGTTTTGGACACCTGGTTTTCCTCGGCTTTATGGCCTTTTTCCACCTTAGGTTGGCCCGAGCGGACCGCGGATCTGGCCCGGTATTTCCCGACCACGGTTTTAGTCACCGGCTTTGACATTATCTTTTTCTGGGTGGCTCGCATGATGATGATGGGCCTATGGGTTTTGGACGAAGTCCCCTTTTCGACCGTGGTTCTCCATCCTTTGGTGCGGGACGAGGCGGGCAAGAAAATGAGCAAATCCAAAGGCAACGTCGTGGATCCTATAGGGATTATCGAGACTTACGGGTCCGACGCCTTTCGATTCGCCCTGACCGCCCAGGCTAGCCAAGGCCAGGATTTACGCCTTTCGGAAAATCGGATAGCCGGCTATGGCAAGTTCATCAATAAACTATGGAACGCGGCCCGCTTTGTTTTAACTAACTTGGGCGCGGAGACTTTCGCGGGCGAGCCTTGGGAGCCTAGTTCTCTGCCCGAGCGCTGGATAAAGGCTCGTTTAGAGATGACCGCGGCCCTTTGTCGGACTTATTTAGAGACCTTTGTTTTTGACCGTTTAGCCGAGACGATCTATCATTTCGTCTGGGACGAGTTTTGCGACTGGTACTTAGAGCTAGTCAAACCAGTCCTTTTTGACGAGAGCGTTGACCCTAAGTTAGTCGCCCAAACCCGGCGCAATTTATTACGGAGCTTGGTCGCGGTCTTGGAGCTGGCCCATCCCATCGTCCCCTTCGTGACCGAGGAGATCTGGAGCCAGATCCCTTCGGCCCCGGGTTTTTTAATGAAGCGGCCTTACCCCGGAGGCGAAGCCGGGGAGCCAGATCTCGCGGCTTTAAGTCAAATCGGCTTTTTAATGGACGTGGTTAAAGCCACTCGCTCGGCCCGGGCTGACTTTGGGGTGCCGCCTGGAGCCAAGGTCGCCCCCTTAGTTTTAACCAAAGATCCCCAGTTATTGGAGCTACTAAAACAATATAGCCCGATTTTGTTGCGCTTAATGGGAGCCGAGTCCTTAAGGACCGTCCCTGAAGACGCGGTTAAACCTAAGGACGCGGCTTTTTCGGTCTTGGCTTGGGGCGAGGTCTGGACGCCTTTGGGCGGACATATTGATTTAGCGGTGGAGACGGCTCGTCTGGCCAAAGAAGAGGACTTCTTAAACCGGGAAATCGACCGGGCCAAAATCAAGCTCCAAAATCCCGAGTACGTGGCCAAAGCCCCGCCCGAGGTGGTGGAGGAGACCAAAGAGCGCTTAGCCGAAATGACCAAGAAAGCCGCCGCCGTGCTGAAGTCCTTGGCCGCTTTAAAGGAGATGGCCCCGTGAGTTTAGTTAGCCCCGAGCCGACGGTAAGTTACGCCCGCCTCGACCGGACGACCTTAAGTTTAATCGAGTTGGCCTTAGCCGAGGACATTGGGCCGTTTGATTTAACCAGTCGCTTGACCGTGCCCCAAAACGCCCAAGGACAAGCTAAGGTCGTCGCTCGGACCGAGCTGGTTGTCTCGGGTTTAGAGGTTCTGCGCGAGGTTTTTCGCCAGGTTGACCCCGCGGTTAAGATCCGGTTTTTGGCTCAAGACGGCGAAACTATCGCCCCAAAAAAAGCCGTGGTCGAGATCGCTGGGCCGGCCCAAAGTTTATTAACCGGGGAGCGGGTGGCCTTAAATTTTTTGAGCCACTTGTCGGGGATCGCGACCTTGACTAGGCGGTTTATCTTAGCCATGGGCGAGGGTCCGGATCGCCCTAGGCTTTTGGCGACCCGGAAAACCACGCCGGGCCTTCGGGCTTTAGAAAAAGCGGCCGTGGTCCATGGGGGGGGCTTTAGTCATAGGTTTGGCCTTTTTGACGGCATAATGCTCAAAGACAACCATATCGCCGCGGTTGGCTCTTTGACCGAGGCCGTGGTTAAAGCCAAAAGCGGGGCCCCGCATGGCCTTAAGGTGGAGGTGGAGGTCGACTCCGCCGCCCAGATCGAGCCGGCCTTAAAAGCCGGGGCCGACATTTTGCTGTTAGATAATTTTACCCCGGCCGAGTTAACGGCGGCGGTTTCGCTGGTGGCCGAGTATTTCGCTCCCCAAAAAAGGGCGGTTTTACTGGAGGCCTCAGGCGGGATTAATTTAAAAAACCTCAAGGCCATCGCCGAAACCGGGGTGGATTTCGTGTCCGTGGGAGCTATTACCCATTCGGCTCCGGCCGCCGATTTAGGGCTGGATTGGTCTTAAAGCCGCTGTTTTTTTTAGCCTAAAATAACATTTTCGGACCTAAAAACGTTATTTAGGTTATAAAAACTGATTTTTCAATTTTTAAACTTGATTTTCAGTCTAAAAACGTGATTTGGGTCGTAAAACGTTACTTTAGATTCTAAAACTGGATTTTTGACCAATTGAATTAGATTTTATACCTAAAAACAGGGCTTTCACTTTTAAAACGTGACCGTAGATCTAAAAAAACGTGACGTTAGACTTAAAAAATACGTAACGTTCAACTTAAAAAACTGATTTTCTACTCCAAATCGTGATTTTCGACTCAAAAATTTGATTTTCAAGGTCAAGACTTAAAAAAAAGACGAACAATAGCTTAAAAAATTGGTTAATAAAGGCCTTGTTTGGCCAGCGTTTATTTTTTCCTCGCCCGGTTTGACGTTTTATTAGGAGCTCCGCCCATGACTTTTTCGACCACCCCCGAGCCCCAGTATCCAGCCATGGACACCCAGATTTTTAACTTGGGGCTAAGCGTGGAGGCGACCTCGGCCTATATCCTTTTGTGTTCCTTAATTGGGGACGGAAAAAGGCCCGACTGGCCCTTATTGCGGTCGACCTGGGTCGGGCCGCCGGCAGGTCTGACTCCAGCTATTCAAGAGCTTTTGGCTTATAAGGTCATTGACTCTTTAGCCGGCCCTGACGAGGAAGAGCGTTTTTGGCCTAATCCCGCCTCTTTGTGGCGACTGCCGGCTTAAACGTTTTTTTCGCGATTTTCGCCATAACTATAAAGGACTAAATATATGAATTGGTTTTCCGGTCGCCGGCGCGAGGGCGCTTGGTTAAGAAAAGGGCCAGGTTTATGCCTGGGGGCCTTAATTTTAGTTTTTGGCTTAGGCGGGTTTTTGGCCGCTCAAGTTTGGGCCGCCGATCCGCCAAAAAGCGAAAAACCGATGCCCCAGCCTTATCGGTCGGTCAAAGTCATCGACAAACCGCGCCTGTGGAGTCCGGCTAGCGATCAAGTAGAAGTAATCTACTTCTTCTGGTACGGCTGCCCGACCTGCAAAATGATCGACGGCCTGGTCGACGAATTGGCCGCCCGGCTGCCAAAAGAGGTCAAGTTAACTAAGCTGCCCATGGCTTTTCAGGAAAACCCGGAGTGGCAAACCCACGCTAAGCTGTTTTG
>JAIROO010000197.1 GCA_031257535.1 Deltaproteobacteria bacterium
CCAACGAAAAAATTGACGCGCTATTGTCTAAAAAGGCTCAAGAAGCCTTAGATGATATTGAAAAAAGAAATTATCCCAGCATCGTAAGTTTCCACGCGAAAGAAATTACCTCTTTAGGGCTGGCGATCTATGGTGATGGGACAAAAATTGTCACTCTTTTTGGCTAAAAAAAGTCTAAAGAAGAGTTAATAACGGAAATTTAAAAATCTATAGCTTTCCACCCTAACTTTTTAGGTCTTAAAGTCGCTTTTTTTAGTCAAAGTTTACGCATGGAAGAGGTATTTTTTGGCTATCAACCATATAGCCTCGCCAGCCCTTTTAACATTTTTTGGCGCCAAGTCAGTTTAGCCAACAAATCAATACCTTAAGGTTAGAAAACCATCCCCTAAAAGTCTAAAAGCTTATAAACGAAACCTCTATATAAGCGATTAGACGCGTTAAATTCTCCAAAAAACGCTACCGTTATGTCCAAAAACCGCCAAAAAATAGGGCCGTAACGACCCAGTTATTTTATGAGGACCAAAGGAAGAAGGCGGAATCCTCGCTTTTGGCTCTTCTTGACCGCAAGGGGTCGTGATTTCCAAGCGACGCGAAACACGCCTTTGAAAGGCCCTTAAGACCCCCAAATTTTGAAAAAAGCCAGTCCGCTAATTCTCGCCCCTCCGCCTTATGGCGACTTCGCCCAAAAAAACATCGCCTGATGGGGCGACCTCAGCGCCTTGACGTATGAAACGTTTTTTCGGAATTTTTTAATCGCTAAGTACCTGTTTTTATTAAGTTTTAAATCATTATAAAATGACGTTTTATGGTAAAAACTGATCTTAGTCGCCAAAAAACGCGTAAACGAAAAATAAATCTCGAAGGTTTAGTTAAGACGCGCTTAGTTAGCCTAACCTAATGGCTCGCCAAAAAAAACCTGGGTTGAGACCCGACCAAGACCAGAGGTTCGTTAAGGCTAGACCAAGCGGCCCGTTAAAGAAGTCGTATACAAGCGGTTGGTCTGGCCCAAGACGTTTAAGCCAATATAGCGATTTAAGGCGGTCCGGATATTTTCCCCGTCCCCGTTTTGGCTAGTTTGCCGCTCGTCGGCTAAGGTCTCGGCCACGTCCTTAATCGAGCCATTGGCCCCGGTCTCGCCGTCTTTGGCTGGGGGCAAAGATGGAACGCCTTGAGCGTAATACATGTCAAAAATCCGACTCATGGCTAACTGAGCGGCGGCTTCTGGGGGATAATACATGGAGCGAGTCGCCGACGGCCCCACGGGAATGCTGGGGTCAGGCTCAGTGGCCGGGGTCTTGATGGAGCTGATCCCTACGCCTAAGATCCGGGCCCTTAAAGCCCCCGAGGCCGAGTAAAAGTTCGGCTGGATCTGCTTTTGTACGACTCCATTTAAGCTAAACTGATAAGGAAAAGAATTGGCCCAAGCCTCGTCCTCGTCCATAATCAAGGTCGGATAAGCGTCGGTGGCCGCCATAGAGCGCGGATCGGCCTCCGCCTCCCGCCGAGGTTTGACGTCTAAGTACCGCTGGAGGGCGTCGGCGATGGAAGTGACGCCATTACCGGCTTTGTCCACGTCCAAGGTTAAGTAGTGGGCCATGTTCCGGCCCGGGGGTGGGGTGTACTGGTCGACGGCCGCGACCATGGAGTTAGGAACGGTGGCGTGGGGTTTGGGGGCGCCAGAACGTAAGACCTGGGCCACCGCGTTCGGAACTCCGTCGACTTGAGTCACAAAGGCCGAACGAATGGTCGCGGCCGCCCGTAAGTCGCTGGAGTTCTCTTTAGTAACGTTAGTGACAATCATGGACAGACCTCCCTTTTCGCGAGGGGGAAAAAAACTTTAACGCCCGTCCATGGCGGGCCGACGAACCATATTGGGGCTCAATCGGCCAAAAAAAGGCTAAAAAGGAAAAAGCGTCTTTTTAGCGCGTAAGTCATAAAAAAACCAGAATAGCGCGCCAGACCTTGACTTAAGTCAAAGACACCTACCCTGGCCTTAAATAACGAAACTCAAATCCATTGGTTCCGTTCTTAATAGATTACTTAAACCTCAAGGCCTTTGTCAAGTTTTTTTTGAGTAATTTTCGCGGTTCGGTGAAAACCAATTGGTTTAAGCCCATTATTTTGGTAAAGTGGTCCGGTCAACGCTCCGGTCAGAGGTCCGGTCAGAGGTCCGGTCAGGGGTCCGGTTAGGGGGTCTCCGGTCAGCGCTCCGGTTAGTATGGTCTGGTTATTTTGGTCTGGTAAGTAAGAGTTCGTCTTCGCGCCTTAAGTTCAGCTGTCTAAATAAACGAAGACAGCGTAAACGCGGCCAGCGCGTCTTTAAGGGCCAAGGACAATCTGAATATTTAACGTCTAGTTTTTATCAAGAATATAAGACAAAACAAAGTTTATATATGTTTAATTTATATGCTTAATTGTATCAACAAACTTTTTGATAATTATTTTCTAGAAAACAATGTTGTTAACATACTATCCACTGATATAAATATTGACGAAACTTTTAATTTATTCTCGTATATATTTGATAAATATAAAGATAACAATACTTTTACGACAGAAACAGTTTTAAAAGACATTGTTTTTCCGGTTATTAACCGGCTCGGCTGGACCCAGCTGACCACCCCTAGCTCTCAGCTTCCTAACGACTACCCGCTCTTTTGGCTCGTCCCCAAAAATCAACCAAACTTAAGCGCCGATAAAGGCCCCAACCTTGAGAGCCTAACCGACTTGGCCTTAAAAACGCCCTTAGCCGTGGGCTTTGGGTCGCGGCCGACTTTCGATGAGCCAACGACTGGGGCCGATTTAAGGGGACGCGAACCAAAAAGCGACGATCTTCGGTCGATTGATCTTTTCGGGCTCAAAAAAAATCCTTTTCTAGCGGCCCCAAGCTTAGCCGTGACCGGGACTCCGCCTCACGGGTTTTGGACTAATGGCTGGACCTGGCTTTATTGGGACGACTCTTTGACTATTAAGCCGGAAAGTCGCCCTCTTTTCTTTTTGGACCAAATCTTGGCCCAAAAGGATCTGGCCGCTTTTAGGCTTTTTGTCGGTTTTTTCGCCGCGAGCTCCCACGTGGAGTTCCCAGCTCGCCCCGCGAAAATAAAGGTTTTAAGCCAAAAAAATCAAAAAAGGCTCCAAGAGATCGAAACCGACCTCCTCGACCAACTGGTGGGCCTAAACGTCAAAACCGCGATTTTGACCGAAATCGGCCAAATCTTAAGTCTGACTAAAGGCGACTTTGGGCCCCCAAGCCCCAGGGAAACTTTTGAGAACAGCCTTCGCTTTATCCTGCGGTTGTTTTTTATCGCCTGTTTTGAGGCCAAGTACCCAGACGCTTATCGACTCGCCGGTCTTTCTAGCCTCTCCTTAAAAGACCTGGTCTTAACCAACTGGCCAGACCCCCAGGGCTTTGAGGCTTTTTGGGCCTTAAAAAAACTCTTTCAAGCGTTTGACCCTCAATCGAGCGCTTTAGGTTTTACCCCTTACGCCTTGGATCTTTTTACGGAAGAGAAAAGCCCTAAGCTCGCCGATCCTAGTCTTTTCCCCAACGCGTCCTTAAGCCGCCTCTTAAAAAGACTTTTAACCCGACCCCAAGACGGAGCGCAACATCTAGGGGACTTTTCTTATTTTTCCCTAAATCTAATTGGCCGGATTTATGAGCGTCTTTTAGATTTTGAGTTCCGCTTAGTCCCTTTCGACTTACCCACCCTAACCTTAACGACTGACCAGAACCCGCCCCCAGATTATCCCCAAGGGCAATTACGCCTTATGGCCGCCCGCTTCGACCGGAAAAGCGGCGGCGGTTATTACACGCCCTTGAGTTTAGCCTGGCCTTTGGTTCGCCGAGGTTTGGCTAGCCGTTTAAACGGGTCGCCCCCTCTTGGCTCTTTGCTCGATTTAACGGTTTTAGACTGCGCGAGCGGAGCTGGCCAGCTCATCCTCTTGGCCTTAGAGGCCTTAGCTAGCCTCGCTTTAGATCGCTTAGAGACGGACGCGCCTTTACGGCGGGCGTTCGACCAAGAGATCGCGGCTTTAACCGCCCACCGGCAAAATCTTAAGCCCGACCTGACCGAGCCCTTAAACGAGTTTACGGTCTTAAAAAGGCTCCTTTTAAAAAACCTCTACGCGGTCGACGTCGACCCCTTCGCCATTTTGTTAACCAAAGGGGCTTTATGGCTAGAGACTTTCGTCTATCTGGCTTCCCCCGCCTTAATCGAGCCGCGGGTTTTAGCTGGCGATAGCCTCTTAGGGACCAGCTCCGAGCTGGATTGGAAAAACGACCAAACTTACCTTTTTTCGCGAAAGATCGAAATGGACTTAAAAAAACTGGCCCAAGAGCGAGCCCTTCTTTTTAAGGACAATGACCATAACCCGGCCGGGGAGCGAACTTTACGGGCCAAGTTTCAAACCGAGATTAGGCCCCTGGCCGAGAGCTTAACGACTTTAATCGACCAAGATTTCGCGAAAGGGCCGGGACTAAAAAACGCGGCCTTAATAAACCTTAAATATTTCCACTGGCCAGTCGCGTTTCCCGAAATCTTTGACTCCACTAGGCCAGGGGGGCCAGGTTTTAGTCTCATCGTCGGCAATCCGCCTTGGGATAAGGTCAAATTCGAGGACCCCTTGTTTTTCGCCCAAAGCCGGGAAGACTACCGAATTTTAAGCGTGGCCGAAAAAAAACGGGTGGCCCAGGAAATTTTGGCTGACCCCCAAAACCAGGAAAAGTACCAAAAGGAAAAAGCCAGGGTCGAAAGCTATAAGGCGACTTTAAAGGCCCATTACCCTTGTAGCCAAAGGGCGGGCGACTTAAACCTTTTTCGATTTTTTGTGGAAAGGGCTTTAAGTTTATTGGCTAAAGGCGGGGTTTTAAGCTATCTCCTCCCCTTAGCTATTTTAACCGACGACGGGTCGGCGGCCATCCGTCGACATATCCTTCAAAATTACCGCTTAAGCCGCGTCGACGGGTTTGAAAACAAGGGGGGAGTCTTTCCCGAGGTGCACGATCGTTATAAATATGGCCTTATTCTTATTGAAAACGGCCCTGATCTTAAGGGACAAACTTTAACGCGGTTTATGCTGACCGACCCTAAAGATCTCGAAAGCGACCAAGGTCTTTTCCCTTACCCCAAAGCCGTGGTCGAGGCCACCTCGCCAGAGCGCTGGGCTTACTTTGAGACTAAAGGCGGGTTAAATGACCTCTTAATCCTCCAAAAACTTTACGCCCTTTTTCCGCCCTTAGACCCCATATGGCTCGATTTTCGCCGCGAATTGGACGCGACTTTTGACAAAAAAATCTTTTACGAGGCGAAAAAACCCGGGTTTTTGCCCCTTTACAAAGGCGAGACCATTTGGCTTTACCAAGCCCCGGCCGCCCCAGTTCGCTACTACTTAGATCCAGTCGAGTTTGACCAGTACCTAGCCTCGACCGCCTTAGCTCGCCTTAAAAACGATCTAAAATCTCAATTGGCGCGCGTGGGAACGGAGCCTCGGGCCCAGGATTTGACCCTTTTATTAGGAACGGACCAAGACTTAATTAAATTTCTTGTCCCCGAAAGAACTAAGCGGCGCTTAGCGTTTCGGGCCATCGCCAGCGACACCAACGAAAGAACCCTGATCTCGGCCATCTTGCCCCCAAACGTCGGAGCCCAAAATTCTCTGTGGCTCTCTATTCCTGGGCGTTATCGCCTAAACTTAGCCCAGCGAACGGTAGAGTACGCGGCCGTGAGCCTAAAAAGACTCCTTTTCGTCCAGGCCCTTTTTAATAGCTTGGTCGTGGATTGGCTTTTAAGGGCCTCGGTGGCCATGAACGTCAACAAAACTTTCATAAGTCGCCTCCCACTCCCTCAGCCCACCGATCTGGATCTTGAAACCGACCCAACTTTAGCCGAAATAGTGGCCGACTCGGCTCTTTTAAGCCTCTTTCGCCAACCAGACTTAAGGCCTCTTTTAGTTGAAATGGCCGACTTAGACCTAAAAGCGAGCCCCGCTACCACGGCTGATTTTGAGGGAAAAATGGCCCTTTTGGATCTGAAAGTGGCCCGGCTTTATCAAGTTTCGAAAAAAGAAATGACCCATGTTTTGGCGGGTTTTAAGGTTTTAAAAGCTAAAAAACCCCATTATTGGGAATTAATCCAAGATTTAAGCCAAACTACGCTCGAAGGCGACTAAAAATCGCCCGTTTTTTTGGGCTTTGGCCTTTAAAAACCCGTCTTTTACTCTAAAAAAGGGGGCTAATCATAGCCAAAAAATTTTAGCCAAAAAGGCCCTTAAAAACTTTTTTGGGCTAGCCTTAGGTTGATCGCGACGGCCTAGCGAGAAAAAATAGCCTTATTTTTCTCGCTAAAAATTAATTATTATTTTTTAGGCTTAGGCGGGACGAAGAGGCTTTAGACAAAGAAGAGGCTTTAGATAAAGAAGAGGCTATAGACAAACAGGTTTTCCAAAAGCTAACTAATTAAATTTTTAAGCTTACGGCTTATAGCTTATATTTAAAGAAGAGGGCAAGGGGCTAACCATTATTTAGTTAGCCCCAAAGCTCTGGGTATTAAGCCAGGCATTATGGTCTTGGCTAAAAAAGTCTAGTCCGCTATATAAGTCGCGCAAGAGCTTTCGTTTTCCCAGGCCGAGACCGAAGTCAGCTTAACTCGATTGTCCGAGGCCGCGCTAATTTGGGGGGCCATTTGGTTAAAAATAAACCGGGCGATATTTTCCGAGGACACGTTGTCGACCTTAAAATACTCAAGCTCGTTTAAGTACTTGTGATCCACAAGATCCAAAGTCTCGTTTAAGAGCTTTTTGAGGACGCCAAAATCAATGACCAAACCAGTTCGGTCTAATTCCTTGGCCGTAACCCGGACTTCCACGAACCAGTTATGGCCATGAAGATTTTCGCAGCGCCCGTGAAACTCCCGAAGATTGTGGGCGGCCGCGAAACGACTCGTCACTTTCAATTCAAACATGGATCATCCTAAAACCAAAAAAAAGTCCAAAAACCCCGGCCGCCCCCCAAAAGGGGCGGGATTGGCCAGGAATCAGGCCCAAAAAAGGGGATGTTAGGCCTATTCCTCCCATTTTTCCGACTCGTCGTTTTTATTGCCCGGGCCTAATAAGCCCTGGTCAATCCAGTCTTGTAAGACGGAGATCAAAAGGGTCGCCGAATCTAAGGTTAGGTTAACCGCGTCCCGTTTCCGGTAAACGCCCTTAGACTTTTGGTACCGGCGTAAAGTGGCCTTAGGCGGTCCAAACTCGTTGGTTTTGCGATTGCGCTCGCGATAACGAAAAATAATAGTGGACCAAACGCCCTTAGTCAGAACGACCTTTTCCAACTGTTCAACGACGATTTCGCCTTCGTTTTCCGTCTCCACGGAAATGTCGACAATATTCTCGGCCATTAGCCTTCTCCGCGACTAAAAAAATATACCATCTAAAAGCCTTAAGAGCCCGGCTTTTTAGAAGTCGCCCGTTTAGCGGGTTGATTTGGGAGGCGCTATTTCCAAAGGGGCGACCTGGGGTCGATCCATAAAAACGCGCCTTAAATAAAGGAAAAGAGGCAAACCACAGGAAACCCCAACTAATAAGGTGGCTAAAAGTGGCAGCCACAAACCCTTCATTTTCTGGCGCCGCCCCTCGCTCCAAATAAATAAAAGGGTGACCAAGGAAGAGATTAAAGCGTTTAAGCCAAAATAACTGCTCACCGGGTTAACCCACATCTGAGCCCGGATCTCGCCAAAATTCAGACCAGAGGCCACAAAAAACTGCCCCAGAAAACTGTAAGGAGCCACGGCCCCTAAAAAGGCTAGCCCTAAGTAAAAATACGCCATAGTCCGTTCCTTTGGCGGCCTTAAAGACCCCTCGCCTTTTACTCGCTGGCTGAAGGCGGCTCCTTGGGCTCAGGGTTTTCGGGGGGAGCGAGCGAGGGGGTATATTCGCCAACTCGCCCAAGATAACGGAGATACTCCATGGAATCGGGATCCAAAAGGATGACGCTCCGGTCGCTTAAGACGTTCTGGTAGGACTCTAGCGACCGCCGAAAAGAGTAAAACTCTGGATCCTGGCCAAAGGCGCTGGCGTAAATGGCCGCGGCCTCGGAATCGGCCTGACCACGGATAACCTGGCTCTGACGCTCGGCCTCGGCGATGGTCTCCCGCACCGACCGGTCGGTCTGGGCCATGATCATCTGGCCATCGCGGCGACCCTCGCTGCGGTACTCGGTCGCCTGCTGCTCGCGCTCGGTGCGCATGCGGTCGTAAACCGCTTTTTGGTTTTGGGGCGGGAGGTCAGCCCTTTTAATGCGCACGTCGACGACGACCAGTCCAGCGTTCGTGTCGCGGGTATCCCCGGCCAGCTTGCGGTTACTAAAGTCGGTCACGGTTTCCATGATGGAGCCGCGGTTTTGGGAAATAATGTCGATCATATTGTGAAGGCCCAGTTCCCGACGCAACTCGCCAATAATAATGCCCCCCAAGCGGCTTTTGGCTTCCTCGATGATGGAGAAACTATTTTCGCTTTTAAAACGGCGATAAAAAAGTAAAGGGTCTTCGATTCGCCATCTGACGAAAGCGTCCACCACCAAGTTTTTCTTGTCGCCCGAATAAATCTCCGCCGCGGCCACGTCGTATTCCATTAAACGGTTCTCAAAGGCCACGACCTTTTGGATAAAAGGGATTTTCACGTGGAGCCCGGGCAGGCGAACTCCCCCGACGGGCTCGCCGAACTGCAGAACAATGGCCTTTTGAGTTTGATCGACGGTAAAAAAAATCGACGAAATAATAACGCTCAAGGCGACGATTATTAGGATTAAACTGGAAAGGGACAGTTTCATTTTTTTCCTACCGGGGCGGAAGAAACGGGGGCGATGGCCGTCGAAAGGGGCTGATTTAAACCCAATAAAGGCAGAACCGACTGGCTATTCCGCCCAGACACGACGTATTTGTCCGTCCGGCCCAAAACCTTATCCATGGTTTCTAAAAGTAGCCGTTGACGGGTCACTTCCGGGGCTTTCTGATACTCGGTTAGAAGAGCCAAAAACCTTTCGGCCTCGCCTTTAGCCATAGTCACCCGCTCGACTTTATAGGCTTCGGCTTGAGCCACCAAGGAAAAAGCCTTGGCTTCGGCCTCGGGCAAACGACCTTTTTTATAAGCCGTGGCCTCGTTAACGGCCCGAGCCCGATCTTCGCGAGCCGAGGTCACGTCCTTAAAAGCCTGCATGACGTCCTTGGGCACGTGCACGTCCAACAACTCCACGTTATTAACGGCGAGCCCGGTATTATATTTCAGCATCATGCCTTGGAGAACGCTTTTGGTGTCTTCCTGGATTTTGGCCCGACTTTCCGTCAAAGCCCCATCTATGGTGTTTCGGCCAATGACCTCGCGCATGGCTGAAATAGCCGCGTCTTTAATGGTCTTATCAGGGTCGTAAACTAAAAAGGCGTAAGATTGAGGGTTGTCGACCTTATATTGGACCACGAACTGAATGTTGACGATGTTCTCGTCGCCAGTCAGCATAGTGGCCTCCTCTGAGCCTGAGTTGTCGCCGCCAACGACAAACTGGCGGATCTGGTTGTAGTTGACCTTGATGACGCTTTCAATGGGCCAAGGCCAGTGATACCTTAAACCTTGCTCCACGGTTGAATGGTATTGGCCAAACCTTTTGATCAACCCGCACTCGTAAGTCTCTACGATAAAAAAGCCCGAAGCCAGCCATAAGAGGACGACGATGGCCGCGACGATCAAAACCGATGGTCGCCCCGCCCCGGAAGACTTCAACTTTTTTATAAAGTTCTCCAGGTTGTGGCTCGACCCTCCGGAGCCGTTAGAGCCGCCTTGGCCGTTATTGCCCTCGCTCTTGCGGCGGGGTTGATTCTTCTGACGGCTTTTCTGCCACTCCTCCCAATCCATGGGCATATAAATCACCTTTAAAAACAGTGAATTTACGTCGTTACCAATAAAAAAAGCCTTTATTTACCAGCGTTATGGCCAGCCCGAAAAGGGAACGACGCCTAATCTTTCATATATTAGCACAGCTTTTAGTCTTTAACAAAGAGCGAAGAAAATTGAGGCGGGCGAGCGAAGAACATTTTATAGCTTAACCGTAAGCCCCAAAAATTTAGCCCCTGGCCGCGGCATAGGCCAGGACTAAGGGCTTAAGATTTTTGGCTATAACTAAAAAACGTTGGCCGAAAGGAGCTTAACGCGCGGCCAAAAATAGGCGATCTAAAACAATAAAGGCCTTTTAGGCGATATAAGGCCAGCGAAAACGCTCCCTTATAAATTTTAACTGCGTATATAGCGAATATAAGGTAGTTGAAATTAAAAAATTACGTATATAGCTCTTACGCCTCATAAATTTCTACGCCCTTTTAAATGATTTTACGACCTAATCGAACCCGCGAATATCAAAAACGCCTATCTAAATTTTTTTGGCTAAATTTTTTAAAGCGAGCCTTGAGGGGATTATGGCCCTTTTTCTGGGCAATCCGTTAAGCGAATTATGGGAAAATAATGCCTAGTCCTTCAAGATAACTTAACAAACCCCCAATTATCAAGGATTTATTTTCAAAAAAAATTCTGGCGCCTTATTTGCTTTACAACTTGTCACGGACCATTGGTCCTCACGCGACTAACACTTTCCAACGAGGATTAGACACATGCCTATGATAATTAAAAAAGACTGGCTGACCATCGGCGAGGTGTCGGAGCTGACCAATGTGCCGATCCACACTTTACGCTACTGGGAAAGCGAATTCGACGGCTACTTTAGCCCTTTGCGCACCAGTGGCCGTCAGCGTCGCTACGACGAGGAAGCG
>JAIROO010000217.1 GCA_031257535.1 Deltaproteobacteria bacterium
TAACCTTGTCCAATTGCACAGGTGGAAAAATTTCGTTTTCCGAATGAAGTAAACTATAATAAAGGAGTAATTAAACTGGAGGCTGGGAAGAGGAGAAATAAGGCCCTTTAAAAAATGGCTTCAAACTTGCTTAACTAGCTAAGGGCCAGAAGTCAAAAGACAGCGTTTTTTGGTCTTTTAGTCGTAGCTCTCCCTTCCTCTAAGATAAACCTAAGGCGACGGACGTAAATTTTTCGAAAATAAATTAGTTATTTCGTTAAAGTTAAAACGCGTTCTGCCGATAAATTAATTAGTCGGGGGGAAAACCACAAGGTGGCCGAAAAAACCGGGCGGATGGGCCAGTTGGTCAGAAACCTGGGCGGTCAACTGAAAGACGCCCTATCCGGGGCTTTCCGGTTCCAGGACGACGAGGTCGACGCCCCGAGGACGGCCATCATTGGTCTTGTGGCTCGTAAAGCCATCGCTGAACTTGTCAACCAGGCCAAAAAGCACCCCCAAAGAGGGGATCTGGCCTCAGCTAATCCGGCTTACGTGGCCTTGTCCGAATTAAGCGAAAATCACGGTTTGCCTGGCTTGGCTTTAGGTTTAAGGTTTGAGACTGGCGAGATTAGCTTTCTGGATATGAGTTTGGATCCAGAGACAGCCAATAAAAAAGGTGGGGCGTTCGTGGATCGCCCAACAAATAGAATGCTCTGGCGACAGTTAAAAAAATTGGTGGCTATTAAAGTCGACCGCACAATGTTGGGTCCGACTAAACCAATTAGATCCCCTGAGGACAATCTGACGCTAGACGAGGGAGAAGAGTCATGAAAATTGATCCAACCAACAACCAGCTGGTCGTCAATAAGAAGAACGACAACTCTGGCCGTTTGAACTTAGGGCGGTTGTCAGTTGATTCAGCCACCGAGGAAACTAAGGCCAAGGAAGAGGATCGGGTCAATATCTCCACCAGCTCTCGGCTTTACCAAAGAGCCATGGAGTTAGCGACCATAGCTCCAGACGTCAGGTCTGAGAAGGTGGCTGATTTAACCGCCAGGATCGCCGCTGGAACCTATAAGGTTAGCTCTGAAGAACTGGCTCAGTCTATTATTCGGAAAAGCGTCTCGGAGATTGTTTAAAAAGCTCGGTTTAACGTGAAATAAACGCGTCTTAAAACGAGAAATAAAGAACTCCAACATAAAAGGCGGGGATTCCACTCTTTGAAGTGAATGCCCGCCTTTTTTGTTTGTTTTAAGATATTTTAAACGTTATTTTAAGGTAAGACTCTATACTAACTTTCATTCCAGATTTTTCTCGTCGCTAGGTTGATAATATTAGCGTTAAGGCCTCGCCTTTTTTAGGTCAATCCCGTAAAAATAATCGAACCAAGACCGGACCATTAGCGCGGGTTCGCGATCCCACCCTCTTTTAACCTCTTACCACGTCTCCTCATAAACCCAACTACAAACAATATAACCTATCATTAGACTATCCATATATAAAATTATAAGATATATAATCGACTCATTCGCCAAATAAAAAGTCTAAAGATAATTTTAAAATATTTTTAGACTAGTATACGTATTGTATATTTAATTATAATTCAAAATTATAGTATAATGATGTGTCTAAGATAATATAATATACATACAACTTTATAATATGAAAAATTAATCTATATAAATGTTTTAACATCATAAAAAAAAGAAAAAGGCTAAAAGAGCTAGATCTTTTGGATAATTTTCGCGCCAAAAGCCGTCGACCGCCAAAGTCCTCTAGTTTTATTGGCGTGGTTTTAGGGGGAAAAAAGTCTTGGAAAGAGTTTATTTTCTCAGCTAATAAGCGCATGATAAATAGCTCTTTATTTAGAATCAGATTTTTGGTAAATTTATCAAAATGAAACTGGTGACCCAAATAATTCAGATTAGCGTTATCTGGTTATCGATGGGATTGGCTATGGCGGCCTGTACCCTGTTCGGCGGATCTTACTCTAAACCCGTGGAAAGGGCTGAGTTCGACGAGTTATCTGGTCGGGTGGGCCGTTTAGAGGAGCTAGTCAAAAGTCCTACTTCTTCTTGGGCTCCTCCTCCAATTCCTGGCGTTAGGTCCCCGGAATTGACTCCGGCTCCAGCGTCTGGTCCTCTCGTCACAAATCCTAGGCGCTCAAAATACTGGACCCGCTATCAAAGGGCTTTAAGCCAGGTCCGATCTCGGCGTTACGCGGAGGCGGCAGCCGCGTTTGAAGCCATGCTAGCCGAAGATCCCACTGGTCCCTTAGCTCCTAACGCCCGCTATTGGTTAGGCGAGTGTTTTTACGCGCGAGGGGATTTTAGTCGAGCCTTAAGCGAGTTTCAGCAAGGGATCGTCGACTACCCATCCTCCGCCAAAGCTCCTGATTATCTGTTAAAAATGTCTTATAGCCAAAGCCGCTTAGGGGATGGGCCTGGGGCCATGGAGTCTATGCGGCGGTTACTTGATAGTTACCCCAACTCTGATTCGGCTAGATTAGTTAAATCTGGGCGGTCGCGTTTTTAGGCAATGAAGGATCGCTAAATTTTTCAAACGAAGTTCGAAATATGGCTTGAACTATACTAAATTGAAGCATATTTGAACATCTATTTGAAGCTTTAGTCGAAATCTTAGCCTGAGTCGCGGTGCTATTAGTCAAAATTATGCCATCTTTTTGATCGCAATTTTGTTCACCTTTGACCGAAACCTTGTTCACCTTTGACCGAAACCTTGTCCACCTTTGACCGAAAACTTGTCCGCCTTTGACCGAAAACTTGTCCATCTATGACAGAAATCTTGGCCACCCTTGACAGAAACCTTGTCCATCCTTGACCGAAACCTTGTCCACCCCTGACCGAAATCTTGGCCAAAATCTAGATCAAACTTTTACCCGAAACTAAACATCGAACTCTAGACGGACTTTAGGCCGACCCCTTAATGATGTTTTGGCCTAAATCTTGCTCTAAAATAGCTTCGGTATTTTAGGTTGTTTATCGCCCCACTCAGACCTTCTTCTTATTACGAGAAATATAGAGGGTTTTAGGGTTTTTTCTTTAAAAGCCTTTTGGGAAAAGCGGACTTGGTTTATAATGCTCTTTGAGCCTTTTCTTTTTAGGCTCGAGGTCTTATTTCGCTTTGACTAAAAGTCAAAATTTTTCTTCATAAGCTATAAGGCCGTTTGGCTTCTTTCCGACATTCGCTCGTAAGATTTGTTTTTTTCGCGTTTTAAGTCGTTTTTAGAGTGAGATGTTTAGGCGGCCTTTTTTAGCCCGAGATGGATACTTTTGAGTCAAGCCACTAATCAGAACTCGCCGGATGGGCGACCCACCGACCACCAAGAAGGTCAAGGTTTAGGTTTTAAGGCCCGGGGTCAGGCCGCGGCTAAAAGCGGCCCATTTAAACGTCCGCCGCGAAAAAGTTACCCAGGTATCGCTCAAGACGCGTCTTTAGCTAAGGGTCCCAGCCCTTTAAATGACCCCGTGACTCGGCGCTTAAACCAGCTCCTAGAACCTAAAACCCCAAAGAGCCCAGCTAAGGACGACCTAACCCCAAGTCCCTCTAAAGGGTCTTTTGGCCTAAACAAAGTTGAGCCCGCCAAAACCGCTTTGGCTCTAGATAAAGCTAAGCCCCTTAAAAAATCCTCTGATTTAGATAAAGCCACGCCTAAGATCGTTCCCAAAGGCCAAGACTCTGATTTAGCCGAGCCGCAAGGACTGGTCAAATCCGCCGAGCCTAACCAAGACTTGACCAAATCCGCCGAGCCTAACCAAGACTC
>JAIROO010000232.1 GCA_031257535.1 Deltaproteobacteria bacterium
AATTCACTGAACAGGGGCTACATCTTGTATCTGCTCGAAACGGATCATTTAAAGTTTTAACAACACGCCGTAACCCACAAAACACTAGAAACGGGACAAAGCCAATTCTCCTCGTTTAAGGCCTTTTCAATTATCTGGGAAATATTAATCGGCGTTTTTCCCAAAACAAGATCCTCCCTTTAAAGTAGTCGCCTTATTTTTTAGCTAGTTTTTTAGCGTCTTTTTAGCCGCAAAGAAGATAGCTTAAAACGCGACTAAAAGAAACAAGTAGTGGCAAAATTTTCTTTAAAGGGGCGTTACGGCAACAAAGATGGTCTCGTAAAAACCCCTGTTTTGAAATTTTAGGCGCGTTGCTCTACTACAAATGCTAATATAAAGGTGTTGCTGCCACTATATATTGTGTATAAACAAGCCCTCAAAAATTAAAAAGGGGGGTTTTTACGAGCGCGTCAACAAAAGGAACTTAATAAATTTTCTATAAATAACCTTAAATTGCCAAATAAAAAATACATATTTTTAAAAAATTATTAAACGTTAATATCTAAATTTTTTTCTTTTTTTGAAGTCGCGAAGGCCAAGCTACTTTGGGGCTGGCTAAAAAGCCTTAAAAAAATATTTTTTCCGCCCTCTTTTACGCCCTAAAAATTAAGGCTGGCCTTTTAAGCTTAAACCCGTAGTTAAAGCCCTTAGGGCCAAGGACAAGGGCTCGGGGGTTAGATCGCCAGTTTTTTTAGACTCTAACTTAGTCACTTCTCGGCCAGCCACTTCCTCGGCCACCATAAGGGCCAAGTTTTGAAAAGCCGATAGATCGCTGACCTGGCCAAATCGGTTCGCGTCGGCGAGAGCGAAAGCCAGCTCTAAAAAGCCTTGGTAACGGGGATTAGCTAACAGGGGCTCTAAGTCTGGGTAGTAAAGGCCCCTTTCGGCCAGGCGTTCTTGGGGGGCGCGTTTAGCCGTTTTGCCGTTTTGCCGAAAAATAGCCTCCCTTACCCCTTCTTTGACCGCCTCCGCCAAAAGCTGGCCAAACTTAGTGTGGCCGCCCGAGTAAGTGATTTTTTTCCCCGCCCCGCTAACCACGACGACGCTATCGGTCCCCGTGCCAGTGGCCGGGTTTAATAAACCAGTTTGGACGCTCCTTACGTCCATCTCCCACAAAGCGGCCGTTTTAGCCTCGGTCGCGTAAATAATGGCGTTGGCCATAGCCCCGCTAGTCAGCTCGCGATTACTTAAAATTATTACGTTAATGGTGCCTGGCTCAAAATAAGCCCCCACGTCCGACCCGGCCCGAATGGCGTTGCCTTCGACCCCCGCGGTTACTAAAATAGTCACCGTGAGGTCTTTATAGGTTTTACTAACGACCACGAGGTTATTCAGATCCGCCCCGGTGCCCATAATGGCGGCCTGCTTCTGGTTTAAGTTTAAGACTTGATAAAGTAAGTTTACGGTCCCCTCGTAACCAATCATATGGGCCACTGGCCATAAAGGAGCCGGCGTATAGGAGTTGCCCACGGTCAGGATGTCGCTTAGGGCCCCGTCATTAGTGGATAAGACTTTTTGGGGCGTTTTAAACCGAATAAGCAAAGTCCGGTGGACAAAATCCAAGATCCGGCTGTCGACGATGGCGGCCTCGGAAACGTAGGGTAAGGTCAATTTTAAGGGCTTTTGAGAAATTATTCTTTGCGGGCGGACTAAGTCGTCGACTTTGGCGAAGCGTTCGGGGTAAAGGGTTCCCGCGAGCCACGCCGCGAAATAGACCTCGTACTCGGCGGCCACGGCCACTAAGCCGTCGGGAAAGGCCAAAATCCGCTTATTTTTGACGGCCGGAGCGTTCTTATAGGCTCGGGCGCTTAAAAATTTGGTTAAAGCCGCCTCGTCTTTGCTGGCCACGACCACCGCCTCGGGATTTAATTGTCGCCACAAACTGGGAGTCAAAGGCGTAAATTCCTCGGTCCCCAAAGCCGAAGGAGTTAGGCCCCCGGCTTTTTGGACAATGGCGTTTAAAACCGAGCCCCGCCCGGCCACCCCTGGACCTTCGGCTCTATTTTCGACGTAAACGACCGAGAGACGAGCTTCCTGCGAAATCTTGGCCACCTTTAAAGCCAAAATTTCCCCTAATTCTGGGTCCAAGGTCGCCGGGCCGGCGAGACTTACGCTCGCCAGCGTCAAAAGCCAAAAACCCACGGCCACGGTCAAAAGTCGAAATTTCATAATTGGTCCTAACGGCTCAAAAAAGGCCCAAAAAAGCTCCAAAAAAGCCTCAAAAAAAACATCAAAAAAATCCCCCAAAAACAAAAAAAAAACAAAAAACCCCCAAAAAAACCCAAAACCCCAAAAACCAAAAAAAATCTAAAAAAGTCTAAAAAAATCCAAAAAAGCTTATTTTGGTCAAAAAAGCTAAGGCCAGATAACCCCCAAAAAAACAAAACTAATAGGCCCTTTAGCTAACAAAGGCCAAAAACCCTTAAAAAAACCGCCGCCAAACGTTTCTAAGCCTCCAAATCGAGAGGCTAAACGGTTATGGCGGCCCCAAAGGCGACCGTATACTGGGGCTCGGGTAAGACAAAAACCTCGGCCAAAAGCTCGTCGGCCAGAGCTTTGACCAGACCTTTATTTAAGGCCGGTCCCCCGTCTAACCAGACCCCGGCGCCTAGATTAGCCGAGCCAACCAGACTCGCCACCCGCCGAGCTACCGAAGTTTGGAGGGCGCTCGCGATATCGCCAGCGGTCACGCCTGTCGCCATTAGGGAGACCATCTCGCTTTCGGCGAAAACCACGCAGGTGCTGTTTAAGGTCACTACAGAGCTAGCTTTTTCGCTTAAAGCCCCAAAATCGGCTAAAGGGACGTCCAAAAGGCGAGCCGCGAGTTCAAAAAATCGCCCCGTGCCGGCGGCGCATTTATCGTTCATTTTGAAATCGGCCACCCGACCGCGCTCGTCTAAATGGATAATTTTTAGATCCTGGCCCCCGATGTTGACGATGAGCCGCCCCTGGCCTTGGCTTAAGCGATAAAGGCCGGTGGCGTTAGCCGTAATTTCGTCGACCCGCTCTTCGGCTAAACCGCACAAACCCTTGCCGTAACCCGTGGCCACGACTTTGGTTACCGCGCTCTCGGTTAGACCTAGCTCGCTTAGGCCCTTTTTGAGGACTTTTTTGGCTAATATCTCTTGCCCCGGGGCCGTGGGCGTTTGACCCCGCCACAAGATCGCCGCCCCATCGGTTAAGACCACCTTAATGGCGGCGCTGCCCAAATCGACTCCAACTTTGACTTTCACTTAAAAACCTGGCTCTCCTTTTAAGCTCTGACCAAAGGCTTCCAGGCGCGTCAAAAGGTTTTGGCGGTCCTCGGCGGCGTAATCGGTCTCTAAGCGCAAAAAACGTAAATTTCTCTCTTTTAAGGCTGGCTCTAAAAGGGAGCTCTCCAGATCGTAAGGATGGCAACCCTTTAAGACCGTAAAAACCACGCCCGTAAAGCCAGCCTCGTTTTTTTGGCCTAAAATGTTGTTGATCCGCCGGTCGTTGTCCCCAAATGTCGGACACAGACAGCCTTGGTGGTAACGACCGGCTAAAGAGGCCAAAAGCCCAGGTAGCGAGGAGTCCTCAAGGACTTGGCCAGGCGGAAAAATCCGCTCCGAAGAGCAGAGATCGTCGGCCACCGTCGTTAACCCCGCCTCTTCCATCAAGGCGGGCAATTTAAAATTTGGGAAAAAAATAGGCGAGCCCGCTAAAAAAACCTTGGCTAAAGAGTTAGAGCCATTAGACTTAAAGGTTAAACGGCGCGCGTTTTCGGCCCAGCGGCGAGGAGTATCGCCAAAAAAAGAGCCCACAATCAGCAAAAACCAAGATAAAGACAGTTGGCCTTTGAGCCGGGCGGCTTTTAAACTAAGGAACGCCGCGTAAGCCGCGTTTAAGTCGGCGATGGCCGCCAAAAGGTTAGCCCGAGTTATGGGTCCTCCCCGTAAATCCTCAAGATAATTTTTTAGCTTATAAACCTCGCTTAACCACTTTTTTTGGCTAAAAGGGTCTTGTTTAAATCGCGGCAGATCCAAATACGCGACCGAGGGCGGCGCGGGCAGGGCGAAACGGGCCATTTCCCCAAACTTGGCCACCCAATCGCAAGTCGCGGGGGCTACTATAGGAACGCTTCGCGAGCTAGATTTAAAGGCCAATCTGGTTAAAAGGCCTTTAACCACCGGGCAAGTTAAAGCCGGCCAGCCAAAACCCGAAAAAGAGGTCTCGGCCAAAGAGCCAGAGGCGATTTTAACCGGCTGAAAACCAGCGGCCACGATTAGCTCCAAAGGGCTTTGATTGCACAAAAGAGCTATAACTGGCCGCCCCGCTCGGTCGGCGATGGCCGCTAAATCGCCTTGACCGACGATATTGAGAAAATACTCAAACTCCGGGCGATAATCCGGCCGCCGCCTAAACCAAGCCAGGGTCTCGTTTTCTTCGGCTAAGGCTTTGGCCTTCGCCTTTAGTAAAAGCCGACTTAACCGATCTAAGGGCTCGGTCATGGTTTAGGCCTTAGACGTAAACGCGTCCAGCGGGAAGCGGCAAAAAGGGTGAGGGACAAAAATTTATATTTCAAAGTTCCGCTCATAGGGCAAGCCGTAAGGCACCTTAAGCAGTCGACGCACTCAATAGTTTGAACTTGAGCCTGGTCTTGGTCCAAGATGGCGACGTCCATCTGGCAGTTGCGGCGGCAAACCCCGCAACCCACGCAGCTAGTGGGCTCTTTGACCAGCCTTAAGGCGGTTAAAGGCCGCAAAACGTGGATTAAGGCTAAAAAAGGACAAAACAGACAATAAAAGCGATCTTTGAAAAAGGCCCCGACTAAAGTCACGGCCGCGACCACGATTAAAGCCAAGGAGAGCCACATAGTGACCGCGTTGTCGAGATTGACGGCCAGATAGCGCGTCTCCCCCGCGAAAAGCGGGAGGATAAGCTTGCCCGGACAGATATTGCAAAATGGCAAATAAAGGTCGGGCGGCAGAATCTTGGCGACGATTAAAGGCGGCAAAAAAACAATGAGGCCTAAAAAAACGTATTTAACCACGCCAAGGTATTTTTTGCCTTGGGGCGACAAATATCTTTCGCGGAGGCCCAATTTATTCCGGATAAAGGTCAGCCAGTCCTGAATAAGGCCAAAAGGACAGATAAAACCGCACCAAGCCTTGCCTAAAAGAAGGACCAAAAGGATAAAAACCCCGAGCCAACCCAAAGCCACTAAAATTTCTTTGCCTTGGGCCGGACCTAAGGCTAGACCAAAGCCGATGTAGCCTTGAAGGCCCATTAAATAACAATAGCCCCCACAACCCGGGACGAATGGGCAAGCGAAACAAGGCAAAGCCGAGCCCAGATGGATCCCGACCCGGCCCCCGTAGGTTAAAACGAAAAAAGAGAGCCACTGGATCGCGCCTCTGATTAACCCAATTTTCATGGAACTCTAAACCTTCGACCCCGAAGACCGACCAACCCCAGGCCGCCCAAAACGACCACGGCCAAGGCCCCTAAGCCTTTAGAGTAAGCCAATTGCCCGTAATAAGCCCGATACACTGGCAAAGAAAAGGTGGCTTGACCTTGGCCCTGGTCTAAATAAGCCACGAAAACCAGATCCCGGGGGCTTTCGACGTAACTTTTTTGGGCGAGGTTTTGGTCGTGAGCGACCGCGTAACGATAAGAGCCCTTGGTTGACCCCGGAAAATTAGCCATAACCACCCCGTCCTGAACGGCTTGGGCCAATAGGGTTTTACCCGGCCAAGTCAAGGCCAAAGGCTGACCGGTCTGGGCGCGGTAAAATCTCTCGCTCCCCTTA
This sequence comes from Deltaproteobacteria bacterium, assembly GCA_031257535.1. Classification (GTDB taxonomy): domain Bacteria; phylum Desulfobacterota; class Desulfarculia; order Adiutricales; family Adiutricaceae; genus JAIROO01. The sequence goes on from JAIROO010000232.1 coordinate 5,813, forward strand.
AGCCGCCAAGACGGCCAATTTAAGTCGAATTTTAAGGGGATGGCCTCGGGATCGCTTAAACCCGACTGGCCAAAAGTTGAAACCATGGTCTGAGCTAATACCGGCGTCTGGCCTAAAAGGCCTTTAGCGAAGATGTCTAACCGCGCGTTTTGGCCACTATAAAAAACAAAGTCCCTTTGTCCTCGCGCGCTTAATTTTCGATAAAAGGACCCAGAAAGGTAGGCTCTATCGGCTCCCGCCTTTTGGTAAGGCGACAAGCGAAAGACGACTTCTAAATCCGTAAGATCGCGTAAGGAGCTGACAGAAAGGGCGTATTTGGTCAGCTGGCCGCCGTCGGGAGCCATGGAGTAGCCTAGGGCGCGCCACCAAATAAAATCGCCCTTGGCCCCATAAGCCGCGTCCGCCAGGAGACTTAACCCTAGTAAAATAAACGCTAACCCTACTCGCAAAGTTTTCGACCTATAAATAAAAAAACCCGGAGCCGCTTAATCGCGATCCGGGAGCCACTTAAATTCCTTGGATCCAACGCGCCGACTCTTCTTTCCCTAAAAATAAGGCCGGCTTTTTCAGGCGGGTTTTCTGACTTATTCCTTTTTTTTCGCTGGACCGCCCTTTAAAACGAAAAGGTTCAGGGCTAAGGCGAAAAAACGTCGTCCATTAAAAACGGCCAGTGGAAATTACAGCGATGGGTCCGTTCCCGATTTCCGCGGGATTACCATTCGCGAATGGGCTTTTTTGGCCCAGCGCGAATAAGGCCTGAAAAAAATAACGCGTTTGTTTTAAGCCTCGTTACGCGCCAAAGGCTAAGTTTAGGCTAAAGTGGCAAAAAAAGACCATTTTCGCCAAATTTAACGCCTTACGCAATCCACTATCTTAAAATTTTTTAGGAGAGCGTTTAGCCAAAGCTGGGGGGCAAACAATATTTAGCCATATCGCCATAAAATAGCGATTTAACAGCAAAAAACGAAAAATTATTAACTTATCAAGCTAGACCTTTATAGCCAAAATTCGTCAAAAAAACAAGTTTTTTCTCCCGGGCGAGGCTTACGATTCGCGACAAAGGCTCTTAACGCCCAAATATATCTTTCACTAAATTACCCTAAAAAAATATAAACAAACTAAAATAAAAGAACTAAAAATGCCGATAAACAATTTTATTTAAAAAAAATACAATATTTCATTAGGCTTGGCCGGACCGCCCGCCAATAATCCCCCAAAACCATTGGCCTTCTTCGGTTTTTTTGGAAAATTAAGCCCCTTAATTGGCCGCGACCAAAAGGGAGAAGGACAAGCCAAAAGCGCTTTTCAGTCAAAATTATAATTATTATTTTTTTGAAATTTATACAACTATTAAAACATCGTTATTAAAAAATTATGAATATTAATTTTCTTTTAACAGATATAAGATAACATAACGCTAGGTTATAGCGACAAGATCGGGATTAAGTCAGATCAAAATTAGAGAGCATTGGGTCCGCTCCCTGTGGGGCCCGGCCAAAATCAAAGACCGGTTTAGACGATTTCAGCCTTTAAAGACAGATGAAAATTTTTCCAAGATAGTGTATAAACTCCCTATTCAGTCCCTAGATCCACGGCCCCATCTTTAGACTGGCCCCCAAACAATGGCCCGTTATTAGGGCTTGGTTGGATCTAATAGAGTAGATTATTTCGTAAGAAACTTAATTATCGCCTTAACGAGTCATTTAATGAAGCTATTAATAGTCGAGTCCCCTGGTAAAATCAAAAAAATCCAATCCATTTTAGGCCAGGATTGGAAAGTGGCCGCGAGCGTGGGCCACGTTCGCGATTTGCCGCTCAATCGGATCGGACTTTACCCGCCGGACTTTACGCCCCAATACGAAGATACGGAAAGAGGCCAAAAAATAATCGCCGATCTCAAAAATTTAACGACCAAAGCGGAGGTAGTTTATTTAGCCACCGACCCTGACCGGGAGGGCGAGGCCATAGCTTGGCATCTTAAAGAAGCTTTAGGGTTGACCGATCCACCGCGCGTCGCTTACACGGAAATTACCGAAAGCGCAGTTAAAAAAGCCATGGCCACGCCTCGGGCCATCGACGAGCGCTTAGTCCAAGCCCAATTAGGCCGTCGCTCCCTCGACCGTTTAGTTGGTTATAGCGTCTCCCCCGCGGTCACTGGGGTGGCTGGCAAAAACCTTTCCGCCGGCCGGGTGCAAACTCCGGCTTTACGCATGGTGGTGGAAAGGGAAGAGGCTATCCGGAATTTTAAGCCCATAACCCATTACGGCGTGGAGCTAACGTTCGCCAAAATCCCCGCCCCAGGCGAAACGCTAACCCCTAGCGGAGTCGTCGCCACTGGCGGAGTCGTTACTACTGGCGGAGCGCTAACCCCTGGCGGAGTCGTAGCCTCAGACGAGTTCGGAGCCCCAGGCGAATTCGGAGCCCCAGGCGAATTCGTCACGGTTAGTTCGCCTAAGGGGGCGACTACCGCCCCGGCTAGCGATTTTACCCCTCCCTTAAGCTCCGCGAAGGACCAAGGAACGTGGAAGGCGGTTTGGAACCCTAAAAACTGGTTGGCTCCTGGTCAAGAGCATTTTCAAG
>JAIROO010000200.1 GCA_031257535.1 Deltaproteobacteria bacterium
TCCCGTCGCGTGTCCGTGGGCAGCTTGGTCACCGTGGCCTGGCTTAAAAGATATTGGCCGCCTTCGCTTAGGCTAAACACAATTTTACAATGCCCAATTAAGACCGAAGCCAAAGGTTCTTCGCCTATTGGGGTGATTGGCTGATTTAAATAATTGGCCAGAGCCGTTAACAAGGCCTTAGCCTTGACCGGAAAAGTCATAGGCGGCGCCATAAAATTTTTAAAGAAAAAACAAATTTAATAGAGAGCGGCTAAAGAACGCGGGTTGATGAATTCTTGTCTTTTAAGACGATAGTGAATGGCCTTAAGCGAAACCCGACGGCTCGGCCCCGTTCCAACAAGAGCCTAGCCCTTTTGGGAGAGCGGGGCCGGACAGGCAGGCTGGGCAGCGCCTAAAACATAAACCATTATAATTTCCTTGATTAAGCGCCCTTACGAGCCTGTTTAAAATTCCCTTCGGGAATGTTATTATCCGGCGTTACGCCTCGTTCCGTTTCGTCCTTGCCTAGACGGTTGTCCGCAAACGGGGCTTCGAGAGGTTGGGACTGAGGAAGCGTCCCAACGTCGGTCTTGAACCTAATAATAACGTAGCGGGTTGGATACCGCTTTCCCTGGTCAACCGAAGGCTCTTACAAGCTTCCGACTTTAGTCGGGGATAGTTGACTTTCTCTACATTATTTACCCCAAAATTTAAAATAATCTTTTGATAATTGGTGCCCCTAGCGCGATTCGAACGCGCGGCGCCAGGATTAGGAATCCTGTGCTCTATCCAACTGAGCTATAGGGGCGTTTGACCTATTTCTTAGCGTTCATAAGTTAGTTCTAGCCAGACCCATTAGTCGCGATCCCGACCAGTGGGAAGACCGTAAATTCTCTAAAAAGAGCTTTAGGTCGATCATTATCGCGAATCGAAAACGCGGCCGCGACTAAAAAAGCCGCGCCTGCCTATTTTTTGAAGATTGACTTTTTAGCCCATAAATTATAAGTCCTTAATGGTAAAAGATTGTAAACGGTTTTGGGCTTATATTTCAAGGATATTTTTTGACCAGTCGGTTGGGGGCTTATATTTCAAGGATATTTTTTGAGCGGTCGGTTGTGGGCTTATATTTCAAGGATATTTTTTGAGCGGTCGATTTTTTGGTTTATATTTCAAGGATAGTTTTTGACCAGCTGGTTTTTTGGCGTATCAGTTGTGTTTTTAGTTAATTATATAAAAAAATATAAGATATTATTTATTATTTTTTAAAACAAAGCTTTTAAAACTTCTAAGACCGGCGGACACCAAAAAAAGGCGAGCTTTTTTACGACTTTTGGTTTTTTGGCTGGGTTTTCGGTCTAAATGGAAGCTTTAGCTCTAATTTTAACGGTTAGACGGATAAACGAAAAAGCCTTTTTTACGTCTTAGCCAAAAAAAAGGAGCCCCCATGAGTTACTCGCCCCTAAGTCTAGCCGCGAGCCTTGAGGCCGCGGCCGTCGAATTTTTGGCGGGCCCGGGCAACGACAACGGCAATCCCTTACGACCAGGGGAAAAAGCCTTTGGTCAGCCTATTTTTGGTTACGCCGCCGGGGCTGACCTCATCTGGGAGACTTTTAAAACCGCGGTCGACCCCGCGTTTTTGACTCCAAAAATGGCGTTTAGTGGCCTTAACCCGGAGGCTATGGCCAGTGAACTCTGGGTTATGGTTTTTGTCCTTCCCCAAACTGGGAAGACCATGCGAGAGCACAATCGGGCCACCCAATGGCCTTCGGAAGGTTGGGTCCGCAGTCGCTACGCGCATCCTAAAACGGTCGACGGCTTGGCTTTAAGGCTGGTGGACGTTTTAGCCGAGCGAGGCGTAAAAGCCGTGGTTCCCGATCTTTCGCCGGGCTTTAAAACTTTAACCAGCGAGGCTTTTCAGATCGCCTCCACCTGGTCGCATCGGCACGCGGGCTTCGCCGCTGGTTTAGGTACCTTTGGCTTGTGCGACGGGCTCATCACCAAAGTCGGCAAAGCTCACCGGATGGGCTCTTTGATCGTTAACCATCCTCTGCCCGTAACCGAAAGGGATTATGGGGACCACGAGTACCATAAGCATTGCTTGTGGTTTAATTCCGGGTCCTGTGGCTTATGCGTGGCCCGCTGTCCAGTCGGGGCCATCACTTTACAAGGGCGCGATAAAACCAAGTGCGCGGCTTACTTAAAGATAACAACCCCTTATATTGAGGCCACTTGGCCAGATCTGGTGGGTGGGTACGCCTGTGGCTTGTGTCAAAGCCGGGTTCCTTGCGCCGTTAGGTCGCCGAAAATACCCACCCAAAAATTTACGCCTAAGGTCTCGCTTAATAAAGAGCCACTTCCAGGGATTCGGCCGTAGAGAGAGTTAACGGCCGGAAAACAAAAAAAGTTACAACAAAACTTGAAAAAATCTAGACAAAAAATCTAGACAAAAAAAGGTCTGGCCATTATTTTTGGCCAGACCTAAATACGTAAGTGATTTTTTTAATTATTTTTATAGTTTATATAATTTACAAGCAAAATAAATCATATAATATAGCTATTTAAATTATAATATGTGTTTGTTATATATTATTAAGATGTTATACAATAATGTAATAAGCCTAAAGTATAAAAAATAGGCTAAAAAATTTAGCGGTTTTGATTATTTGTTGAGCCTCCATTCGCCAAAACGGCCAATAGCCCCAAGTCGTCTTCCCCAAATGCCCTAAGAGTTATGGAAAAGATATTAGTCAATTAATGATTCTTTGTGGCTTTTATCCGTCAATACGAGAAAGGCTAAAACCCTTTAATCCCTTAATTTAAAGGCCGATAAAGAGCCCAAAACGTTTAGGTTAGATGGAACGAAAGTTTGGGCCAAAAAAGAGATTTTCGGCGGCTAAAAAATACCGCGGAAAGTATTAATCAAAGAACGTGGGTCGACCAGATGACCCGCCCGACGATGGTCACGTCGGTAATAGAGGTGACCACTGGCTTAAAACGTCGGTTTTCCGACAAGCACATGATCGTCTTATTTTTTTCCGCCCAGCTAAGGTACCTAACCGTACACTGGCCAGTATCCGGCTCTAGGCAGACCACGAAGGTTTGTCCGTCTCGAATGATCTCAGGAGTATTTAAGGCCACGTCAAACACGGCCAAGTCGTTTTTCGAAAGGAAAGGCTCCATGCTTTCGTCTGGAACTTTAAAGGCCTGGAGCCCTGCGTTACTGGAACGACGGATAGTCGGGCCATGGACGACGGCTTGGGACTTCTTAGCCTCAACAGTCACTGGGATAAGATTTTCCGAATCCAAAACCAGCCGCTCGGAGTAGTCAATAGACAAAAAACCCCGAGCGCGTAAGGCTTCCTCGCTGGGCCCGGTATACTTTTCGTTGTCCGCCACCGAGGTGCCGTTTAAAATGATGCGGCCAATGTCCAGAAAGTCCTCGTAGTGTCGATCTGGGTACCCTAAGGCGGTGGCGATCTTCCGCTTGGTCTGATCTTCCCCGTACCGTCGACCGTTGAGAAGATCGTTTAAGTACGGGGCCGAAATCCCGACTTTTGAGGCGAAGCTTCTCTGCGAGCGCTCTTGCTGGACAAAATATTTGAGCGATTCTGAAAATATTTTGTCGATATTTTTCATGGTTGTCTCCAAAAAATTTCTGGCTATATTATATGGTTTTAGTAAATAAATATGGTTTTAAACATGGAATTTTAAAAAAAAACTAAATAGCCTATTGCATATTTAATTTGCGGCAGGCCAGATTTTATCAGCGCGTTTCAAAATTTAACTAACTCAAGGCTTTTAGAGAAAAAACAGTTAATACGCGTTTGACTATTATACTTCAAGATTTCTAAAAAACAATAAAAAAATACGCGTCGGCTTAAGATTATTCGCCTGGACAAATTCAGCCCGTGAAAAAGGCGATCAATGGCTAACTAAGCGGCTTAGCGGACTTTGGTCTATTGATTCGAGTTTGCGCTTAGCCAAGAAAAAGTCCTAACCACGCGCCAATAACGCGCGACCAATTGTATTTGGTTTCTGTTCCCTAGCCGCCAGAATTTTTCCTAATAGACGTTGCGTATTTGAAATTGTATTTTTAATTACGCAAACATTTTATTAACATTTTATTCTATGAAACATAAAGATTGTCGTCTTTAAAAATCGCCGAAAACTTGCTTTGTTCATTAACAGGCGAGGTTGTTTTTCTCTTTGCGTACAGGGAGCAAAAGTGATTTTTTCCGTTAAGATATTGCGTAATACATAAGGCGATTTTTGCCCTCGCCTATATGTTTCGCCTTTTTACCCTTAACTTATATCTTTTACCGCCACATAAATTTGGTAATTTTTTTAAGCCGTATTTTATACCAGGATCGCGTTTTTGGAGTTGGATCTATGGAATTAAAACTTTATATTCTTTAAGAATACGGTAATTTTTTTAGGCGATTTTTGGTTAGGCTCTTTTTTTTTTCTCCTTTTTCTTAGTCTAAAAAATATTCCTCTTTTTTAAAATTCGCGTAATTTACAATAGCCATTTATTACCAGAGCTAATTTGTTTTATTAAGCGGGATTAGAAATTATTTAGCCTTTAACGAACGCGGCTTTTTTTTGGGTCGCCGCGCCCTTGATCTTTTTTTTCGTGGCTTTTTCGTCTTTGATTAGCGTCCGATTTTCGCCCTGGCCTCGTTAGGGCTAAAAAAAACTCTGGCCTAAACTATCTTTTGGCGAAAGGCGATTTTTCGTTTTTTGTTCGCTGGCCAAAAAGCGCCGATTTCTTTTAGCCAACTAGACTAAGAGAGGCCAGTGGTCTTTGCGGCCAAAAGGCTATTTTCGAAAAAAGAGGCCTGATAATCTAAAAGGCGTTTTTTCGCTCTTAGCCAAAACCAGGGTTTTTTTGGCCTTTGGCCACAGGCCTATAAGGAGCCAGCCTGTTAGAGGTAAAGGGGTCTAATATAATCCCCTAAACTTTCAGAGCCGATTTACGCGAAAGCGACGTCGGTTAACGAGACAGGGGGACGATGAGCCGTTTTTTTAGCCCGACTATCCTTTACTAAACTTTTTGGCGAGGGCTCCTTTTTTGGCCAAAAAGCTAAAGGGTTTTAAGCCGATTTAGCGTTTGTCGATGTCGACTATAATATATTTTTGGCCTTCAAACCGGAGGTCAAATTTGACGCGGTCGCCTTTTTTTAAAGATTTTAATAATTTTTGGTCAACGACTGAAAATTCGCGAGTCCGGGAGGTCCAACCCACGGCTTTGAGAGGGTTACACCTAATCACGAGCCGGGCTTTGTCAGGCCAGATGGCCACTATCTGCCCGGTCGAGGGAAAAATCGTGGCTTTGACTAAAGGCTGGGCCGGACCTGGAGCCTGAGGGGCGGGTAGGGCTCGTCGGCTTGGATTTTTAGCCAAAGCCGGAGGCGGGCCGGCTAAGGCGACGGCGATAACGATAAGTCCTGAACTCATAAGGACGCTTAGCCGAAATAAAATGATTTTAAGCACCGTCTGTCCCCTTTGAACGAGATTAGCTTAATTATTACGTAAACAATTAGTTATGATTATAAAAAATAGTACATTAAAATTTCTTTATTATTTAACTATTTTTAAAAAATTACTCGTAAATGACTTTAAATGATTTAAAAAAACTAAAGCTAATAAAAGGCTCCAAAATCAGCGTCCTCGCTTTATTTTGTCGCTTTTTTAAAAGCCATACCCGCCCTTTAAGAGAACGTCTAGGGGTCGTTTTTTTCTTTTGTCCTGGCCAAAAGGCTTTAGCGACCGTTATTAGGTCTTAAGCTTAAAAAGGGCGGCCTTTTTAGGCTGACGACAGGGCTATAAAAGGCGGCCCCTTTTAAGTATAAAAAAACGGCTTTTTAGGCCTTATATGTCTAACTTGGGCCAAAAAAGGCTTTAGGAGGTTAGGCCTAATAAACAAGGGGAAATTCAAGCGTATATAATTTTACCAGCTTTCGGTAAAAAAAACTCTTAATTTTTAGCTTAGAAATGGTCTAGGTCCTTCTCTTTTTTGGATTTTTGACGGTTTATTCTTGTTTTGACCGGTTTTTTTAGGGCTATTATTTCTGGTTGGCCGATAAGGGAGCGAACGTCTTGAAAGGGGTTCGCGTATTTTTTGGCGGGCGGTTGTCGATTTTTGGGGACTTAAACTTTGAGGCGGCCTTTTTTGGCCTTCAAGTTTCGCGGCTCATTTTTTAGGTTTTTTGGTCTTATTGGTTAAATGTTAAGGCTTTTGGCCAAAAGTTTTAGGATATTTTGGCATAAGGATGAGCCTTTAAAAGGTTTTAGGCCTTCAGACTTTTTAAAGTGGCTCTTGGCCTTTTTCGTCGCCGTTCTAACGGTAATCTAGTTCGCTAATTTGGCCTCGTTATTGTTTTGGCGAAAGGGGAAAGGGCCTTTTTCCGACGGTTAACCGGTCAAAGGCTTTAAAAGAACCGATCAACGCTCTGGACTTCTATTGGAAATTGAGTTATTGTATCTAAATCGTCTATAGATAAATCTACTTTTTCGCGTAAATCTCCTTCAGACGATTAGGGGCGGCGATTCTAAATGGGGCCAGGTCAACCTTAAAAGAGCCTTATTAAAATCTTCTGGCCGCGACTAGGGTAGGGGGCGTTGAGTTAAAAAAATATAAAACGTACGAAAAATTATTTAAAGTAGATATATTCCTCAATAAGAAATAGTCTATTAAGTTTTGTCGCGATAAATAAATTTAAATATTAATAAACAATCGCTTAAGACCACATAGATACTTTTTGTTGACATAATAAGTAAACATATTATGTATATAATATATATTCTATTTTTTTATTGTATAAAATAGCTATGTCTTTAAAATATAATTAAATGTTTAAGGCTAACAAGTCGCGGTTTGGCCTGGCTCAAAAATTAGGGCTGAACTTCTCTCAGAAAAATTTAAACTAGCTCATGATAATATACCTTGGTGTAAAATCATATCAAAATTTTACTGACTTAACCAAAACTAAATATTATTGAACGGTTGTTAGAGTCCCTTTAGGGGGTAGTGGTTAAGGTGGCGATTGTCGCGAATTTTTAAATCGTTTATCCGATGGCCTTTTTTTAATTCTTGTTTTTCTTGTTTATTGGCTCTTATTCTTTTAAAATGAATAGTTTAATAAGAAAGGCCCCAAAAATCCTTTCAGACGTTTAGGGCGGTTAATGGCCTTGGCCCAGAAAAGTTTGGGGGCGTTTTTTTCGGTTAACGAGCTTTTGGGGGCTTTTGGCGAGGGTTTCTTATGGCTTGAGGTTATATTTCGTTATTTTTTTACCGCGAATTTTATATTTTTTAAGTTTTTTTCTAAAACTTAAATGACGGGAATAATGGTTTTTTTATGAGCGGCATGAGCTTGTTGGACAAATTGTGGGCGGCCCACGTGGTGGACCAGGCCCCTTTTCGGCCGGACTTATTATATATAGATCGCCATCTAATCCATGAGGTGACCTCGAACCAGGCTTTTATGGGTTTACGGGCGGCGGGTCGGAAAGTTCGGCGGCCAGATCTGACCTGTGGGGTCATTGACCACTCGGTGCCCACCGACGACCGCCGGCGCCCCTTAAAGGACCAGGTCGCCGAGGCCCAGCTGGCCGCTTTAGAAAAAAATCAAGCCGAGTTCGGAATCCAGACTTTTTTTGGGGTGACCGACGCCCGGCAAGGGGTCATTCACGTGACCATGCCCGAGCAAGGCTTGATCTTGCCAGGCCACTCGGTCGTCTGCGGGGACAGTCACACGGCCACCCACGGGGCTTTGGGGGCTTTGGCTTTTGGCATTGGAACCAGCGAGGTCGAGCACGTCTTAGCCACCCAGACCTTGGCCCAGTATAAACCTATGACCTTTTCGGTGGCCGTAAATGGGCGTTTAGCCCCTTTAGCCACGGCTAAAGACCTAATTTTATTCATAATTAATCGGTTAGGGGTCTCGGGTGGCGGGGGCTACGCTTTAGAGTATCGCGGGGACGCGGTTAAGGCTCTGTCCGTGGAAAGCCGTTTAACCTTAGCCAACATGGCCATTGAGTGTGGGGCGCGTTTAGGCCTCATCGCCCCGGACGAGACGGTTTTCGCCTATTTGGCTAACCGGCCTTACGCGCCTAAAGGAGCCGATTACGAGGCGGCCAAAGAGGCCTGGCGAGAATTAGTCACCGACGCGGACTATGTTTTCGCCAAATCCCTAGAGTTGGCTGGCTCAGACGTCACCCCCAGAGTCACCTGGGGCACTAACCCCGCCCAGAACGTGGCTTTAGGGGCGGTGGTCCCGGATCCGGCTAATTTTTCCAACCCCGACGAGCGAAAAGCCGCGGCTAACGCTTTGGCTTATCAGGGCCTCACCCCAGGGACCGCCTTAGCCGACGTGCCCGTGGACTACGTTTTTATAGGCTCTTGCACCAATGGGCGTTTAGAGGATCTAACCGAGGCGGCGGCGATTTTAAAATCGCGTCGGGTTAAAGATGGGGTGAAGGCCTTAGTCGTGCCCGGCTCGGGCGAGGTCAAAAAACAAGCCGAGGAGCTGGGCTTGGCCGAGATTTTTCGAGCGGCGGGCTGCCAATGGCGCGAGCCTGGCTGCTCCATGTGCTTAGGCATGAATCCCGATCTGGTGCCGGCTGGAGCGCGCTGCGTCAGCACCTCGAATCGGAATTTTGAGGGGCGGCAAGGCCGGGGGTCTTTAACCCATCTGGCCAGTCCAGCCACGGCCGCGGCCGCGGCGATCGCTGGGCGCATCGTGGGCCCGGCCGCCCTGTAGATTTTGGCCTTTAAAGCGCTCGAGCGTGGCGATTAACGGGTCCCGGTCGGCGAGTAGATATTTTGGACAAAACCATAGATCTTAAGGCGGGGCAGCCGACCATTTTAATGGCGGACTCTAATATCGCCCAATTGGATAAAATCGCTAGCCTTTTACAAGAGATTGGCTTGTTTAACCATCTACACGCCGAAAGCGGGTCCGAGGCCATGGCCATGATCAAAAACTTTAACCCCGAGCTTTTGATCTTGTCCCAGGAATTGCCCGACATCCCCGGGTTATCCATTCTGTCCTTGGTTCGACAACGGGAAGAGACCTTAAACACCATCGTCGTTTTATACGCCGCCCACGTCAACAACCGGCTCCTTATTCGAGCTGGGCGCTGCGGGGTGGATAATATTTTGAAACATCCTTTTTCAGACGAGGATTTTCAAAAAAAGATCATGGAGAGCGTCTTAGAGCCTCGGGATCCCCAGATTCGTCAAGCCGAGCGGCTGGTGGACAAATGCCAAGAGCAGATGGACAAAGGCGAGTACGAGGAAGCTCTCCAGACCTGTAATGAAATCTTAGATATCCATGATAACGCTGAAGTTTTCTATAATTTAGGGTATATTTTAAGTATTCGTGGTAAATTTGAGGAGGCTTTAAGCTATTTTAAAAAAGCCACCCGCATTAATGGCCACCACGCCAAAGCCTTTAAACAAATGGGCCTTATTTACCAGAAACTGGGCCGGGTCGACGACGCCCAAGTCTGCTTGGAGCGAGCCGCGGATCTGCATCTGACCTTAAAAGAAGAGAACGAGGCCGAGGAAATCTTAAACGCCGTTTTATCCTTGCGACCCGATACCACAAACGTCTATAATAGTTTAGGTATCATCTATCGTCGGCAAGGTCGCTTGGACGAAGCCTTAAAGGCTTACGAGAAAGCTTTAAAGGTGCATCCTGAGGACGAGAATATCTATTTTAACGTCTCTAGAGTTTATTTAGACCAAAACGATAAACCCGGCGCCCGGGAGTCTTTACGTAAAGCCCTGGCCATTAATCCCGGTTTCGTCGCGGCCCAAGATCTTTTGCGAGCCACGGAGATTGGCTTTAAGCTAAAGACTGGAGAATCTTAATTGGCCTCCGCTCTCACCCAAAATCTTACTAGTCTCCCCGACGCGTTGTCGCCAGGCCTAAAAGTTCGTCTTTTAGCCATGGAGACGACTAAGTCAAAATGGGACACGATCTTTATTGGCTCTAAACCTAAGCGCTATCTCGTTTTAGAGCAGCCTAAAGTTAATGGGCTACCGATAAAGTTTGACGATAACAGCAAATGGTCAATAAATTTCATCAATAATGGCCAGATTTTTAATTTTTTAAGCGAGGTCATTGGTACTTGCTCGCGGCCCGTGCCTTTGGTTTTTCTGTCTTACCCGGAAAACGTCGAGACCGCCAATTTACGGCACAACAAACGCTACCCGGTCCGCATCCCCATTACGGTGGAAGAAATCCCAGAGACCAAAGACGCCCCGGCTATTCCCGCGACTAAGGGTTTAATCCTAGATATTTCCTTAGGCGGTTGTTTGGCCGCGACCACTGGGGATCTGCCCGTGGAGACCAACTTAAGCGTCAACCTATACTTTGACAAAGAAGTTTCCATTAATGGCCTTAAGATGGAGAAAAAAAGTGGGCGGCGGGTTATGGGGACCTTTTACTCGGGCCTGTCTTATTTACCGACCAATAATCTCGAAATAATGAATAAAGTTACTGAAATTATTAGCGATATAGAAAACATACCTTTGCGGATCTGAGAAGTTTTTACGGCTTCTTTAACCACAAAGGAGTCAATAGCCAAAAAGACGGTCGTCGTTCGTTTATAGGCGACCGATTCTTTAGCGACGAGGGCTTTACTTTATGAAGAAATATATGGGCCTTACCGCCTTCGCTTTGTTAATCGCCTTTCTTTTGGCCTTTAGCGCCGAAGGGGCCGATCCCCCGGTTAAGCGTCATCCTTCTTATACGTTGATGGGTCGCGACAAACCCCCGCCGGATTCGCCTTTAAACCCAAATTTCGTGGTCTCGACCGAAGCCAACATTAAAGAAGGCTCTTTATGGCGGAGTGGCTATATTCCCGAGCGGTTAATTGGCCTCGACTTGGGGGACGCCGATCGCGATGGCCGCAACGAGCTGGTCTACGCGACTTTACACAACGTCTACGTGTCGCGGCGCGAGGGGCCAGTTTTAGAGCAACTCGCCTCCTTTAAGACCGAAGACAACGTGGTCATCATTTCGGTGGACTTTTTTGACGTCAATAACGACGGGCGCTTAGAGATCGTGGTCTCGGCCCAGTATAACGAGCAGACCTCCTCGTCGTATATCTTGAGTTTCGACGGGACCAAGGCCCTGAAGATCTTGGCTAAAGATATCCCTTGGTATCTGCGCGTGACTGGCTCTGGCTCCCAAAAACGCTTAACCGGACAAAAACCCGCGACCTCCAGTAACGAGCCCTTCAGCGGCAAACCCCACTATCTGGAGTATAGGGACGGCAAAGTTCGCTCGACGGGCGTGGTGCAGCTACCGCGGCACGTTAATCTCTACAACTTTAATATAGGTAACCTTGGCAATCAAAACACCCGTCTCGTCGCCGCGGTTAAATCCACCGACCAGCATCTGACTCTCTACGACACGGGCGGGGGCAAGGTCTGGGAGAGCCACGACGATTACGCGGGCACCGTTAACCATATAATTCTGCCGACTTATCGGGAGCAGCCCACCCAGATCGAGTACTTGCCCAGCCGGGTGCTCATCGAAGACATCGACAGCGACGGGGCCAACGAGGTCATCGTGGCCAAAAACAACCAAGGCGGGGCTCCTTTTATGAAGAATCTTAGGGCCTACAATAGCGGCGTCATCGAGGCCCGGAAATTTACCAACCTGTCCTTAGTGCCGTTTTTTAATAGCGCGAATCTCTTGCCAGGCCCGGCGGTCGATTACGCCTTAAACGACTTTGACAACAATGGCTCCAAAGATCTGGTGGTGGGCGTGGTCATCGAGCCGGGGAGCGGCATGATGATGGACGCTCGCTCGGTTATCGTGGGCTACATTGACCTTTACCTCCAAAAGCCGGAGGAAGCGGCGGCGGCCCAACAACAAGCCCAGCCAGTCTCGACTCCGCCCGCGGCGCGGAAATAATGTCCTTTTTTTAGGGTTATTTTTTAAGCTCTAGCCATAACGAGGTTTAGCGGGGTTTGAAAAAAATCCTGAACGCCTGATAGACACAAAAAAAGGCGGTTTTTTGTAATATTCTTTGAAAAATTCGCGGTCAAAAAAAAGGGATATTTTCTTGACAGCCGTGGCTTTAATGTGTTAATAAGGTTTTTTCCCTGGCCGGGAGAGGTGTCCGAGTGGTTTAAGGAGCGCGATTGGAAATCGCGTGTGGAGCTTAAATCTCCACCGGGGGTTCGAATCCCCCTCTCTCCGCCACCCGTCAAAAAGGCGGCGGGAGTAAGATGGTGGGTATAGCTCAGTTTGGTTAGAGCGCCAGGTTGTGGCCCTGGAGGCCGTGGGTTCGAGTCCCATTACCCACCCCACCAGATGGTTAGTTTTAGACGAGAGTTTTTTTTAACGTTAGACGATAAAATCAAGCCGAAGTGGCGGAACTGGTAGACGCACGGGTCTCAAAAACCCGCGAGCTCTGCTCGTGCCGGTTCGATCCCGGCCTTCGGCACCATTAGCTTAATTATAGATAATTATAGTTAACTATCAAACGACAAAAAAATCTTTCTAAATATCCCCAAACCCCGCGTCAATCCAAGACCTGCGGGGTTTTTTAGTTGATTTTACGCTCTCCTAAAAACTACCTTACTTATTAAAATTTACCTTGACAGAGAAAAGTTTTGACGGTAAATTTCAAGAGTCTTTACCGCAAAAAAAAATTTTTTTACCGTTTTGGAGGTTTACGCCTAAACGCTCTCCCTTAACTGATTTAAAAATAAAATCTTTTAAGCCAAAAGGGGCCCCCTATAAAGAATGATGACGATGTAAAAACCCCCCACTGGGCGGGTACTAACATTTTTTAATACTTCCCTGTAAGATAAAGGGACGGTTTACAGATGATTTTTATTTCATCCAAAATATTGGATACCCT
>JAIROO010000303.1 GCA_031257535.1 Deltaproteobacteria bacterium
GCGCTCGCGGCCCCACCAAAGTGGGACTTTCCACAAAAGAGCTTAAGCCACTTCGTTACCTCCATGACTCTCAAGGTTGCTACCGGCTGGAGCAATCCAGTTGCCGGACGGGTATTCCATCCCGCTAAGTAAACGCACCTTTCCACGGCGCACATTATCAAGCAAAAGTCTCTTGGCGGCCGTTGACTTCCCTGCCCCGTTAGGGCCCGCCAAAATTACGCAAATCGGTGAACGCGAATTCATTTTTTTTCAGAGGTTAATCTGCCTTCTTTTATGTCTTACAGGCGAGACACGCGCCAACACGGGGCCAGTTATATTTTATTTACAACCATTCAACTTTTCTGGACTCAATATCCTTCAAGTTGAACCATGGTTTATCCTTATTACGGGAACGTCACAATTTATCCCTGATATCTTCGCCCCTATAGAGCTATGTAATGTTTTTTTTAGTCCTCTCTTTTACTAAAGGACATTTTAGCAATTTTTACATGACTAAAGATAATTCTAAGGCTTTTATCAAGCTTTAATTTATAAAACGCTAAATTTTTTAACGGGATCGGCCTTACCCAAGTTTCTCCCATATATATTGAAATCCAAGGGAGTAAACGATCCTAATAAATAGGCGTTGACTCATAAAACTGTTAGCCCCCTAAGAATCGCGGCCAGGCCAGATCTCTATACCTGTTCGCAAAACCTCTCTCACGAACTGGTTATCTGACTCAAGGCTGGAGGCTAAACAGGCGTGAAGCTCAACGCCAAGCCAAGAATAATCATCCAACATCAATAGGGTAATATCAGTCAGAACATCGATCTGGCGTCTCCCTCCATAGCTTTCAAGGAAAAAACAGACATCGACATCGCTGAATTTAGTCGCGTTACCCTTGGCCCAAGATCCGAACAGAAAGGCCTTGACCACAGGAAAAACTTTTCTCACTCCATCCGTGTAGTTTCTCACGGCTTGGATGACTGAGTCGAATGTTTTAACGGAATCGAATCCGACTTTACCTGTTCTGAGGTAATCGATTCTGGAAGCGGTATTAATTTCAGAAGCCATTGGAACGCCTCTTTGGTCTTAGACAGTTTGACAAAAAGGTCAATCAAACTCATGACGGTATCCATTGGAGATATAATCAAAGATATCGTCAAAAGTATAGGCTGTCAATGGTTTTTGATGAGATTTAGTGGATCTAGAGGGAATAATAAAACACTAAAAACCTTTGATTTTACAGGATTTATGGCTTTTAATGAGCTTTATTGGTCTAATTATAAATGTGAAATGGTAGTCCCAAGGGGACTCGAACCCCTGTTTTCGCCGTGAGAGGGCGGTGTCCTGGGCCACTAGACGATGGGACCTTTTGGCCAAATGGAATTTCAAAATATATTCTAAACTAATAAAATAATCAAGATAATTTTTGCCTCGAAAATTTGAAAAGACCTTCCCTTCGATAATGGCGCGTGGCCGACGGGAGCCTTACGGGGGGAGGAAGCTAACAAAACGATAAGATGAATGCCTTAAGCTACATTGTAAAGCCCTTTAAGCTATATTTTCTTATTATTTAACGTCATAAAACGTAAACTTTTCGCTAAACAAAAAAACTTGGTCCCCAGGGGGTCGGCCTCAATCGCCCCAAGCGCGGTCAAAATGTGGCTTTTTCTGGCTAAAATGGACGCGAAAAAAACTGTCTGATTTATTTGGCTTTTTGGCCGCGGTTCTGTGGCCAAAGCCAAAAAGGCCAAATCTATTACTCCGACCGCCGATAACCAACCCCGATAAACCCTTATCGACTTTAGGCCTTGGCCTAAAAAAAAGCTCGAAATCGAAAAGGTAACCGCGTCGAAACAAGAGCTAAGAAAATATTCATAAAAATTTTTTTTACCCATGACCTTAAAACGCCGGAGACTCGCGTTTTTTAGTTTTTTTAAGTCTGTTGAGCGTAACAGCCTAACCGAATATTTTGGCCAAATATCAAAAACCAAAAAAATCAATCCTCTCTTACTCTTAGGGCCTTTAGATTCGCTTAACCCTCCCTCACCTTAAAATTAAAGCCCTTAAAAAACTGTCCCGAAAAAGCGGTATCCCAAAAAAGAACCGCCCACCCCCAAGAAAAACTCCCAAGAAAAAGGCGCCGCCAAAAAAAGCCACCGCCTAAAAAAAGGCGCCTCCAAAAGAAAACCCAAAAAAATCCTAAAACCAAAAACCTCAAAAAAAACCAAAAACAATTCGAGATCAAAAAAATATTTTAGTCATTCCATAAGGCGGCTAGCCAAAACTTCAAAAGACCAAAACAGTTAGGCCCGCGAAAAAACAATTAAATTTGTCGCGGGGGCCAAAATCTTCAGAAAATTATGAATTTTATTCAAATGATTTTTTACAATCAATTTCCAAGTCAATAACAACTTTAGCCTGATTTTGAGTTATATCTAAGAGCCAGAAAAAAGAGGCCTTAAACAAGAAATCAACTTTAAGGCTTAAGACTTAAAAAATTACAAATTTTTTACCGCAAGACAACGTTTTTTTTAATAGCTAATGTTTATATAACGAAAAAGCGTTGAGCCCTCTCGCCCGATCTTTTGGCGGAAAAAGTAAATTGATTCATATTTTGAAGCCGACAAATTGGGCGCGATTTTAAAGCCCCAGTTTAAGTCACAAATTTAGATAAGAGGTATTTTATGTCTAAAGAAGGCTCAGTCGCCCCCAAGGAACGGGTCAACATTGTCTACAAGCCCGCGACCGGCGACGCCAAAGAAGAGGTTGAGCTGCCTTTAAAACTATTAGTTATAGGCGACTTCACCCAAAGGCCAGACGCCCGCCTAGTCGAGGACCGCGATCCTATTGGCGTGGACAAGGATAACTTCAACGAGGTCTTAAAAGGCCACAACCTTTCTTTAGATCTCACGGTCCCGGATCGGCTCTCCAAGGAAGAAGACGCGCAAATGGCCGTCCACCTAGAGTTTGAGTCCCTCAAAGACTTTGAGCCCGACCAGTTGGTCCAGAAGGTGGAGCCATTAAGGAAGCTTATGGAGCTGCGCGAGGCCTTAAAAGCCGTTAAAAGCCCCATCGCCAATATCCCCGCCTTTAGGAAACAAGTCCAATCCCTAATGGACGACAAGGACGCCCGCGAGGCCCTGTTCCAAGAACTCGGCCTTAGCCAGGAGTAAAATATGGCCGCCAAAAATCAAGCCGCGACCGCCGAAGCCGTGACCGAGGACATTAGCCTTCTCGACCAAATAGTCGCCGCCACCAGCTTAAGCCCCGAGGAAGAGCCTTATCAACTAGCTAAAGAGGGTCTAGCCGCTTTTATCGCTGAGCTGGCCGCCGCCAACCGGCCTGAAGTCAAAATCTCCGGGGCTTTGGTGGACGAGTTGATCGCTGAGATTGACCGAAAAATCTCCACCCAGATGGACGCCATCATCCACGCCGACGACTTCCAGAAAATGGAGTCTAGCTGGCGGTCCTTAAAGTTTCTGGTCGACCGGACCAACTTTCGGGAAAACGCGCGCGTTAAGATCATGAACGTCGCCAAAGACGACCTTTTAAGCGACTTTGAGGACTCCCCAGAGATCACCAAGTCCGGCCTTTATAAGCAGATCTACACGGCCGAGTATGGCCAGTTCGGGGGCCAGCCTTTTGGGGCCATTATCGCCAACTACGACTTTGGCCCGGGGGCGCCAGACGTTAAGCTTTTGACCCACGCCGCCAGCGTGGCCACCATGTCCCACTCGCCTTTCATCGCCGCCGCCGCCCCCAAGTTTTTTGGGATTGACCGCTGGGTGGATCTGCCCAACTTAAAGGACCTTAAATCCATCTTCGAGCAGCCCATTTATACCAAATGGCAGTCTTTTCGGGCTAACGAGGACGCGCGCAACGTCTGCTTAACCATGCCGAAGTTTTTGCTGCGCCTGCCTTACTCCGAAGACAACCCGACCAAGACCTTTAATTACCAAGAGACCGTGGCCGACGCGGACTTAGACTTTTGTTGGGGCAACACGGCCTTCGCTTTAGCCACCAAAATTACCGACAGTTTCGCCAACTACCGCTGGTGCGCCAATATTATCGGCCCCCAAGGCGGAGGCAGCGTCGACGATTTACCCCTCCATCGTTACGAGGACAAAGGCGAGACCCACAATAAAATCCCGACCCAAACCCTCATCTCCGAGCGGCGGGAGTTTGAGCTGGCCGAAGAGGGGTTCTGCGCTCTAACCATGCGCAAAGGCTCGGACAACGCCTCCTTTTTCTCGGCCAACTCGTGCTTACGGCCTAAAGTCTTCCCCAACACCCCCGAGGGTAAGGAAGCCGAGACCAACTATAAGCTGTCCATTCAACTACCTTATATGATGGTCATGAGTCGCCTGGCCCACTACATAAAAGTCATTCAGCGGGAAAACATCGGGACCTGGAAGGAAAGAAACGATCTTGAACGGGAACTAAACGTCTGGATCAGCCAGTACGTCACCGAAATGGACAACCCCGCCCCCGCGGTCCGGAGTCGACGGCCCCTTCGCTTAGCCCAAGTGGAAGTTAGCGACGTGGAAGGCGATCCCGGCTGGTATCAAGTCTCAATTAAAGTCCGGCCGCACTTTAAGTACATGGGGGCCAACTTTACCCTCTCTTTAGTCGGTCGGCTCGACAAAAAGTAAACCAAGGCCAAAAGGTAAATAAGGCCTCGCTGGCTTTTAATTACCTCTTAGGTTTAGCCGGACCAAAAGGTTTTTTGGCCGGCCATAAATGGTTAAATTTTTGGGACATGTAAGTGATTCGCGTCCGTTGCCCCTAGTTCGAAAGGAGCCGTTAAGCCAGATAGTGGCTTAATGGCGGCGAGTATCGGCAGAAACAGGGCCTTTTTTAGGTTAGTTCTAATCTTTTTCTGGCCCCCAAGGCTTTTTGGGTCAGCCTTGACCCGCGATCATCTAAACGCCAGTCAATAATGGATTACTGGCGACTTTTAGGAGAGTTACAATGGCTCTTACCGCTTACATGGCTATCACTGGCAAATCTCAAGGCGACATCAAGGGCGATTGCCCCCAAGGTGGCGACAAGAAGGACCGCGTCATCGTCTACAACGTTGACCACAACGTGGAGATCCCCAAAGACACTCACACTGGCCTGCCCACTGGCCAGCGGATCCACAACCCCTTAACCATCCTCAAGCACAAGGACAACGCCACGCCCAAGTTGTACCAGGCTTGCTGCAAAGGCGAGCAGGCTAAGGTGGAGATCCTTTTCTTCCGGATCAAAGACACCGGCGAAGAGGAAAACTACTTCAAAATCACCTTGGACGAGGCCATCATCGTCAACTTAAGGGAGTACACCCCGGTGACCTTCCTGCCCGAGAACAAGCCTTACAAGGACATGGAAGAGGTGAGCTTCACCTACTCCAAGATCACTTGGAGCTACACCGACGGCAACATCGAGTTCACCGACGACTGGAAGGCCTAAATAAGCCTCAAAAACGCGTCTAGCGGGACCTAGATAACCGCTCAATTTTTGGCTAACCCCAAAAATTTGGGGCGATTTTAGGCCCCACCCTTTTCTCAAAACCACCCACCTTTAACGACCAATAGAGCCGGGTCAAGGGTCATTTTGGCCCGCCCGGCTCCCCACCGAAAAAGATTAGGAGCGCGCTAATGAGCAAGCCGGAAATTTCTTTTGATTTTTCCTTCAACCAGGCCCCTTTCGACAAGTTAACGCCCCACGTCGCTTATTTTAAAGGATCGGGTGGCCTAAACCGACCTTTTTCCTTTAACGTGACCCTCCTTTTAACCAACCAAGAAGTCGAGGATCTGGACGCGGAACAACTGATGGGGGCGCCGGCCACCCTGACCATAACCGATAACCGCCGCGCCGCCGCCGCTATTAGTGGCCAAGAAAATCGCCCTTTGTCTTATCAGGTTAATTGGCGCGGTCAAGTTATGGCCTTAGAAATCGGGGAGCAGGTCCGCGAGCGTTCCTTCGTGGAAGTCCAACTGACCTCAATCCTCGCGCCTTTAGGGGCTTTAACTCAAAACCGGATCCACCTCGATTTAAATACAATTGAGATCGTCGAAAACAGTCTTCTTTTAGGCGGTATCGAGGCTAAGAACTACGATTTTGGGCAGATAAACCATAATAATTACCCTAAACGCGACTTTGTTTTTCAGTACGACGAGGACCTTTTAGCCTTTATCCTTCGCTCTTTGGAAAGAGAAGGGCTTGGCCTATGGCATGACCAAAGCGGCGAAGAAGAAGTTTTACGGCTGGCCGACAAACCCAGCGACTATCCGGCCATTATCGCCGAAAACGGCCAAGAGCTGGTTTTACAAAGGACCGCCCTAAGTGGGCTGACCCCTGACGACTCCATTAACCCGGTTTACCAATTCCGGGCTAAAACCAAGATTCCGCCGAAAAATCTCCTTTTAAAGGATTACAACTGGTTAAAGCCTTCTTTACCCTTGGAGATCCCCCTTGAAGTCGCGGCGACTGGCCAAGGCGAGGTCTACTTATTTGGCGAAAATTTTGACAACGAGGACGAAGGCTATCGCTTAGCCAACATCCGGAAAGAAGAATTTTTAGCCGCCGCCGCCGTCTACTCGGGGTTATGTCGCCTCCCGGGACTTTTGCCCGGCCACGTTTTTGAACTCCAAAACGACGCGGTCAGTCGCTTTAATGGGCGCTTTTTGGTGGTCGCCTTTGAGTCCGAAGGTCGCCAAGCCGGAGCCCCAGCCAATTTTCCCGAGCTAAACCCCAATAACGAGGCCCCTTTTTACCGGCATAATTTCTCTTGTCAAAAGGCCGACCAAACTTTTCGGCCCCAAAGAGTCACCCCGAGGAAAAAAATCTCAGGCTCCATCACCGCCTGGATTGACGGAGCTGGGTCAGGCGAAAAACCCGAACTAGACTCCTATGGCCGGTATAAGGTCCTTTTGCCCTTAGACGTCTCTGGTCGCGGCGGCGGTAAAGCCTCCGCCTGGATCCGCCAAGCCCAGCCCAGCGTGGGGGCTGGTTATGGTCAGTCCTTTCCCTTGTACCCAGGGGTTGAGGTGGTCTTGTCCTTTATTGACGGCAATCCAGACCGACCCATCATCTCCGCGGCCTTAACCAACGGCGAAACTGGACCTAACGTCAACTCCGACTTAGCCGAGGCCGCGACCATCACCACCAAAAGCGGGGCGGGGATGGTCTTTTTAAATACCTTAAACAGCAACACCATTAGCTTAAGCGCGGGCGTTCGGGGGACCGGCCTTTTCTTTACCGCGGGGTTAGCCGAAGATCCTGAGGAACAAAGAAAAAAAGAAGAAGCCCAAGCCAAAAAAGACCAGAGCCAAGATAAGGCCATCAGCGCCCAAAAGGCCAAGAATAAGAGTCAAGACAAAGCCATCGCCGATCTAAACGCCGAAAACGAGGACCAAGACGAGGCCATTTCTGGCCTTTCAGCCGAAAACCAAGACCAAGACGCGGCCATTAACGGCCTTGCGGCTAAAAACGCGGACCAAGACGCGGCCATTTCGGATCAAGCGACTAAAAACGCCGAGCAAGATAAGGGCCTTAGCGACTTACAAGCCCAAAATACGGCCCAAGACACGGAAATCAGCGACCTAAAAACCAGCGACGCGGACCAAGACGCCTCTATTACGGACATAAAGGCCCAAGATGAAGAACAAGACGATAAAATCGCGACCTTAGAAAAACAAATGAAAAATACCGTGACCGCGGCCGTCTTTAACGCGGACACCATTGAACAAAACGCCTCGTTTAACAAGATCATTAGCGTTTACGACGGGTCGGCCCTTTCTGGCAACAAATTCGAGATAAAAGCCAGCCCCAAAGAACTGGGTAGTCTCATCCAGCTGGCTAAAGTGGCCCGGGAAAGTCTGACCACGGCCAATACGATCGCCAACAACATAAAAAAGACCCGCGAAGTTCAAAACGCCTCGACCGTCTCCCCCCTCGTTCTCGACGTTTTAGACAAATCTTTGCCCTACGCCGACGATGGCCTTAAAGCCGCCAAACTCGCGGATAAATCCTGGAAATTTTTTAAGGATTTAACAAAGGTCAAAAGTTTAACTTACGATCCCATGGTTTCCATAGAGGTCAACTCCGACGGCGAAAGCGTCGGCTTGTGGCAAGCCAGCGACTCGAAATGGACGCAGAATATCATCAAGGTTTACGCCGACTTATCCTTATTGACCAACTCGGCTAACTCCTCGGATAAGGGAGTCATAGATTCTTTCGAGGCCGATGACGCGAGAAAAAACGACAAGTCGAAATTGATCCCCAAAATTAGCCGGGCCGTGGCCGACTTTAGCGGGGCCTTAGCCCAATTCATCACCTTAATCACCACCTTAAAAGCTTTTAAGCATAAAGAACGCCGCGGGATCACCATCAATAACTCGAAAAACTACGTCAACGTTAAAAGCGCCGAGCACCTGGCCTTGTCCGCTAAAGGCCCCATCCTTTTGGAGTCGCTCACTTCTGGGCGGCAAGTCGATCTGGCCTCAGCCCCTAATTCCTTTGATAAATTAGATAAAAATTTATTAAAACCCGAAATTTTCACTGATTCCTGTTTCAATAAATACAACCCTTATCAAAATTTCAAGGCCATCCTCATGCGGACCATCTTCCAAAGGACCTTGGCCACGGAAATCAACCAGCAGGCTCACGGGGCTCTTTTTAACAAGGCCGGCCGCTTAATCCAGTTAACCACTGGCAATTCGGCCCAAGACAAGTTCAAACCTAAGCGCGACGCTTTTCGAAAAAAATATTGGCTCAAGGCCAATATTATCAGCGACAAAAAAACTAAGCCCGGAGAAATATTAGATAGTCACGCCGAGTGCCAAGATCCCCAACTTTTGACCTATTCTAAGGATTTCCTCCACGGGGTCTTACTGGAGACCAGAGAGGAAAACCAGCACATCCAACTGCGGACCATCGAGGAGACTGGCTCCATTAGCCTTTGGCAAACGACCAAAGGCGAGAAATTTTCGGCCTATAAACCAGCCGAGTCCCGGAACCTGACCTTAAATAAGGACGGGATTTTCTTAATGGACGCTAAATCGCGGGGCCTTCAATTCCTCGAAAAAGAAGTTTCCGTAAGCTTCGCCGAGAACACGTTTATCAAAATGGCCGATAAATCTCTCCAGATTTTGTGCGAAAAAGACAACGTTTTCGCCCTTTCCGCTAGCGAGGCCACGGTTAAACACGGGAAAGCCGTGAAAATAACGGCTGGGACCGAAATGGCCTTAAAAGGCAAAAAAGTGGAAATCAATGGGTCCAGCGGCGTCAAGATCGATGGATCCATTATTAACTTAGGCTAAACGCCTTTTTTCGGCTAAAGCCACCTTTGGCCGACCCGAAAAAAGTCGGCCTTAAAAAAACCGGCCTTAAAAAACCTAAGGCCAAAAAACCGACCTTAGAAAACCTGAAGGCCAAAAAACCGGCCTTAGAAAACCTGAAGGCCAAAAAACCGGCCTATTTTAGCCAACCCTAAAAAGCTGGTTTAAATAGGCCGGCCAAACCGACCCTAGAAAATAATACTTTAAAACGCTCTCGCCCAAACTTTAATCGCGTAAATTTCGTTAAGGAAGCCACCCATGCCGCCGACTATCCTGTCCCCGCCCGAGACCATGGCTAGTTACGCCTTTTATCGGTTATCAAGTCAGGACCGCTTAAGCTTGTCTATATTTTTAGGTTTTTCCCTTTTAGCCTCCGAGCGTTTAGTCCCTCTCGCCGAAGCCTTAAAAGGGGCCATGGAGGCTTTACTCCCTTACGGGTCTATCGGTCTGGGCTTAGACGTAGGTCTACCCAAACCTTCCGGCGAGTTCTTGGTGGCTGGCTCGGCCTTCGCGCCTTCTGGATCCCGCGAAAAAGCCTTGGCCGCCTCCTTCGCCGTGGGTCCTTTGCGGCGGGACTTTTTAGTCGTCGGCCCAAAACCAGCCGGGTCCTTAAAACCAGGGAGCGCCGAGGCCATAGCCAGTTGGCCTTTAGACTGGGCCTCGACCGCCTACCACGAGGACTTTAACCCTTCTGGCTTAAAACCCGGTGGCTCTTTAACCCCAGATGGTCCGCCCTTAGCTGGTCCTTTACTAGTGGAAGTCGACTATGACCGCGAGGGCCGCTTAAGCCAAGACGCTTTTACAAAGGCCCGACCCGCCTCCCCCTTACCTTTGCCAGCCACGAGCGGCCGGCTAAAAAACTTAGGGACCTTTGACCAAGAATGGGTGATGACCGCGAGTCCAGGTTTCCCCAGGGATTTTGACTGGTCCTATTTTAACGTGGCCCAAAAAGAGCAAAGACTTTCCAGTGGCTATTTTAAAGGCGACGAGCGGATAGAAGTCGCCGGGGCTAACCCTAATTACCCAAAATTCGACGTTAAGCTCCCCGGTTTAGTCCCTAGGATCTTCTACTTAACCCCGAGCGTTTCGGACCGGATCTTAGAGCTAAGGCCCGATCTTGACACCATCTGGCTTTTTCCCACCAGCGGGGTGGGCCTTTTAATCTTTCGGGCTCAGCTGACCGTCAAAGACGAGTTAGCCTCGGACGTCCCAAACGTTTACGTTAGCTTAACCAAACTCGGGGCGCCTTACGCTAACCCTCGCGATTTGGTTATGGCGGCCCAAAACCACAGCTGGCCTTCTTGGCCCATGGCCGGAGCCGTAGAGCTAGAATTTGACGAGCCTAAAAAGGAGCCGGTTAGCGAGCCGCCTTTAAAAGAGCCGCTTAACGCGAGCCCGCCGCCTGACCTGGCGCTCCCGCCGCCCCTTTTGACTCCCACCAAAATCGCGGCCGCGGTTCCGGTAGCCGCTGGGGTTCTTTTAAACCCGGCTTTAACCGCCAAAGCCAAAGCCGCGGCCCTTATAAGCGAGAGTCGAAAGGCCTTAAGCGAGGATCTACCGGCCGTAAACGAGGCTCTCAAGGAACTAAACTTACCGCCTTTAACTGAACAATCCCTCGAACCTTATTTTAAAAGGGAAGAAAAAACTTTAACCAAGGTTTTAGAAAATCAAAACTTAGAGAGCGACGAAGAGGCGGACTTGGATTTAAAGGCCTCTTTTACCAACTTAGGCCTAGACCCACAAAAAGCCGAAAACCTGGCCGCGGCCGTTGATCTGCCCATCCCCAACCAAGCCGACTTTTTAACCACTAAGGACTTTGACTTGGCCTTTAACGAGTATGGGCGTAAATGGTCGGCTTTAATGGGACTGCCCCTGGCCTTAGGCGCGAGTCACGCCGAGAAAATCAAAGCCTTGGGCTCTTTGGGGTCTAATCCCCCTAAGGCTTTAAGCTCCATATTAGGACCCCTCCCCGGCCTTGACGCTCTCCCGGCTCAGAACCCCTTAGATCCCGGGACCATCTTAGCTAAAGAGCGGGCCGAGTTTATGGAGTCAACCCAAAAATTAGGCTTAAGCCCAGACAGTAGCGAGCGACTCTTCCAAAACTTGTCCGACTATGAGACGGCTTTAGACCACAAGCCCGACCTGTCTTTGGCCGAGCGGGAGGCTCTGACCTTAGACTTAGGGCAAAAATTCGAAGCCTCCTTAAATCTCCCAGCCGGCGAAATTACCAATGGCCTAGCCGCCAGTTTTACTTCTTTAAGATCTTCTTTTTACGGCTCCGAGAGCTTAGGCCTGTCGCTCATGGCTTTAACCGGCCTCATCCCGGGCCTTAAAAGTTTTCTCCCGGCCATTAACCGTTTACGGCTCGATCCGAACCTGCCTCAAAAATCCTTAATCGAGATCGCCAAAGACGCCGGAGTCTCGGATTTTACTACGTTAAAGCGCTTAGCCGATCTCGACCAGTTAAACCCCTCGCCCGCGCCCGCGCCTTTACCTTTAGCCATGGTCGTAGACGAGGCGCCTTTGGAGCCGATAGCCATAGAGCCCGCCCCCTTAACGCCTAGCCAGATTTTTCAGTCGCGCGCGGCAGTGGCTAATATCTTAAACGACCCCAACATCCGAGCCGAGGCCATAGCTAAAGGCGTTTTTCCCGGGGCGGTTTTAGCCAACTTAGACTTGCGCGACTTGGATTTTTCCAACTTGGATTTACAAGGGGCCGACTTTTCCGAGTCTGATTTAAGCGGGGCCACCTTAACTGGGATCAACGCGCGAAGGGCGGTTTTTTATGAGGCTACCCTAAGCGGCTCAGTTATCGCCGATTCTAATTTCGCCGGGGCCAATTTTATTAGAGCCAATTGTCAAGGCTTAAGCTTTAAATCGACCATTTTAACCGAGGCCGATTTTTCCGAAGCCGACTTAACCGGAGCTGATTTTAGCCAAACCGTGGCTAATGGCGTGGACTTTAGCCTTGCTCGCCTGTCCGGCGCCTTTAGCCACGCTTCCTTACTTAGCGCCCGCTTTCTGGACCAGAACTTAGACGGGGCCAACTTTAGCGGGGCCTTATTGGACCGAGCCTTTTTTGAGCGGATCAGTTTAAAGGGAGCCAACTTTAGCCAAGCCTCTCTTAAAGAAACCGCCTTTTTCGAGGTCAAAGCCCCAAAAGCCATCTTTCGGGAGGCAAAAGGCGAAAACGCCCGCTTTTTGCCGGGCTGCGATCTGACCCGGGCCGACTTTCGGGGCGCCTTTCTAAGGGACGCGGTCTTCCAAGAGTCCCTTTTAATCGGGGCCGACTTTACGGGCTGCCGGGCTTTACGATTGTCGGCGGCTTTCTTAAATCTGGCCACCGCCCGTTTAAGAGGGGCTTACTTACGCGAAGCTTGTTTTTTTGGCTCCAATCTATCCGGAGCCGACGTCTCGGGGTCGGACCTTTTAGGGGCCAGTTTAGGCTCGAGCGACTTACGGGGAGCCAACCTGGCCGGGGCCTCCCTTTACGGAGCCGACCTTTACCGGATCCGTTTAGACCACAAAACCCTCTTTCAAGGGGCGGACTTAAACGACACGCGCCTAAAACTCGAAGGCCTAAGCCTATTGGAAGTTTAAGCCGTGACCGCGAAGCCAACCTTTAAGCCTGACCTAACCTTGGTCGCGAGCGGCCTCAAAGACCCGAAAAGTTCTAAAGGCTCCGTTAAGCCTAATAAATCCCCAGAGTCCAAAGAGACCCCTAAGTTAACGGAGTCGACCGAGACTTTCGGCCTTGATTATCGCGGCCAAGAAATCATTGGCCGCGATTTTCAAGGCCAAGACTTGAAAGGGGCCGACTTTAGCCTAAGTTCGTTAGTCGACTGTAATTTTACCGACTGCCGTTTAACCGAAAGTAATTTTAGCCAAGCCACTTTCGCCAACGGTTCCTTGGTTAACTGCGACTTAACTAGCCTCATCTTTTCGGGTGGCCAGATCCGGCGAGTTAATTTTAAAGGCTCCCTTGCGACCGCGGCCGACTTTAGCCAGACCATGTTTTTCAATTGTCATTTTTCGCCCGGGCTAATCTTTCGCCAAAGCTTATTTAAAAAAACTTTTTTTGAAGAGGTCTCGTTAAGTGGCCTTATTTTTGAGGAATGCGATCTGAGCGGGGCTATCATAAGAAGCTCAAATGTAGATTCTTTACGCTTTAAAAAATCTATTTTAAAACAAATTATAGCCGAGAACCTAACTTTTAAAGATTTAATCGCCTTAGCTTGCGACTTAAGCCAAGCCGACTTCACGGACTCGGATTTAAGCGGGGCCAATTTGACGACCTCTGACTTAACGCAAGGCAAATTTATTGGAACCAAGTTAGTCAAAAGCCTTTTAACCGGAGCCACGGCCAAACAAGCCATTTTTACCTTAGCTAATTTAAGCGGGGCCGACTTACGGGGCGTTAAAGCCGAGATGGGGGATTTCGCGGCCGCGAGCCTTAACGGGGCGACTTTAGACCACGGCGACTTTCGGTTAGCCAATTTTCATCGAACCCAAGGGTTACCTTGGGACAAAGACTTAGCCGATTTTACTGGTTCGCGGCCCACTAATAATTTATTAGCTCGAGCCGAAGATTTTATCCCCAAAATTTAACTAAAAAAAGAAGAACTTTTTATGAACCTTGCCCGTCATGAGACGTATTTCTCTAGTCTGGCCACGGCCGAAGTCTTGGCCGTTAACGACGACGTTTATAGCTTAACGGCCTTAGGTCTCACTTTTCTGGCCAAGAAAGCCTTTTCGGCCTTAATCGACCCCGCCCCGGGCGACAAGGTGACTTATTGGCTAGACAATGACGAGACTTACTATATCTTGGCCATTTTAGACCGGCCAAAAGCCGTAGCTAACGAGGCTGAGCCCATGACCACCTTAACCCTCCCTAACCAAACGACCGTCAAGGGCCAAGCCTTAAGCCTTAAAGCCGCGGCTTTGGCCCTAGAGACCACGGTTTTAAACGGCCAAGCTGGGCGAGCCTTTTTTTCAGGGGCTTATTTAAAGCTCAATTTTTCCTTATGTCAGGTCTTGGCGAAAAAGGCCATTTCGGTTTTAGGCGGTTTTTTCCAGCGTTGTCAGACGGCCCGGTTAGAAGCCGAATCCACTGATTTAATCGCGACCAGAGTCAAAATCACGGCCGCCAAGACCCTTGCCGCCACCGCCGAAAGCTTAGATCTAAGAGCTAAGTCGGCGGTTAAAATTGACGGCCGCGTCATTGAGTTGGGTTAAAAACGGCTAATCTGGCTTTCTTTTTTTGGCTTTCATATCTGTTTTGGCTTCTGACCCGATCTATTTCGCTTTAAGGAGAAGACTATGTTCGGCTTAACCCTCCAAGGGGGCCTGGCCATCAACGCGCCCCCGGACGTTTGTAAGATCCCGACTCCCGGCGGGCCAACCCCCGTCCCATTTCCCAATATTATTCAAGCTCCCATGGCCAAACCCGGGACGTTTTGTAAAAAGGTCATGATCGTCAATTCCCCGGCTTTCACCGTCAAAACCAAGTTTTTATTGTCCTCGGGCGACGAGGCCGGAATTTTAGGGGGAGTCGTGTCCGCGAAGTTTATTGGCCCGGGCGAGTTTATGCCCATTGGCAGCTCTAAGGTTAATTTTGAGGGAGCCAAAGCCGTGTATTTAACCCACCAAACCAAACACAATGGCTCGGCTAACTTCAACACCACGGGTCAGTTCGCCACCGGGGCCCAGACCAAGGTCGTCATCGCTAAATGAGTTCCCTGTCGCCTCTAGACCCGTTATCGACTGGCGAAGAATTAAGACGCGGGGCTTTTCAAAATGAGCCGCCTTTTGACTTGGCTAGTTTAGAGCCTTTAGAAAAAACGGGTTTAGGCCACTTACTAAAATGGCTAAACGGCCCAAGTTTTACGGCTAAACCCCAAAGTCTATCCACCGCTTTGGTCGACGGCTTGATAGGTCGGCTTGAGGCAGCCTTAGCCGCCCAGGTCGACGAGATTTTACGGGCCCCTAAATTTTTGGCTTTAGAGCGGATCTGGCGCTCTTTGGACTTTTTAATCCAAAGGGTCGACTTTAAGGAAAACGTCAAGATCGTCATTTTAAACGCCTCCAAGGCCGACCTTTTGGAGGATTTTTTAGATAGCCCGGAGATCGCTAAATCCGGCCTCTATCGCTTAGCCTACGTCGCCGAGTACGGCCAGTTTGGCGGCGAGCCTTTGGCGGCCATAGTTTGCGACTACCAGATCGACAACGCGCCCGACGACTACAAGCTTTTAGAAAGAGCCGCGGAGATAGGGGCGGCCACCCACGCCCCGTTTCTTTTCGGGATTTCGCCCAAGTTCTTTGGCCTCAAATGCTTAGCCGAGTTCGACCAGATAAGGGATCTGACCACGGTCTTTAGCCAAAAGACCCACGCTCGTTTTCAGGCTTTAAGGCGAGACGAAAACTCTCGCTACCTAGCCTTAGTCTGGCCACGTTTTTTAACTAGGGCCCCTTACGCCCCGGAAATGTCGCTGACCTGGCCTTACCGGGAAAAATTACCCAAAAACCCCGAAGAGTGGCCGTGGGGGTCAGCGGCCTTCGCCTTGGCTTTAACCATGGCCAAAAGTTTTGAGCGCTACCGTTTTAGCGTGAATATTATTGGCGAAAATGGCGGCGGTTTAATCGCCAATCTCTTAAGTCTGCCGGTGGTCGCCCAAAATCAAAAGGAGTTTCGGTCATCGGTGGAGTATAGCCCTTCAGATAACGCGGAGAGCGCCTTAGCCCAAGAGGGCGTAATTACCTTAATGGGTCGTCGGGACCCTAAGGAGGCGGTTTTTTTGACCGCCAACTCGGTTTTAAAGCCCAAAGAGTTCGCCGAGGCCGAGGGGGGAGCGGCCGCGACTTTAAGCCATCGCCTATCCAGCCAACTGCCCTACCTCATGCTCATTAATCGCCTGGCCCATTATCTAAAGGTCATCCAGCGCGAGAACTTAGGGGGTTGGAAGGGACCCGCGGCTTTAGAGGCTGACCTCAACAAGTGGCTCAACCAGTTCGTGACCGACATGGATAACCCAGGGCCCCAAGTCCGCGGCCGCCATCCTTTACGGCGAGCTAAAGCTACGGTCATAGCCGAACCCGGGCAGCCAGGCTGGCATCGGGTCAGCTTAACCATAAGACCCCACTTTAAGCGCTTAGGGGCCAGTTTTGACTTAAGTTTAACTGGCCCTTTGGAAAAACTCGACTGGTAACGACGTCTTATGCCCACTCGTTTACGCTTATTAGAGCGGGTTAAGCTCTTGGCGGCTGGACCCACCAAAATGGAAGCCCCCAAAAGGGAGGCGGTCATTAAGTCTTTAATCGACCACTTAACGGCCCTCTTGAGCGCCAGGCCCTCAGCCTCGATCTCGGCTCCAGATTTTGGGCCGCCCGACCTTTTGGCTTACGGCGGGGAAGTGGGGCCAGCCGGGTTACTGGATCTGGAAAAAGCCTTAAGCGATCTGATTAAAAGATACGAGCCGCGCTTACAAAACCCCGTGGTCGCCTGTCAGCCCCGACCAGACGACTATAGTCGTTTGGTCTTTAACTTAACCGGATCCCTAGACGACGACCCTAATGGGGTGGCTCTGACCGCTTACTTAGGCTTAGACGGGCAGATTCGGGTTATTCGTTGAGAGCGGGTTATCGCTAAGAACGGATTATCGCTAAGAACGGGTTATCGCTAAGAAATAAACATTTTTTAAGTTATTTTGGTGGTAACATGAATACTCTATCTAGTTTACGGGTTATTCTATGTGTATTTTTTAGTTTAATTTTTA
>JAIROO010000349.1 GCA_031257535.1 Deltaproteobacteria bacterium
TATAGAAAACGCTTTTGGTTGTCTTTGCAAATGGTAAAATACATTGTGTCAAAGACCGTAAAAGCTTCCTTCTTCGTGACAGCTAAAATTAAAAATATTTTCTGGGCTTGGTATAGCTGGTTTAACTTGGCTAAAGCGACTTAGTGGTTTTCATATATTAGCTGGCGACAAAGGCAGAATTTGTATTTAATTATCTTTAAAATAATCATGTTGGTTTTTTAGAAATTTTTAGAAGTATATTTATAACAAAAGTATAACCCAAGTTTCCGCCAAAAGCGTTTAAACAAAGTTCTTGACAGGAGCCGCGGTTTTTGTTAAACTTTTGGCCAAAGTTCCATGAA
The DNA here is from genome assembly GCA_031257535.1 of Deltaproteobacteria bacterium. Classification (GTDB taxonomy): domain Bacteria; phylum Desulfobacterota; class Desulfarculia; order Adiutricales; family Adiutricaceae; genus JAIROO01. Next base: position 342 of record JAIROO010000349.1, read on the forward strand.
GGCGACTTTTTCTCGTCTGAAGACGGGAGATCGTTTTTTTTTTTTCGGATAAATTGGCGATTCGTCAATTTTGACAAAAATATTTTTTTAAGCCACGAAGGCCGCGGGGAGCGTTTGGATAAGCGCTTTTTCGCGGTTTTTTTTTCGCGCTTAAAGCCGGCTTCATGGAGATTTCTTGATGAAAAAAATTATGCCGCTTTTTCTGGTAGTGGCGGTCGCTCTACTAAGCTCAGTCTTTTGTTACGCCCACTTTGGCCTGCTCATCCCCTCGGCGCCCACGGTCATGGAAACCAAGGACGCCACCATTACTTTAGACGCTAAATTCTGGCACCCCTTTGAAGGCCAGGGCATGAATTTGGAAAAACCCAAAAGTTTGTCCGTTTACGTGGACGGCAAACCTAGCGATCTCCTGCCCACCCTTAAAGAGACCAAAGAAGGCGCCTTTAAGACCTGGAGCCTCAGCTATAAGATCGCCCGCCCGGGGCTTTACGAGTTCGTCATGGAGCCCCATCCTTATTGGGAGCCCGAAGAGGACAAGTTCATTATTCACTATACCAAGGTTTACGTGGACGCTTTTGGCGACAGCGAGGGTTGGGACAAACCCACGCCGGGCCTTAAGACCGAGATCGTCCCTAAAGTTAAACCCGGGGCCCTGTACGCGGGTAACGTTTTCGTGGGCCAGGTTTTATTAGACGGTAAACCCGTCGCCGACGGCGAAGTGGAGATCGAGTGGTATCCGGGCCCAGGTAAGGTCGGCCAGGCTCCCTATGAGAGCATGGTGACCCAGGTGGCCCTGACCGACTCGCAAGGCCTTTTTTCTTTCGCGGCCCCGGCCGAGGGCTGGTGGGGTTTCGCCGCCCTTAACGACGCCGATTATAAGATCGCCTTTGAAGGCAAGGACAAAGACGTGGAGCTAGGCGGCGTTTTGTGGCTCTATTTCCATAAGTTTCCGCCAGCCGTCCCCGCTCCGGCCGCTAAAAAATAGTTTTTTTCGGAACCTATTATTATGGCGAGTTCAAGCGGGCGGACCGCGTCTAGGCTCTTGTTTATTGGGGTCTTAGCCTTAATGGCGTTTAGCTCTGATTTACTTTGGGCCCATGGAGTTTATATTTTTGGTTGGGCCGAAGGCGACCAAATTTGTACTGATAGTTATTTTACCCGGACCGACAAGGTTCAGGGCGGCGTAGTCAAAATTTTACAAAACGACCAGGTTTTAGCCGAAGGCCAGACCAACGACCAAGGCGAGGCCTGCTTTCCCCGGCCAAAAGTCCCGGGCGACTTAGTTTTGGTGGTGGAAGCTGGGGAAGGGCATCGAGCGGATTTTAACTTAAGAGCCGCGGATCTGCCGCCGCTTACGGAAGAAACGCCTCCGGCCCCGGTTGAAACCGGGGCCGAAAGCCCGAAAAGCCTCCCCCAGTCCACCGCTAGGGCCGCGGCCGTCTCTTTGGACGAGGTCCGGACCATCGTCCGCGACGAGTTAAGAGTCCAGTTAAGCCCCTTCAGCCGGGCTTTAGCCGAAAGTCAAACCGCGGGCGCGGGTCCCCCTAGCTTAAGGGAGATTGTCGGGGGCTTGGGCTGGATTTTGGGCGTGTTTGGTTTGGTCTTCTTTTTATCTGGGCGTAAAAAAGTTAAAAATTAAACGCGTTTTTGTTATTTTTTTTATAATATTGTGTTTTTAGGTGACGCTATGCATATTTCCGAAGGCGTTTTATCCCTCCCCGTTTTAGTCGTCGGGGGGGCCTTGACTTTAGGCGGCCTTTATAAAGGCTTAAAAGCCATTAAAGACGAGGACACGCCCCGCGCGGCTATTTTAGCGGCCGTTTTTTTTACCGCCTCCTTGATCCACGTTAATATCGGGCCAAGCTCCACCCATCTGATTTTGAGTGGTTTAATTGGCCTTATTATGGGCTGGGCCGCTTTTCCCGTGATTTTTTTGGGTTTATTGCTTCAGGGCGTCCTCTTTAGCTTTGGGGGTTTAACTACTTTAGGGGTCAACACTTTTAATATGGCCGCCCCGGCCGTTTTAGTGGCCTGGCTTTTTAAACGCTCCGTTAATGGCAAAAATTCCTCGTTAGCCGCGGTCGGCGGTTTTATGACCGGGAGCCTACCTATTTTGATTTCCGGATTTTTGGTGGGTTTTTGCTTAACCTTAAGCGGCGAGCGGTTTTTTACCGTGGCCGTGGCCGTTTTTCTCTCCAATCTCCCCATCGTGGTCATCGAAGGCCTATTTTGTACTTTCTGCGTCCAGTTCTTAAGAAAAGTTAGACCGGCTATTTTACGGCCGCAAATCGCTTAAAAAGCCTTTTTAGTTCGCGAATTTCGTTCGTCAAAAAAGAAAAAGAAAGGGCGGATCCTAAAATCTTAGGGTCCGCTTTTTTTTTACGTTGTTTTAGGGCCTAGAAGTTTTGGCCAACCACCCTTAAAGCTAAAGGGCTTAAAAGTCCTCCCCCACCTTCCTGCGCAACCGACTTCACACTTGAGATAAACGCGTAACTCCTTGAAATCGTTAAAATTATTCAAATATAAAAATCAGCCTTATCTTTTTGGCGGCCATTTTTGGGCCAAAATTAGGTCTTCTTAAGGAAAAATTTAAGCTCGTAGAAGTTCCTCTTGACCTTCAGGCGCTAAATTGCGCGGCCAGATGCGCAATTTATTGGGGCGATTGGGAGTTAAGCTAGATAACTGTTGGAAATTATTAAAGAATTTGTCTTGGCACGACTGTTGCTAGATTAGGGCTTAGCTTGAATATTTCGACAGGAGGTCAAACCATGAGCCAAGCGCGGTCATACCAAGAACTAAACCTAGCCCCAGGGGCGACTGAGCTGGAAATCAAAGCCGCTTTTCGGCGGCTGGCTAAAGAAAGCCATCCCGACAGCGCGGCGGCAGGCGGCGACCCCCGGAAATTTCAAAGAGCCCACGAAGCCTATCAAGACCTTTTGGCCAAAGCCCGGGCTAACCGGCGAAAGGAAATGGCCGTTAATGGAGTCCAATACCGGTTTTTGAGCCAGACTAAAAAGGGTTTAGACCTTTATTACGATTTGGCCGTAACTAAAGGACTCGACGATTTTACCCTAACCCTCCCTTGGCTAGCCAAGGAAGTCTGCCCACGTTGTTTTGGCGAGGGCCGGACCTTAACCCAATTAAACCAAGGCGCGATTTATCGGCCCACGGCCTGCCCTCGCTGCGAGGGTCTTGGCCACACGGAAAGGCTAAGCCATATAACGGTTACGGTGACTGAGGCTATGGCCAAAGCCGGGAAAATCCGCCTGAAAGGGGCGGGGGACTTTGACGTTAAAGCCGGCGAGCGTGGCGATCTTTACTTGAGCCTCAATTTTGTCGAGCGTTTAAGCGAAATGCATTAAGATTTTTTTGACGCGCTAAAATAACGACCCTATAAAGAAGAGTCCTTTTGGTTTTCGAGCCGAAAAAATAATGATCTCCTAAATTAGCCATAATTTAACTATACTACGAGACTTAAAAAGTTTAGAATTGACCTTGAGCCAGTTTAGGTATTTATTAGGTTTATATCTCTCGCCAACGCGCGCCCCCTTGCGGCTCCCCGCTCCAAAGTCCCAAAATTTCGCTTAAGAGGGACTGTTTTTTGGCCGCCAAAAATTCGCCTAAAGATAACCACCTTAACGTTCGTCTAGCCATGGGCTATCGTGGTCCATTTCCTTACAGGCGCGGTTTGATTTCTGAGGCAAGATCGCCAAAGGCGCCTTGAGCGTGGTTTTCAGTTCAGAGGAAAAATCGCCATGTAATCCCCAAGGCGGCTCGCGGGGGCCATAAACTTCGTTTTGGCGAGCGGTCGGCGAGACGCTCTCCGCTCTTAAGGCTGGAAATATTATTTTTTCCGGCTAAAAAACGACGCCTTCGTAAAACCCCCTATTTAATTATTGATGGCTCGTTTATAGGCTTTAAAAAGCGGGCGCGCCTATAAGATTTACGTTTATTTTTGGACCAAAGGTTTAGCCAAAGCCGCCGTGGCCATCTCGCCAAGTTTGACGAAATCGACTTTGCCCATGGGGTTTAAGGGGATGACTGGAACGGTTAGAGCGTTTTTAGGGCAAGACAACTCGGTTAAACCCCGGTCTAAGATAGCCTGTCTTAAAGCCGCTAGATCTGGCTTTTGGTTTTCGCTGACGAAAAGAAGTTTTTCGCCCTTATCCGCGTCTATGATGGATAAAACGGCCGTTTTATCTAAAGGAAAGGCTTGAGCCGCGATCTCCTCTAAAAAGGCTAAGGAGATCATCTCGCCTTTTATTTTCGCGAACCTCTTTAAACGTCCTTTGATCCAGACGAACCCCTCCGAGTCGACGTCAATCACGTCTCCAGTGTCGTGCCAACCATCTTTGGGGGCCTCGATGACTCCCGGGTTTTCCGGCCTTAAGTAACCTAGCATAATATTTGGGCCTTTAACCAGTAGTCGTCCCCCTTCGGCTAGACCCGGAGTCGGCTCTAAACGATACTCAAGGCCAGGCAGAAAATGGCCCACCGAGCCAATCTTGGCCCTTAAAGGGGTGTTGACGGCCATGATGGGCGAGCCCTCGGTCACCCCATAACCCTCGTACAGCTTAACTCCGAACTTCTGAAAATAAAGGTCCATGGTTTTTTGTTGGATTTTTTCGGCTCCCAAAAGGACGAAGCGGGCGGTCTGAAAGTCGTAAGGATGGGCGTTTTTGGCCCAGGCCGCGGCGAAGGCGTCGCTACCTATTATAATTGTCGCTTGGCTGTCGTAAATGAGTTCGGGGATAGCTTTTAAATGCAGGGGGCTGACATAAAAAAGACACCGGATCCCCAAGAGCAAAGGCAAAACCAAGCCCACGTTTAAGCCAAAGGCGTGAAAGCAAGGCATGGCGTTAAAAAGAACGTCGTCGCAATTAACGGGCACGATACTTGAGGCTTGATACATATTGGCTATCAAGTTCTCGTGGCTTAAGACCACGCCTTTGGGCCGGCCTTCCGAGCCGGAGGTAAAAACCACGGCCGCCGGAGAACTGGCCTCCGTGGGTCTCCCTCGCCAAAATAACCCTAAAATCTTATCCCCCAAGCGTAGTTTGGCCTCATCTAAGGTCACGATGGATAGCCCATACTCCAGTAATCCCCAAGTGGAGCCAATGGCGCTTAAAAAATTCTGGGCGGTGATCACGGTTTTAACTTCAGCCGTTTCAAGCGACGAGCGTAAGTGACCTCGGCCTTGACTATAGTTTAAGACCACGGGGACGCGGCCGCCCGCCCACAAGCCAAAAAGGACCACGGCTAAGGCTATCGAGTTGGGCAGAAGGACGCCCACCCTTTCCCCGGGCTCGGTTCTTTGAGCTAAGTACCGCCCCAAGACCCGGCTTTGGCGGATTAAGCTTCCGTAACTTAAAGGCCGGCGCCGATAATCCTCTAAAATAGGCGGGCGGGCGCCAAAAATCTTTTTCGCCTCCAAGAGGGCGGTCCAGACGTTTTTATGGTAATCGCGAGTCTCAAAGCTAGCCGTGACCATTAGGTCGTAAATAGCCTCGGTTAAGCGGCGCCGAAAGTCTCGCCGCTTTTCGTTGGGCCGTCGCTCGCCGTCTAGGGCGCGCGGCGGAAACACGGTCATGGCGATGGGGACATGGCGAGGTTTCCGTCTTAACTTCTTGATAAAACGGGCAAAGACGGTGTACTCAAGGCCCTCGAAAATAACCGGGATCACCGGGACTCGGCAGCGGGCGGCGATTAAGCCTGGGCCTTCGTGAATTTTCATAATCGAGCCAGTCACGGTCACCCGGCCTTCGGGGAAAATCACTAAAGCCCGGCCCGCGTCGACCGCTTTCATGAGGTCGCGGACGGTCATGGGGGAGGCGGGGTTAACTGGGATGGTCTCAAAGAAATGGGTGAAAAACTTAACCCACCAAACTTGAGACCAGTTAAGGTCAATGGCGAAGGTTAAGGTCCTAGGCGAAAAGGCCGTTAACAAAGCCACGTCTAAAAAGGAGACGTGGTTAGGGACGATTAAAAGGGGCCCTTTAGCGTCAAAATGCTCAAGGCCTTTGATTTTTGGCCGGTAAATTAGTTGGATGAAGGCGGCGGCGATAGCTAAAAGGGGTCCTTGAGGGATAATTTTAACGCAAACAAAAGCCGTTAAAAGAGCCGTTAAAGCCACGACCAAGAAGATCTGAGGCAGAGAAAACCCCAGTTTAACCAAGCCCATGACGGCCACGTTGCCGAGGACGATAAAAGCCGAGTTGAAGATATTATTGGCGGCTATGACCCGGGCTCTTTCCTCTGGCCCGGCTAAACGTTGAATCAAGGCGTTTAAAGGCACGACGAATAGGCCACCGGCCACGCTCACCAAAAAAGCGGTCAGAGCTAAACGCTGGTACGACCAAGACGACAAAAAGAGCTTAAGATCAACCGAGTTGGCGGTAGCCGAAGGTAAGTTAGCCGCGGCTAAGGCGAAACCGACCATAAAAATGGCCAGAAAGCCCGCGGCTAAAGGGGCCAGATTGGCCGAGACTCGACCTTGATTTAAGGTTTGGGCGGAAATTGAGCCCAAAGCCACGCCCACCGAGAACAAGCCCGTTAAAAAAGCGTAGACCCCGATGGTCCCGCCCATTAAAGACTCGGTCAAAATCGACAACTGGGTTAAAACCACGCTGCCCATGGCCCAAAACCAGCTAATCCCTAAGATCGGCAAAAAGATCTCGGGCCGTCGCCAGACGGATTGGACAATGGACAGCGTCGACCGCCACAGCCGGCGGTCCAGGTTAAGGTTTGGGTCGCCCGGGACGGAGGGCGGCTGCTTTAAGGCGAACAAAAAGCCTAAGAAAGCCACCCCAATTAAACCCAAGGGCAAAACTGGGCTGACGGTGGGAGCTTGACCCGCCCCTCCCGCGCTAACGGCCAAAGAAGTCCCGGCCAAAGAGCCTAAAGTTATGGCGATAAAGGAGGCCCCCGAAACTAAGGCGTTGCCGCCTAAAAGCTCGTCTTTTTTTAAGATTTCCGGGAGTAGGCCGTATTTTAAGGGTCCAAATAGAGCCGATTGGGAGCCCATAAAAAAAAGAACGACTAATAAGGGGATAATTTGGCCCACCAAAAAGAGGTAGCCCGCCAAAAGGGCGATAACCAGCTCGAAGGCTTTGGCTAATTTAATAAGGGTCGATTTGGCGTAACGGTCGGCCAGTTCGCCGGCCAGGGAGGAAAAAAGAAAAAAAGGCAGGATCAAAAGGCTCATGGCCAAGCCGCCTAAGACGCTTTTATTCGCGTCGGAGAGGGTCCCGTCGCCTATACTTAAGGTTCCAAAAGCGAGCCCGGCGATCATGGCTTGGCGAAAAAAATTATCGTTAAAGGCCCCTAAAGACATGGAGCCAAAAAGAGGCCAAAAGGTGGGCTTGGTCAAAATTCGTCGCAGCGCGCTCATGAACAAATCCTTAAAGTAGTCGCTTTAAGGCCATTTAAAAAAAAGGCGGTCGAAACAAGCCTTTTTTTTTGGTCAGACCAAAAAGAGCCAAAAAGCCCCGTGATTTTTTGGGCTTATAGAGCTTTTAGGGGCTTATAAAAGCCTTAAAAACTTTTTTTGGCCTTTAGCCCTTTTTGGCGTTTAGCCTTTATTGGCCATAAATCCCAAAAAAAATTTTTAAAGGATTATAGCAAATAAGAGGCTTAAATAAAGACTTTTGGCCTTAAAGAAAAGGCGGGTTATTGAATATAATAAGTTAAAAAATTGACGACCCAAAAAAACGTTTTGGCCCCTAAAGGACGCGAACCCCTCCCTAAATTCCAAAAGGCCAGGGGCCTTTTGGAATTTAGGGAGGGGCGGCGAATTTTAGCGACCAAGGTCTTAGGGAGTCTAAATGAGTCAATAATAATTAAAAAGGGAAATTTAAGGTTGGTTTTATTCTAAGATTTGTCTTGGCGTTATGATAAAAAGCGCGCTCAATTATTTAATAGTACAATATATCGATAAAATATTTTAATATCAAAAAATTATTTATTAAAAGATAAAAAAGTGAGTATAGAAAATAAAAAAAGGTTAAACTACATATTTAGAGTTTAATTAGAACAAAACCACCTTCGCCAAAGCCAGGCCAAAAGGCGGCTTAAGGCCCAGGGAGGCGGGATATTTGGGCCTCATTGGCTTCCTTGGGGGAGTTAAGGTGATAAATTTGGTCAAAATTTTCTGTAGCTAGACGCGGCAAGGATTTAACCAAAAGGGAGCTTTGTTTAGCGATTACGTCGGGGGGGGTCTGGCGGCCAGGCCTTTTTTGGTTCATTTTTACGCAGCGAGCCAAAGGCAAGTCCAAGACAATGGCCACGGCCGGACAATTATAATTCGCGGCTAAGCGCAGAAGATTGGCCCGGGCTTTGACTTGAACCGAGGTGGAGTCAATGACGGTTAGGCGTTTATGTTTTAGCCTTTTTTTGGCCAGGAAATAAAGACAGCTAAAGGCGTCGGCCGACACCGACTGATTGGCCTCGTCGTCGGCGATTAAAGCCCGAAAAACGTCTGAGCTTAAAATTTCCGTGGCTTTAAAGTGCCGCCGGGCGAAGGTCGTTTTGCCGCTGCCAGAAATTCCTATCAGGCAGATTAGGGAAAAGCTAGGTATTTCAATAATCATAGTTTCCTGGCCAGACGATTCGTTCGTCGATTTTTCAAAAGCCCATAATAGCCCATTTTTCGCTCAAAGTTAATATTTTTTTATTGGGCCTTGTGGCTTTCGGGTTTTTTCCTGGCCGCGGCGGAAAAAAAAGTCTAAATGGCGAGCGACCAAAATATTTTTTTTGAGCCATAATTTTTATCGTTTCTGTCTGATTTTAGTCAGCTGGCGGCGGCCAAAAACCACAAAATTGAAGAAAAATAATTGGCCTTAAAGTTAACTTGTCGATTTTATTAGATTTTTTAAATAAATCCGTTTGGCCCATTAGTTGCTTAACTGTTTAAAGGGAGGGCTAACCAAGACTATAGGCCAATATTGTTCCTTAACTGGCCAAAATAATAAGCCCGAGCCGCGTAGACGGCTTTAGCGAGATTTTTTCAATAAATTAAATTTCATATTCCAGCTCCTTAAGTCTTTTTTTCTAAATTTGGGAAACTTCTTGACCAACATGCCCAAGCCCGCTCAAAATAAAGAATCGCCAGTTCTTTTAGATCCCTTAACCGATCCGGGCCAATTAAGCCCTGGTCCTTTGGAAAAGGGCGCTCCCGAGGATCTTTTAAAAGACTGGGGCGGACGACTGGTTAACCTGTTTTTGTCCTTAGGCCGCCATCTGGCCGAAGAAAACGACATGAACGGGGCCTTAGACGCTTTATTAACTTTTATTAAAGAAGAGTTTGGGGTTTTAAGGGGCATGGTATGTCTTTTGCATAAAGCCTCAGGCAAAATCTTCGTCTATCGCAGCAAAGGGTTGACCGCGGCCGAGGAAGCCCGGGGGATCTACGGTTTTGGCGAAGGCGTGACCGGGCGGGTGGTTAAAACCGGGCGACCGATTGTCGTCAAACGCGTCGGCGACGAGCCAGGCTTTTTAAATCGCACGAAAACCGTGGTTAAACCCGACGATCTGGATATGTCCTTTATCTGCGTCCCCATCGCGAGGGGGGCCAAGGTTTTAGGTAGCTTAAGCTCAGAAGGCTGGTTTCCGGACGACGTGTCCTTAGATAGGCACGCGGAGATTTTAAGCGTTATCGCCAATCTTTTGGCCTCGGCCGTGGAGCTTTATCTAGTCGAAAACGTGGACAAAGTTTTATGGGAGCGGCGAGCCCAGTCGCTAGTCACCGAGCTGAGCCAGATGCGGGAGAGGTACTGCCCCACCAGCTTAGTGGGGTCGTCTAAAGCCATCCAGGAAGTTTATTACCTAATCCAGAAGGTGGCGACGCGGAAAACCACTGTTTTACTTTTGGGCGAGTCGGGGGTGGGCAAAGAGATGGTCGCCAACGCCCTCCATTATTATGGATTAAAAGCTCAAGGTCCTTTAGTTAAGTTTAATTGCGCGGCTTTAGCCGAAAATCTTGTGGAAAGTGAGCTCTTTGGCCACGAAAAAGGCTCTTTTACCGGAGCCGCCTTTCATAAGGGCCGCTTTGAGATGGCCGATGGGGGCACGATTTTTTTAGACGAAATCGGCGAGCTGCCTTTAGGAGCCCAGGCCAAGCTTTTACGCGTTTTGCAGGAGCGGGCCTTTGAGCGGGTCGGCGGCGGGACCCCCATTCACGTGGACATTCGGGTCATCGCGGCCACCAACCGCGATCTGGGCGAAATGGTTAAAGCCGGCCTATTTCGGGAAGACCTGTATTACCGTTTAAACGTCTTTCCTATTCTGATCCCGCCGCTTCGGGAGCGCGAGGACGACGTTATTTTATTGGCTAAACATTTTCTGGCCCATTACAACGAGGAAACCGGCAAAGCCATAACCGGCTTCGCTCCCGCGACTTTACGCCTTTTAAAAGCTTACGCCTGGCCTGGTAACGTTCGAGAGCTAGAAAACGTTATCCATAGGGCCGTGATTTTAGCCGCCGACTCGGTCGTCTGTCCCCACGATCTGCCTTTGGCCCTTAACGCCCCCGAGTTTTTAGAGACTGACAAGGCCAATGGCTTAGAAAATCGCTTGGCCAAGATCGAGCGGCAGATGCTGACCGAAGCCTTGCGCGGCCAAAAGGGCAACATCTCGGCCGCGGCCAAAGAGCTGGGCTTAACGCGAAGGGCCATGGCTTTACGAATGAAAAGGCTAAACCTCGCTTATAAGGATTTTCGACCGCAAAGGGTCGGGCCGGGAGAAAATTTAGCCTAAAAAGCGCGAGCCCAAAAAAACGCTTCTTTATCGCGGTTAGCTAAACGCCGTTCTTCTTTATGATCCCTTAAACTTTAGGCCCTTTATCCTCATCTAACCCCTAAAAACTTAATAATAACCATAAAGACCTTTTTTATTAGAGCCAAAAAAATATTTTTTAGTTTGCTAAAAAAATCTTTTTGGCTCTCACGCTTATTCTGATTTTTTTTGGCCTTTTTTCTAATGGCCCCCCTAAAGTTCCCAAGTTTTTAGGCTTTTTGGCGTTCCACCGCGATTTTGGTATAGTCAAGCGACCTTTTTTTTAAGCCAAGCGATTTTTAGGCTCAAAGGTCAAAATGGCTTTTATGGCCAAGAGTTCGCCTGACTAGAGCCTAAACAAAGCCTAAACAAAGCTTAAACAAAGCCTAAACAAAGCCTAAACAAAGCCTAAACAACGCCTAAACAACGCCTAAACACCGCCTAAACAACGCCTAAACAACGCCTAAACAACGCCTAAACAACGCCTAAACAACGCC
>JAIROO010000362.1 GCA_031257535.1 Deltaproteobacteria bacterium
ATGGCTCCTAAGGTGGCCGCGCTATTTTCTTTGGCCGCGAAAGCCGACAGGAGGGCGATGTTGATCCGCCAGTCAAAACCCGCGAAACTAGTAATCGGCTCTAAGGCCCGGCCGACCACGCCTAAAACGCTGGATTGGAAAGTTTCTTCTTTAAAGGCCCGCCTTAATTTTTTTCTCTCGCTAGTGACTTTTCTTAAACCTTTTTTTAACTCCGCGTAACCCGGGCCTGAGCCTTTTAATAAACCATAAAGCCTGGGCGAGTCTTTAGAAAAGTCGGCTTCTATCGCGTCGGCTTTGGCCTGGTCGCTCACCCCTCTTTTAGCGGCTTTGATTTTTTCGTCCAAAACGATTAAGCCTTCGATGTCCGGGCTTTCGACTTGGCCTTCTAAAGGCGTGCCGACCAAAGTTTTAAGGGCGGCGTTTTTAATCTCGGTGGCCTTGTTTTGGTAATCGCTTTGGCGTTCGGCGTTTAGGCCGGGGTAGCTAATAAGGCCAAAAACCACGATGGCCACCACTAAGACCACGGAGACGATTTTTTTAATAAAAAGCCAAATCCTTTCTATAGTCCTAATAAGGACGGTCCTAGCCCCTGGGACGTGGTAAGGTGGCAGCTCTAAAATAAAGGGGGCGGAAGGTTTGCCCTTTAAGACGGTCAAAGTCAAAAATCTAGCCGCGGGCAGGGCCATGAGCAAGGTCACGGTGGCGATAAAAAACATGGCTAAGGAGCTTTGGAGGGGACTTGTCGAAAAAAACGCCCCAATTAAAATAAGATATAAGGGCACCTTAGCCAGGCAGTTCATCATGGGCGCTATTATAATAGTAGCTAAACGAGCTTTTTCGTCGGGAATAGCCCTTGTGGCCATGACCGCGGGAATGGCGCACCCACCCACGTAAACGCCGCCCAAAATTAAGGGCAAAGTCGACTGGCCATGGAGGCCATAGCGACGAAAAAGGCGGTCTAAAAGAAAGGCCATGCGTGGCATGTAACCACTGTCTTCCAAAATAGCGATGAGGGCGAACAAAAGAACAAAAATCGGGATGTAATTTAAAATAGCCCCCAAACTTTTTAAAAGCCACTGACCTAAGGAATAGGCTAAGGGGTCAGCCAAAAAACCCGGGTCAGGCAGTAAACTCCCCACTAAATCTTGGCCTTTAGCCCAAAAAGGCCAGATCTTAGCCGCTAAAGCCCCGCCGTAAACAATGGAAATCTGGTATAAGCCAAAAAGAATGGCCAATAAGATAATTGGCCCTAAAACTCGGTGGCAGACGGCTTGGTCGATTTTGTCGGACAGGGTTTTCTTGCCGGGCTCGGTTTGGGTCTGAAAGTCCCGGGCCAGTTCGCCGGCTTTTTTGTGCCGAGAAAAGGCGATATGCCGCTCAGGAGTCAGACCCGAAAGCGTAGTAAACTCGGCCCGTAACTCGTTAGCCAGTTTTAAGAGCCCGGTCGCCATTTCTGGGTATTTGGTAGTCAGAGATTTTTGGGCGTTTTCGTCGGCTTCTAAAAGTTTTAAGGCTAACCACCTCGGGGGGCAATCTAGAGTCTTTAACGCGCTTAAATAATTGATTAAAGTATTTATTTGGGTCTCTAAAGGGCCGTAATCAAGCTTAAATGGCGTTGTTTTAACGCAATGTGGGCAAATCGCAGCGCAGTCGGGTTTACTGGCCATAACGGCTTTTAATTCGTCGAGGCCACGGCCGCTTTTGGCTGAAAAAGCCACGGTCGTTAGGCCCAAAGCCTCGCCCAGTTTCGGGACGTCGACGCTGATGCCCCGGCGCTTGGCCACGTCCATCATGTTTAAAGCTAAGACCAAGGGCCTTTCGGTTTCCATTAGCTGGACAGTCAGATACAAGTTACGCTTTAAGTTAGCCGCGTCAACAATGTTGACTAAGATTTCGGGTTTTTTCTCGACTATATACTCCCTAGCTAAAGTCTCTTCCAAAGAGTAGGAGGTCAAGCTATAGGTCCCAGGCAGATCGATGACTTCCACGAGCTGGCCGTTTTGCTTAAAACTACCGGTTTTTTTCTCGACCGTCACCCCAGGGTAATTAGCCACGTGCTGCCGGGCCCCGGTTAAAGCGTTAAAAACAGTCGATTTTCCGCAATTGGGCTGGCCAGCCAAGGCCACGGATATTTTAGAGGCCATCGCGATCGACCTCAACGCGTTCGGCCTCGGCGTGACGGATGGCTAGAAAAACTCCCTCCAGTTGGATTTCCACTGGATCGATTAAGGGGGCGTTACGGATAATTTTAACCGTGGCTCCTGGATAAAACCCCAAATCCATAAGGCGCCTTTCTAAAGCCCCCTCCGCCGTCAGCCCGACCATTTTGCAGCTCTCGCCGGGCAGTATCTCGTTTAAATTCATTAACTTTCCTCAAGATATTGAAAAAGCCACCCCATTTTGACAATTTAAATAGGGGTCAAAAAATTATAATTTTCTAAAAAGCCAAAAAAAATATCGCCTGGGGACCTTAAAAAACCAGCCAACTTTTTGACGAAAAAATCGACTCAGAGGCCAAGTTTTTGGCCACTTGGGACAAAAAAAGGAACGCCAAGGGCTAGCCACAATTTTTTCGCTAAGCGAAAAAATATTTCGTAAAAGCATCTTGGCTGAAAGGATTATTGCTATTGAAACTCAATTTGATTCTACATTAAAAATAGGCCAATGAAAAGGATTTTTTCTCCAGAGGGGAAATTGGGTCTTATAACTTTTCGGTCAAAGATCTAGATAATTCAAAGATAACTAACGCTCTTTTTAGTAGCGAGCTAAAAAGAGTTTTGGAAAATTAAATCAGCCGCGAAGGTCAAAAAAGATCGGCCATAGGGCCTTTTGGCCTTTAGCCCGCCTTATCTTTAGTCTAGCTAAAGCCAAAAAAGCTTGACCAAGAAATAACAAAAGGCCTTTAAAGGAAAGTCGCTAAAAATAAAGGTCAGGGGCCTTAAAAAAATTTTGCCCTTAACAGTATTTTTGCCCAAATATCGTTAACCCTTAAAAAGTCTTATGGTTTATGGGACGAAAAAAAGAGGCGGCTATGGACAAGAAGTTTTTTTTTTAAAAAATATGGGCTAAGTTTTGGCTGATTTATCAAAAAAAGACGGCGGGGGTTTAAAGGGAGGTAGTCGATTTAGCCCTGGTTTAAAAAGCGTTATGGGCTTATTTGGGCCAAGATTTAATCTTTTAGAATTGAAAAAGGTGACAGGCATGTAACCTGTTACAAAAAGTTAACATCCCGAAATCATTGACTTTTTTTACGAGAGGTTTATTATCGACCAATAAAAGGTGGAAGGGCTGTTTAGCCGAAGGCCGTTTAGGAAGCCGAATACCCGCTTTAGACTTCTTGTTTTAGGGTTTGAGCCAGAGATTTTGACGCGTAACCAGGACGCGAGTTCTTTTTTAGCTTTTAGAGCCCCTCTTTAAGTTGTCTAGGGCGCTTACGTCTAAACTCCATAAGCCGCGTGGCTATTTCAACGCGCCTATAAGGGTTTTGACGCTTATAAGGATCGTTTAATGGCCTTACTTACGCCCTTTTTCGCTTTGACGACTGTCGCCTGGCCTAACTTTTTAGCCGCTCTTCTTTTGTCTTTCGCTCGCTTAGCGTATCCAGAAATTTCGCGTTTTAGCTCTTTAGCCTCGCCTTAGCTCTTGAGCCTCGCCTCGATTTATTCAGCCCCTAAATTCTTTAGGCCAATATCTTCACCTAAATAAGCTTAATTTTTTTGATTGAGATCTATAATTAATAGCTATATATTAGCGTTTTGCTAAGAATAAGTAGATTGATATCGCAATATTAAACATTATCACGGATTTTCATGGCGAAACGGCCTGGACAGCAAAAAAACATATTGTTAATATTTTATTATCAAAATATTATTTTAATATGTTTTAGCATTGTAAATAATAATAAATGATTGATAA
>JAIROO010000087.1 GCA_031257535.1 Deltaproteobacteria bacterium
GAAAAATAATTGATAACTGAAATTGACGCTAGGAACACCTCCAAGCTGGAGGTAGCGATATTGGAAACAAAATATCCCCGATTCACTAACACCATATTATAATGGTTTGGAGGGACAGGTTTAGATTGGACTTTGGATGGTTAGCTGAGTACTAATTAAGTCTAAATTTAGACTGGCTTCGATGTTATGGCCAGTCTAGTCTAAGTGAGCCGTCTAGAACTGCCCATGAACGCTTACCTCATGAATTATTCTGACTTGACCTGGGCATATTATTAAGGGCAAAAGAGGAGTGGAGGGGTTGTGGTCAGGCTTTAGGAGGTCTTATCGCAAATTGAGAATTGCTGAAAAAAACTAAAACCTCTTGATATGGCGCGATTTTTAATGTATTGTAAGTTTTAGAAGAAACGCGAGACCCTTTAGAAGCTTAACCTCCTTCAGAGTCTGGTATTTTTTATTACGTAAACGTTTACTAGTAAGGAAGAAGACGTTAGCTGTTCGCTTGGCGCTAGATTACATTCTATTTTGAGATTCCATAACACGATATATTGTTTTTTACTTTAGGCCAACTAACCCTTTTAGAAATTTTATCTTTTCCCTATGGCTCCCTAAAATAATCGCGGTTAAAGTTAAAACGCGTTAAAGTAAAAAACAAACTTGTAAAATACTTACTGAATTTTGTTTTCTTTCGAAAAAAGGATCAGGCGTGCGAAAACTTCCTAACGATGGCCAAAACTTCCTCTCGATCCGAAAACATAATCTGCTTTACGTGGATAAGACCAAATATATTTATAATATTATTCGAAACGATGGCTGTTTTTTTCTGTCTCGGCCGCGTCGATTCGGCAAATCCCTCCTTATTGAAGCCATGGAGGCGGTTTTGCGGGGCCAGCGCGAACTCTTTAACGACCTCTGGATTGGCTCGTCCGATTACGATTTTGAGCCGTGCCCGGTCGTTCGGCTAACCATGTCGGGCCCCAGTTACGGCGAGACCCAACTTAACGACTCCCTCGCCCGTGAGTTAAGACGGGCGGCCAGGGATAACGACGAAGAGTTACTGACTGGCGTTAGTCCAGCTAGCGCGCTCTCGGACCTGGTCGGCGTCTTGTTTCAGAAAACCAAAAAAGAGGTGGCCGTCCTCATCGACGAATACGACGCGCCGATCCAAGCGACGCTCGCCGACCCTTCTTTAGTGGCCACTAACAAAAGGATTCTTCACGACTTTTATTCGGTCCTAAAAACGCTCTCGGACCATAGTCAGATCAGTCTCTTATTCGTGACTGGCGTAACCAAATTTACTCAGACCTCGATCTTCTCCGTCTTCAATAACCTTTCCGATTTGACCTTGAAGAAGGATTACAACGCGGTTTGCGGCTTTACCTTAGAGGAGTTCGACTCTTATTTCGCCGAATATTTACCGGCCATGCTGGAAACCGTCATATCGGAAGGCACCTTGTCAAAAACGTCGACTGAATCCGATTTAAGACAATTACTCCTGGACTATTACGACGGCTACGTCTGGTCTGGAGATAAGCGGGTAATTAATTCCTTTTCGCTGATCCAATGCCTAGCTGATCAATCCTTGGAGCCATTCTGGTTCAATACAGGGACCCCGACTTTCTTGGTGGAGTATATCCAGAAAAAACCCTTTGACTACGTCCAAGCCGAAAAATATACGCTGAGTAAGTCCAGTTTAAACGCGGTAGACGTGGACAAGCTTGAACTTACGCCACTTTTATTCCAAACCGGTTATCTAACGATCGAAAAAAAGATAGGATCCACAAAGTATAGTCTTAAGTGTCCCAACTTGGAAGTTGATGAGGCCTTTAACGTGTTCCTTGTGAAGGCTATGACCGGGCAAGAAGAGTCCCATATTTTAGATTTAGCCGCCGATATAAAGACGGCCCTTTTGGCTTTTGACGAGGTAACCGTGGCTAAGCGTTTGGAAACTATTTTAAGGTGGATTCCTTATCAGGAACAAAAAGCTTTGGAAGGTTACCATCACGCCCTCATCTATTCCGTCTTAAAAGCCCTCCACTTTAAGGTCAAAAGCGAAGTCAGCGTTTCGGAAGGCGTCTTTGATTTATTTATTGAGATCCCCAAAAAAACGATCTTTATAGTTGAAATCAAATTCAAAAAAATACCAGGCGAAAAGGACCTCGCGACCGAAGAAGACATAAAAAAGCTTCTTGACCAGGCGGTGGCGGACGCCGTCGACCAAATTAAGCTGAAAAAATATGACGCTGGATTTGACCAAGAATATCCGGTGGTCAAAAAAATGGCCGTAGGCGTAGTCGAAAGAGCTTACGTCTTAGCGAAGATATATTGACCAGGTTAACCGACTGGGACGAAAGGTTTTTTTCGGGCCAGGCTCTTTTTTTTCGCGCCCTATTTGAACTTACGCCTATATAGGGCTTATATGGGCGTTTTAACTTACGCGCTCGATTACTTAATTACAATTTATATTTACTTTATGTTTAACCACTATATGCTTATTAAGGCCTTTAGATATGAGTAATATAACTTTAAGCAATAAAATAAAAGATCAGCTCAACTCGCTTTCTGAGCAACAAAATAAATTACATAGTAATTTAGGTTTTGTCGTCCATAATGAAAACGATATTGTTTCGGCTGGCTTTATTCCACCTTGCGAACCAATCTTCCCCGGACAATTTAATAATGAAGCTTCTAATGTTTTAATTTATAATATTCCTACTGGCGTAAGTATAGTTAAAATGGTAGAAGCCTTTCAGGCCACTAAAATCGACCCCCCTTGTTTTCTGTTGGATTTCGCGGATCTCGGGCCGGGCCAAGAAATTTTAGGGTCCCCGGTCCTTGGCCAAGAAATCTACGCCAAGTACGGTTTAACCAAAAGTCGGGTCACTTCCTCCATCAACTCCTATAAACTGCCTATTTTTTACGCCCCAACCGATAGCACTCGGAGCCAACCCCTGGCTAATTCCTTGGATATCAATAAATATCTTTTGGAAAAAGAAATAGAAACCAAGCGGAAAGTCTTGAGAAAGGAATATCGCCGCGTCGCCCGCGGCCGGGTCCTTGATCCGCTTTTTCGGACCTCTGGCCGACGCAAAAAAGCTGAAGGCTAAAAAAAGGGACTTTTTTAGCGGCTTAGCTACCATCTCTAAAACAAAAAAACCTGACCAAACTTAGCTCTCGCGTAAAATTAATTTTATAAGATTAATTTTATAAAAAAAATAACCATAAAAACACTTTTTATAAGTATTTTTATGGTTATTCCATTGGAGGGATAATTTTTTATTGGTCGTAAGGCCTTTTTTCG
>JAIROO010000155.1 GCA_031257535.1 Deltaproteobacteria bacterium
ACGTAGCCACTTTCCATCCCAGCGGCTAAGACCGCGAGGGTGGAAAAACCTAAAGCGGGGATCTTTAAAGCGAAAGACAGACCCTTAGCCAAAGCCAGGCCCACCCTTAAACCCGTAAAAGAGCCTGGGCCTAAACCCACGGCCAAGAGATCCAGCTCCTTTGGCGTAAGCGTATTTTGAGTTAAGACTTCTTGGACTAAAGGGGCTAAGGTCTGGCCGTGGCTAGCCAGACCGTCCCCGTCATATAGGGCTAAAGTCTTAAAAGACCTTAGGTCGGTCCACTCGACCAGAGCCAGCTTTAAGCTAGGGGTCGCCGTGTCCCAGGCCAGAATTAACATGAATTACTTGTCGCTAATCGTTTCTTGCGCGACCGCGGGTCCAGACAGCCGGGTGACCCAGCGATGGATGTCGTTGTAAAAAACCAAGACCATCAAAGCCACCATAGCCGTCGCCCCGACCCACTGGCTAATTTCCCTAAACCTGACGCTTAAAGGCCGGCGCCGTAAACCCTCGATCAAGAAGAAAAAGAGTTGGCCGCCATCCAAGATTGGCAGGGGCACGAGGTTAATTATGGCCAGGTTGACGCTAATTAAGGCCATGACCCAAATAAAATCGAGCAAACCTTCGCGGGCCTTTTTCCCGGCCACCTCGGCGATCATGATGGGGCCGCCTAAGACTTTAACCGAGATCTTGCTTTGGAAGAGCCGGACAAAAGTCTCAACCGTCAGTTTAGTTACCTGCCAAGTCTCGTTTAAGCCCACGGCGAAAGAGCTAAATACGCCTAAAGACTCCCGCAAAAACTCTTGTTTGGGCTTAAAACCCAAAATAGGGACAAAAGCGGTCTTACCGTCAACCTCGTAAGTCGGCTCTAAAACTGGAGTAATAGTTAAAGTCAGAGTCTGACCGTCCCTTAAAACCTCAACGGCCATGGGCGAAGGTTTTTGGTGGATGGTCTCGCCGTCGACCACTTCGGTCTGGTGCTTCCGCCGAATAGTCTTAATGATATCGGTCCAGTCGGGGGTTTTGATCCCGTCAATGGATAAAATCAGATCGCCGGTGGCGAGACCGGCTTTAGCCGCGGGTTTGTCGTCTATGACCTCGCCCACGATGGGTCTAACCCTAGGGGAAAAACCTAAACTCCAGCCGGAGGCGGTCATGCCAAAAGCGTTGAGCCACTCCTTGCGCTCGGGGGTTAAGGTCAAATCCAAGGTCCGCCCGTCTCTAATTAAGGTAAAAGCTAGAGACTGGCCTTGGCTGTTATCCAGCGAGTCTTGGACTTCGGTAAAATACTGGATGGGTTGTTTATTGATGGCCGTAATCTGGTCGTTGGCCTGTAAACCCGCCTTTATGGCCGGACTATTTTCTTCTATGGTCCCCACAAAGGGAGCTAAATGTTGGGCCCCCGCGGAAAAATTAACCAGCCATAGAGCTAAAATAGCGAAAATTATGTTAAACAAAGGCCCAGCCGCCACCACGATGGCTTTGACCCATAAAGGTTTATGCGAAAAGGAATGGGGGATGTCTTCAGGAGCGATAGGGCTCCCCGGGGTTTCGCCACACAAAGAGACGAAGCCGCCTAAGGGCAACCAGGCCAGCTGATACTCAGTCTCGCCGATCTTTTTTGACCAGGCCTTAGGCGGAAAACCTAAAGAAAATTTCTCGACTCTAACCCCCAAAAGCTTAGCGGCTAGAAAATGGCCTAACTCGTGGACAAAGATTAAGACCAATAAAAGAAAGATAAAAGAAATTAACGTAAATAACATAGATAAACCATAACTACATGCTACTATCAAAAAAGTGAGCCCCAAACCTCAGAAAAAGAGGATCGGCCGCAATCAAGAAAGAAAAAAAGGAGGATAAATCAAATATAAAGAGCGTTCGCGTAAATATTGGGCGCGAATTAATTGGAATCACGGAACCTTTTGAGGCGTTAAGAGTCGACGTTAAGAGTCAATAACGAGAGCTATGGCCAAAAAAAGGGGCCGATTCCTTAAAAAACCAGCCAAAAAAGCTACGATTGACTAAAAAAAATCCTAAAAGCTAGTCTTTTACCTTAGGCGGAACGAAAAAAGTCAGGTGGTCGGCGGTCAACGGTCAACGATTTTTCGAAAAAAATACTTAAATCGCCGATATTTTGGCTTAACCTCTTGGGCCTTATACTTTAACGACCAATTTTTACTAATGTAAAAACAAATAACTAGTTTTTATTACAAAACTAATAAAGAAAGCATATTAACATTAAACAAATTTTTTGTCAAATTTTTTTCCCTTTAAACCCCGAAACCTAAAATATCCGCCCCCCCCAAAAATAGGCCAGGGACCTTTAACCGAAAAAACTAACCCGCTTTTTTGATCCTTCCTTCATATAGGCAGACCAATGGCTAGGAGATTTTCGCTCCCTCTTTTTTTTGGCGACCGATTAAAACGCCGCTTCGCGACCCTTCTTGGCTTAACCCATCATTCCGAAACTCCTTACGATTTTAAACCTTACCCTTTAGGGCGGCCGCTTTAGGGTCACGTCACGGTATTCCTTTAATAATGGGCAAGTCGCGCGATCGCTAAAACTCGTCGAAAAAATATTTTAGGCGCGAGATCGCTATACCCAAAAACGCTTTTTAATTACGGTTAACTCATTTATAATCAAATATGTGGGAGTAGACTTTTTTACTCACGTATATAGTAAAGGCCTTAAGGCAATAAATCAATTCCAGGATTTTTACGCCTATTGACAAAAGGCGGCGAGCCTTAAAGGAGTCAGACGAGGCCAAATCGTGAGAGCCCTTTTTTTAAGTTTATCCATAGAAGACCAACTTGGTCAAAATTTGGGTATAGATAAATAAACCTACTAATTTTTTTGCTGAGAATTCAGTGACCACAAATCCTCATCAAGCTCAAATAAACCTTTAGCCAGCATATTTTTGATATGTAGGTTTTATAACGTCCGATTCCCAAAGACCACTTCTAGCTTTGGAAACCAACGTGACAACCGCTTGAGCTGACTCAATATTCCAGCGCATTGCCCCATACTTAAGACATCGCTGGAGCAAGGTCTTATTTGAACTCTCAATTGCGCCACTTCCAATAAAATACCCTTAAAGCCGCGGTTAAGGTCATGTCGCTAATAGGTCGGTCCTTAACCCTAGCCCCAGGAAAGAGAAGCCGTCCTTGGCCAGTAAACCTCTTTAATTTGGTTAACATGGTCACTACTTGGTCGACCAAAGGGACTAAATGAGGTCGTCTCATTTTCATCTTTTCGGCCGGAATCCGCCAAGTCTTGTCCTCAAAGTTGAACTCTTCCCACAGAGCCGCCCTAAGTTCCCCTGGCCGGACGAACACGTAAGGAAG
>JAIROO010000246.1 GCA_031257535.1 Deltaproteobacteria bacterium
TAGCCAGGATTATACTTAAATCTGGCAGGGCTAAGGTTGTGAGAAGGGAGCCTTTAACTATCAAACGCATTCATCCGCTAGACTAAAGTCTACCGGTTTTCTGCGAAAGATTTTATAAAGTGGTTCTCTGGGAGCCTTAAAGTTGGGCCTAATGGATCCGTAAAGTTTAGCCAACTTAGCTGGGAAAGAAAAATCTTTTCGCTAAAAAATATAGTTTATTCTTAGGTTAAATATAAAATTTATTGTTTAATTTTTCAAATTTTTTATTTTGTTAAATGTTTGCATTTTATAAATATTCTTAATAAAGTCGCTCTATGTCTTTTAAGGTTAGATCTACGTTTTTTGCCTTTTTACTTTGGATTTGATATTAGAAACAGCTTCGTTCCTGACTAATTCAAGGCTGTTTATTTCATCCCTATATATTTTTTGAGTGTTTTAATGGCCAAACAGGTTAAGATAAAAAAACTTTTACGCACGGACGACGCCTTCTTTTCTACCTCTGAAAAGGCTTACAACTTTTTTCTAACCCACACTCGGGGGTTCATTTACGGGGCTTGTGGCCTCCTCCTGCTCTTCGTCGTTATTTTGGTCGTCGTTAAGATTCACGACAGAAATCTGGAAAAGGCGGCCCTCGCCACTCAAGAAGCCTTAACCGTCACCGAGCCTAATGGGGCGGTCGCGGCTTTAACCGCGGTCATTGACCAATATCCTGGCTCGCCGTCAGCTCGGGTCGCGGCCTTAGCCTTAGTCGGGGCCCAAGTCGAGGCCCAAAATTACGCTCAAGCCGCGGCGACTTTGGAAGAATTCATCTCTAGCCTTAAACCCGGAGAAGAGTCTTTAAAGATTTTGACCCTCGTTTCCTTGGGTCAGCTTTACGAGGATTTAAACGATCTGGAAAAAGCCGGGAGAAACTACCGTTTAGCCCAAGCCGAGCTGCAAGGGGTCGGGTCGTCGATCGTCCCGGTTGAGTCTTTAAAAACGGAAGTCGCTATGTCCGTGGCCCGGGTCCAGGAAGCCGCTGGGCAAATCGCGGAGTCGATCCAGACTTACGAAACCCTTAAGTTAACTTATCCTAATAGAGGCTCTTTTCAGGATTTTCTGGCTCAGTATCGTCTGGCCATGTTAAAAGCCTCGGTTCCTAGCTCCGCGGTTAGCTCTCCGCCAGCCGCGACCGTAAACGCCGCGGTTAACGCGACGACCGACAACGCCTCGGCCAACGCCGCGGACAACGCGACAACCGACAACGCCGCGGACAACGCGACGACCGACAACGCCGCGGCCAACGCGACAACCGACAACGCCGCGGACGACGCCACCACTGACAACGCCGCGGCTAACGCGACGGCTGACAACGCCTCGGCTAACGCGACGGCTGACAACGCCGCGGCTAACGCGACCACGGACAAGGCCGCGACTAACGCCACCTTTAGCCCAAACGCCGATAACGCCGCCGCTCCCAAAGCCACGACTAGTCAGGCGTCTAAACCTAAACCTAAAGCCAAAGCTAAGCCTAAAGCCAGATCTAAGAGCCAGGGGTCACGGAGTCAAAGGTAAAAACGCTAAAAACTTGGCTCCCAAAAGGTTAAAAATCGGAAGTTTTATTAGGCTCGCGACCAGCGGGCGTAAAGGGATCTCTTAGGACGCGTATAAAAATGGTTGACGACCCCCAAGGACAGCCCCTTAAAGACGACCAGACCGCCAAAAAGACGGAGCCACCAAAGACCGAGCTAGCTCCCTTCGACGAAGACTCGTCTTTAGACTCAGCGGCTGACCAGATCTTGGACCGTCCCCCCAAAGGCGCGGGGCCAGTTTACGTTATTATCGCGGTGGTCTTGGCTTTGAGTTTAGCCTTTGTGGTTTACTACCTTTATAAAGCTAGTTACGCGCCACCAGATGTTGGTCCGCCGCCCCCGCCCCCGGTCTCGGTCGCGACCGCCAACGTTAGTTCCCCTTTAAGATCTGAGCCGCCGCTTAAGGACCCCGCGACCGAAGAGGAGTCCGCGGCTGATTTAACGTCAACCGAGTCAGAGACTATAGAAGAGTCCCCGGCGCCCAAAGAACCAGTCCGTTTAACTTTTCCGCCGGTCAGCGACCAGGGTTCGGACGAGGGCGCTTTACCAGCTAGCTCTACCCAGGAAGAAGAGGACGAGACCCCAGGACCAGCTAACCTGACCCAGGCCGAGGAATCCGCGCCGGTGGATCTAACCACCCAGGAACCTTTGGACTCAGCGGCTCAGACTAGCCTAGGGACTGACCAGGGCGAGGCGACTTTAAACGTGACCGGGTCCGCGCCCACGTCTTCGCCAGAAAACGCGGGGCCTTTAGCCACCTTGGCTGACCCTAATCCCGAAGACCTTACCACCGAAGAAATCCCCGGCCCTGAAAACGTCAGGCCGGTCGATTCCTTACTAGTGGTGGATAGCTCTGAGCTGGTCGACGAGGACGCGGCGAACTTAACCAGTCAGCCCGCCCCCAAACCCATGCGGACGGCGGACTTAGGCCAAGGCTCTTTGACCGTGGTTCCTACTTCGACCCTCCCCCTTGAAAACGCTGAACCACCTTTAGAATCCCAGCCCGCTTCCGAGCCAGGGTTAGACTCAGCCGCGACCTTGGTCGCCAAGGCTCGCGCGGCTACGGTTGAAGAATCTGGAGTAACCTCGGTTGAAGAGCCGACGAACGAAACGAAAGCTCAGAAATCTCCTGTCCCTCTTGAGACTGACTCCCCAAAATCTGGCCAAAAAGAGGCTGATTCTCAAAAATCTGGCCAAAAAGAGGCTGACTCCCAAAATTCCGATCTAAAAGCCTCGCCGCCAAAGACCGCGAGCCAGACCTCTTTAAGCCCTAAGTCAGAAGCCTCTCCCAAAGTTTTAGCCGCTCCCGATAAGTCGGGAGCGGCGAGTGGCGAGCCCCAAGTTACGCCCAACGCCGACCTTAATCCGCCTTTAGAGCCAGATAAACCCAAAGAGTCCCCTTTAGCGGCCGACCCGAACGACGAGGAGGCCATCGCCGAGGTTTGGGTTAGTAACCTCCACTCGACCCCCGACGAGGCCGAGTCCCAAAAGGTTTGGAGTCAGGTCGCGAACTTGACGGGGTTTGGGCGCTTATATCGTTACGACACTACGGTGGGGGGCATCCGGCAGTGGCGGATCCGTTTGGGCTTTTTTGAGACCAGAGAAGAAGCCGAGGCGGCTAGTGGACGTTTATTGAGCGAGGCTAAAATAGGGGGGACTCCCTGGCTGGTCCGACCGACCGTGGCTGAGCGGAATAAATATATCGGCCAGTCTCTCTCCGCCTTTTGGGTAGTAAATATCGCCTCCACTCCGAACCAGGCGGACTCCGAGAAGTTCTGGCTGGCTTTAGAAGGCGAAAAGGCTAAAAACTACTTGAATAACCTAAAACCCATGGCCGGCCAAAAAACGCCCAAAATCTATCGGTCCGAAGCCGTGGTTAATGGCCAAAAGCACTTTCGGATTCGCTTGGGTTTTTTTACGGACCAAAAAGAAGCCGAGGCGGCGGGTCAGGCTTTAACCAAGGCCGCTGGTTTAAGCCCCAGTCAAATCGGGCGACCCTGGGCCACTCGACCGACGGTCGACGAGGTCAAAGCTCAAGAAGTTTTGTAAAGTTATTTTTTGACGATTAAGACTAAAAGCCGAGTAAAAACGTTTTAATAAGAATAGAAAAGTGAGTAAAATTTGACCCTATCGCCACCGTCTCCGAGGCCAAGGCCAACCCCTGACAATCTTAAGTTTATCACGATAATAGCCAAAAATTGGGGATAACATTTGTTAGTAGACCCGCCATTTCCCGTTTGGCTTGCTTTTTGCTATGTCTAAAAATGTCGAAAAAAATGAATTGGTTTTAGAGGTTAAAGACGTAATGTCCTAACCTAAATACGTTAGAAATGAACTATAAGACTAGGTCTAAAAGTTCAATCTTAGAGGTGCTTTATGTCAAAGCTGCTGTTAACCCTTCTCACTCTGCCGGTCGCCGCTATCATGGCCCTGGCTTTTTCGGGCCAGGCCGACGCTGGAACGTTTAATGGATCGTTTGAGGCCACGATTAATCTGGCCGATACGGTCTCGGCGGAAATCGCCTTGGCTCAGTCGGGCGACGATAGCGTTCAAATGGTCGCCGACCGTCGGGATCGCGACCGTCGGGATGATCGTCGGGATGACCGTCGGGACGACCGTCGGGATGGCCATAAGAAGGCTAAAAAAGCTGATCGTCGGGACGACCATCGGGACGGCCATCGGGACGGCCATCGGGACGGCCATCGGGACGGCCATCGGGATAACGACCGTCGGGACGACCGTCGGGACGACCGTCGGGACGGCCATCGGGATAACGACCGTCGGGACGATCGCCGGCGCTAAAAAAACTCTTCTTTAACCTTAAACCTTAGGGTCTCTAACTCCTTAGAGTTATGGGCCCTAAGGTTTTTTTTTGGTTGATAGCCCTCCTTTTTGGCCTTAAAGCTTTTTTGGTTTTTTTTGTCTCGCCCTTGGTTTTTGGGCTTGGCCCTTTGGTTTTTAAGTCTGGCCTTTGGTTTTTTGGTTTTTGGTTTTTTGGCCTGGCCCTTCTAGGTTTTGGTTTTTGGCCTGGCTCTTGGTTTTTTTGTCCGCTAAATCTAAGTCTTAAGCTGACTTTTTGGTCGCGGAAAGGCTCTTTCTAGCCGAACCAATGGATTAAACGGATATTTACAGTTTAGGTACTGAGTAATAATTACTCACTTTTTGGGCTGACCTTTTTTAGTCTAATGGTAATGGTTTACTGGTAACTAGCTGAAAATTCAAGGTTTTCTTTAAAAATTTGGGATTTGGCCTTTTTTTTGCAGCTATTCTTATCGTCATGACTTTAGCGGGAGTTAGGACTCTAAAATTAAATATTGACTAATTCTTAATTTGGTTCTGAGGCGTTTTGCGCTTTTTGTCACCAACTAGTGAGGTGAATTATGTTTTGTAGTAAGAAAAATCTGTTCGCGGTCTTAACCTTACCTATCTTGGTCTTCTTGGCCTTGATATGTTCTGGTCAGGCCGAGGCTGGGATAGCTCGTGGCGGCCAAGACGCCTGGCTCGGGGTGGCTAACGAGGCTTTGGTCAACCAGCTCTGGCCCACCCAAAGTGGGTCTAACGACCTTTTGACTTTAGTGGCTGACCGCCGAGATCGGGACCGAGATAGGGATCGGGATCGCTATAACAACCGTGACGATCGGCGTGACCGTCGTTCCGATCGTCGGGAAAACGCCCGTCATAACGATGGCCCCAAGAAAAAGAACACTTGGGCCAAAAATCCGCCCAAGCGCGATAATCGCCGGGACAACGACCGCAACGATAATCGCCGCGACAACCGGCGCGACAACCGCCGTGACGATCGCCGGGACGATAGGCGAAACTAAGACCGAAAAGAAAAATTAGTCTTTTTTAACCCATGAGTTTCGCGGCCCATGGGTTTTTTTTTGGCCGACGGAGCTTTTGTCGTCTTTGGGGCTAGGGAGCTGGGGAAGACGAATAAGCGAAAAATAAAGCTCAAATTTAGAGTTATTTTTGGGAATCCAAAAACGATTTAGGGCTTTAGCCAAATTTATTTTTTGGGGCGGGCGCGTCTTTAAGGGCTTTATGGCTTAAGCGAAATGGCCTTAAAACCTGTATGCCATCAGCTCGAAAATAGGCCTCCCCTCAAAAAAGTCTTTCTAGGTCGAAGTTTGAAATTTAAGGCCTAGCCGAAAAAACTAAGAGCTTAAGCTAGACGCGAAGGTCAAAGCCATTTTTTATCGACGGAAAGAACGAAAATTTGATATAAAATAACTTCAAACTTTGACCTTTTTTTGGCTGGCGGCGGCGGCCCATGGAGGGGTAGTCCTATTTTCGCGGGGCCAAAAAGTTATTGGGGTTGAAAAAAGTCAAAATTTTCTCGCCCTAGTCCTTTTTTTGCCATCTTAGGCTGAGAAAAAGAGCGATCGCCTTTTTAAACTCCCTTTAGTTACGGTGGGTAATTGGTGGTTTTGGCGGTTAAAAATTACTCCTTGATTATTTTGTTACTTTTACTGGATAAAAAGTATCCTTTTTCTTAGGGGGCCCGCCAGTTCTGACCAAGTTTCGCTTAACATGATTTTCGCTTTTATCGTTTAAGTTAAGGATATTTGGCGATATTTTAAAGAAAAATCGAATTGGCCCGTGTTTTGCAATAAAGCAAGTCGTCCCGTCAAATTAGTTAATACTTAATTTTTAAGGTCATAAAACAAAAAACCTGCGACCATTCCCAGGACCCACTGCGAGGTGTTCCATGCTTAACAGATCATTAACCTTTTCGTCTATTTTGTGTCTGCCTATTTTGGCCGCCTTGGCCTTTATTTTTCCAGGTCAGGCCGGAGCAAGCGCTTTAAATGGCGAGTTAGTCAACGGCTCTGGAATCGTCCAGTCAATTCCGTCTTTAAGCCAAGAGCTTTTAACTGGCGCGAATGGCTATTCCGTGGAGTACGTCCAGTATCGGGATCGAGACGACCGATACAATCGCGAGGATCGACGCGACAACCAGCGGAACGACCGCTATAACCAAAATAATCGTCGAAACAATTCTCGTCGGGATAATTCCGTTCGGGGCGACCGGAATAATTCTAGGCAACGAGATCGTTATAACCGGCCAAATCAGAATCGCGATAATCGCCGGGGTAACAACGTCAGGAACAACGACAATCGGCGCTCCAATCGGCAGGCCGATCGGAATAGAGGCGGCCAAAATCGCCAAAATCGTTCTGGAAACTACAACCAGGGCGGTCGCCAAGGCGGTCGTCAAGATCGGTCTGGTAACTATAACCAAGGCGGTCGGCGGGGCGGTCGTCAGGGTGGCCCCGGCAACATGAATCAGGGTGGTCGTCAAGGCGGTCGTCAGGGTGGCCCCGGCAACGTGAATCAGGGTGGTCGTCAGGGCGGTCGTCAGGGTGGCCCCGGCAACCTTAATCAAGGTGGCGGTCGTCAAGGTCGTCCCGAAGGCGGTCAAGGCAACCTTAATCAAGGCGGCGGTCGTCAAGGTCGGCCCGAAGGCGGTCAAGGCGGTTCTGGCAACGTGAATCAAGGTGGTGGTCGCGATGGCGGTCGTCAAGGTAACTCTGGAAACATTAATCAAGGCGGCGGTCAAGGTCGTCCCGAAGGCGGCCAAGGCGGTGGTCAGGGTGGTAGTCGTCGTCAAGGTCAAGGCTCTGGTAACGATTCTGGCTCGGCTCAGCAGAGCGGACCTGGCGTCGGCTCCTCCCAGAGCGTTTCCACTGGCGGTGGGCGGCCCGTTGAAGTAAACTCTGGCGGGGCCGAGCGGCCTAGCGGTGGAAACTCTGGCGGCGGCGAGCGGCCCAGCGGCGGAAGCTCTGGCGGCGGCGTGCGGCCTAGCGGCGGAAGCTCTGGAGGCGGCGAGCGGCCGAGCGGCGGAAGCTCTGGCGGCGGCGAGCGGCCTAGCGGCGGAAGCTCTGGCGGCGGCGAGCGGCCTAGCGGCGGGAGTTCTGGCGGCGGCCGGTAAACCTTTTTACTTACCAATTTAAGCCCCGTAAGGTCCACGGCCAACGTGGACCTTACGGGGCTTATCGTCAGATTTAGATTTTTGGCCTTTATTGTTTAAGGGCCATAAGACAACCAAAATATTTGACGACGCGGCCGAGTTAAAAACGGCGAGTCAAAAACGGCCGAGTTCAAAACAACCGAATCAAAAACGACCGAGTCAAAAATGACCGTGTTCAAAACGGACAAGTTAAAATCGACAAGTTCAAAACGGACAAGTTACAAATGGCCGAGTTAAACCAGTTAGCCAACTTATTTTTAGGCCAACTAAGCCTATGGTCTGAAAGTTAATTTCAAGACAAACAAAATAAATTTATCTATGATAATACGTTATTAATTATATTTACATTTTTTTAACTGGTTGAAGCTTGACAAAAAACATTTTTTTATGGTATAAAGTTTAATAACTTAGTTAATATTTTTTTTGTTACACCTTTTTTAAAGCGAGCGGGCGAAACCAGATAAACTGGCTAAAGTCTAATGTTTTAGTTTCGTCTCGTTTTTGGCCATTAATACTGGGACTCTTTAGGCGAGGAAAAAGTGAAACTACTTATAGTGGATACCTTGGCGGCAGCGACGAAGATTCAAGGTTTTTTAGACTCCGAATGGCGAGTGGTCGCGAGTGGGGGCGGCGTTTTTCGAGATTTTCCGCGGAGTGACGTCTTTAATCAAGTCGAGCGGTTACCTAGCTCATTTGTTTTAACCTCATTGGGCCAGACAGTCGTCGATAAGCTAAAACCTCTGACCGAAAAGGCCGAGGCCGTTTATCTTGGCCTGGGTTACGATAGGATTGGCGAGTGGACCGCCTGGCAATTAAAAGAGATTTTAGGCTTAGAGAGTCCTTTTAGAGTAGATCTGGTCGAGATAACGCCGGAAGGGGTCAAAAAAGCCTTAGACAGGTCCCGGTTTTTACGCGTCAGCTTAGCCACCGCCGAAGAAGCCTATCGGACGGCCGAGCGTTTATGCGAAGTAGCTTCATTGGCTAGCCAAGCCTTAACTGGCCAGTACGTAGGCGCTGGGCTCTCCTTGACCGCGGTCTTAGAGACCTTGATCGACAAGGAAAAGGCCTCTAACCTCTCGAATTTTGAGCGCAGCTACGGCGTGGAGCTGATCTTTTCTCCAGAAAATCAAAAGAAGCTGTCTTGGCGGGCTTATTGGAACCCCAAAAACTGGTTAAACAAGGGTGAGACATTTTTTCAAAACCAAAAGATCGCCGAGAGAGTGGCTGAGCTGAATCGCTTTAAGGTCGCCTCCTACAAAGAGGGCGCTTTTTACGTTAAGTCTTTGCCGCCTTTATCGACCAAGACCTTATTCCGGACGGCTTCCGACATTTTGTCCTTTGAGTCCGTAAAGACCAGGAGCTTGGCCTTAGGCTTATATGAGCAAGGTCACGTCACTTATCCTTTGGCCGCCAACAAAACCTTAACCCCAAATGTTTTGGACAAAATCCGGGAATTGGCCACTAACTATGGCTGGCCTATTGAGCCATCTCCGCGCGTCTGGCCTTCTTACGATTACGAACCCGATTATTTGGAGTGCGTAAGGCCCGTTAACCTTAGCTTGGAAGTGGCCGGGGACAGTGACGAGCAAAAAAAACTGTATAAGCTGATCCGGTTACGGACCCTCGCTAGTCAGATGATGGACGCTCTCTACGACGAGACCCAGGTGGTTCTCTGGAGCGTATTAGATGGCAAAAAGGTCTTTTTTGAGGCCAAAAAGCGGCGTATAAAAAAACCCGGCTTCAAATCATTGTATAATGACGAGCCTAGGCACAAGGTTAACTATGACGAGGACTTAAATAACCCCATTCCCAAGCTAATCGTTGAGTCCGATCTGATAACTAAGGCTAGTAACGTCTACGCTAAGTCCAAGTCCACGGACCATCTGACAGAAATCAAGCTTTTGAAAGAGACGCTCAAGACGACTGGCCCTTTTTTAGAAGAGTTCTCCTCTTTGACCAAGGATTTAATTAACTGGGGTTACGCCAGCGTCAACGTTTACGGCCACATCCAAAGCGAGCCGCGCGGCCAGAAGGTCTTAGAGCTCATTCGGCACAATTTTCCTTGTCTAACTAATCAAGGGTCTAAGGGTTTTCGCGAGCTTTTGGATCGGGTGACGAAAGGTGAGGTCGATTGGGTCACCGCGGTTGTCCATTTTAGCCAGACCTTACAAAAAGATCTGGCCAAATTTCATGGCCCCACGGTCAAATGCCCAGAGTGCGGGGAGGATTTGTTGCGGGTCGTTGGCCGCCAAGACCAGTTAATTACGGCCACTTGGGTTTGCCCCAATAACGAGTGTGGGGTCACTTACGCGGACGAGGCTGGCTCTTTGGGCCAGAAAAAGGAGTTGGAAGCTCCTTATCGTCGCGCCTGTCCTTATTGTGGCCGACCCTTGGCCCTTTTTAAAGGCGTGAAAAGTTGGGAGCCAAAAGAGTTTTGGGCCTGCAACGTCAAGTTTAATTGTGGAGCTCGTTTTTATAACGACCACGGTAAGCTTGGTCAGGCTTTTTTTCGGCTCGCGCCCGCTAAAGTGACCTGCCCAGACTGTGGTTCGCCTATCATAGGTCACGTTGAGATTAAAGATGGGGTCGAAATTCCCAGGTTTTATTGCCAAAATCGCCGCGAATGTGGTTTGAGGTTTAAAAACAATCATGGGGTCCCTGGGGATCGCTTGTTTTTACCCAACAAGAACTTTCCTTGCCCCGAGTGTGGGCAACCTTTAACCCATTGCCACGGTAAGACTAAGAAGGGCTCGTATAACTACTGGATCTGCCAAGAGACCAATGGCTGCCAGTTACGTTACAAGGACGAAGATAACGCGCCTGGGGAAAAAATGTCGTCCGTAATTCACACGGAAAAGATCTGCCCTGATTGCCACAGCCATTTGATTTTAATCAAAATTCAAAAGCATGGCCAAGACCACTCTTTCTGGAGTTGTCACGACCGAACGAACTGCGGGGCTCGCTTTACCAATAAAAACGGCGAGATCGGCGATCGCGTCTTCTCCGTGGCCCTCACCAGGTACTTCTGTAAGGAATGTCAAACGCGGCTCGAGCTTAGGAAAGGCTTTAAGTTTGGCAAGCCATTCGTGACCTGGGTCTGCTCCAATAAACAATGCCAAGAACGCTACGAGAACAATGACGGCGCGCCAGGGGACAGCCTGCCGAAAGTTACCAAAACTGACCGCAAATGCCCCGTCTGCCAAGGGCGACTAGCCCTGATCGTCAAACACGGGCTCTTGGGCTACAGTCATTGGTCTTGCGGCAACAATGATTGTCGGGCGACCTTTAGCGATATAGACGGCCGAGTCGGCGAGCGATTGGAGCTCACGAAATCCTCTCAAAAGGCTCGTTCAGGCCAACAAAAGGGCGAAAAGACCGAGTTCTTGTGTCCTTATTGCCGGTCCCCTTTGGTTCGGGTTAGGGGGATCAGCAAAAAACGGAACAACAAGTTCGACTTTTTCAGCTGCTCCAATCAGCATTGCGAAAGAACCTTTAATACCGTCAACGATCAACCTGATTTTCCGACGGTTCCGGGGGCGGAAAAGATAATCGAGGCCTTGACTCAAACGACGGAGCCTAGTCCGCCCCAGTCGCCGGAAGTGGCTTAAAGCCTTGGTCGCGGCGGTTATTTAGGATTTTTGGGCTTGTAAATTAACCCGCGACTAATACTACAATGCGATTTTTGAAAAAAATTTTTTTGCTCCCTCTTCAAACTATTTTTTTTACTCCGATGCCATTATTTTTTCTCTAATGGCAAGGAAGCGCGATTTAAAAGAG
>JAIROO010000272.1 GCA_031257535.1 Deltaproteobacteria bacterium
AAGCCAAGGTTTTTACGCGGCCCTCAAAGTTCTTTTTAAGGGTCTTTAGGCTTTAGGCTCCGATCAATTCGCGTCCAGTCTCTTAAGCCGCCAGTCTCAAAGTCCGTTAGAAACTTCAGCGTTATTTTACGCTTTTTTCTTAAGCTAGCGGTCAAGAATTTGGATTAAAAAAATAATTTGACAATTAACCTCGACGCCGGCGAGAATATAGGGTTTGGAGGATAGAGACATGACGACGATTACCGCGGTCAGGGGCTTTAAGGACATTTTACCCAGCGAAAGCTGGATCTGGCGCCTAGTCGAGGACAAAGCTCGCGATTTGGCCCGCCGCTTTGATTACCAAGAGTTACGGGTCCCCATTTTGGAGAGAACCGAGCTCTTCGCCCGCGGCCTAGGCGAAGCCACCGATATCGTGGAAAAAGAAATGTATACCTTAGAGGATCGAGGCGGCGACAAGATCACTTTAAGGCCTGAAGCCACCGCCGGGCTAGTTCGAGCCGTAATCGAGCGGAACCTCGTGGAAAGCGGTCGGCCCCTGCGTCTCTTCTGCTTAGGGCCCATGTTTCGTTACGAGCGCCCCCAAAAAGGTCGCCAGCGCCAGTTTCACCAGCTAGACGTTGAGGTCTTTGGCGACCCAAGCCCTTATATAGACGCCGAGGTCATCGTTCTTCTCCGGGACTTTCTCTTTGAGTTAGGCTTAAACGACGTGGTCATGCGGCTTAACTCCTTAGGCTGTCCTAAATGTCGGCCCACTTTCCGCGAAAAACTAACCGCCCACTTAGGGGCCCGGAAGAGCGAACTCTGTCCCGACTGTTTACGGCGTCTTGACCGCAACCCTTTACGGGTCTTAGACTGTAAAGCCGAAGCTTGTCAAGCCGTCACCGCCGATGGGCCTATTTTGACCGACTTTCTGTGTCCAGAGTGTCAAGAGCATATGACTGGGGTCACGACGACCTTAAAGGACTTAGGCTTAGATTACGTCTTAGACCCTCGGCTGGTCCGAGGCCTTGATTATTACGCCCGGACGACTTTCGAGGCCCACTCCTCTCTTTTAGGGGCTCAAAGCGCGGTGGCCGGAGGGGGCCGTTACGATGGCCTTTGTCAGAGTTTAGGGGGGCCAGACATTCCGGGGGTGGGGTTCGCCGCGGGGTTAGAAAGGCTCATCCTCGCCTTAAGCCAAACCCAGACCGCCACGGCTCCCAAGCCCGATTATTACTTAGCCGTCTTAACCCAAGAAGCTTTAGGGCCGGCGTTTGGGTTGGCCTATAAATTAAGGTCCAAAGGTTTAGCCGTCGCCGCCGACTGGGCGGCTGGCAGCCTCAAAAGTCGCTTAAAAAGGGCCGATCGCCTAGGCGCGGCCAAGGTCGTCATGCTAGGGCCAGACGAACTCGCCGCTAACGAGGTTACGGTCCGGGATCTTGGCAGTAAAGAGCAATTTAAAATCTCTCTAACCAATATCGAATGGTTCTAAATCTGGAAAAAAATCGCCAAAAAATCGATTGTTAACCTTTTTGGCCGACCAACTGGCGACCGCCCGCGTAAGAGCCCGCCTAACTTTCGCCGCTGGGAAAAAAAAAGATTGATCTTTCGACCCGCGAAATTCTTTCCCCTTTAACGCCTAATCCGTTGTATAATGGGGACTACTTTTAGAGGCCAAAAGTCTCTAAACCAAAGACATAAGGCCAAAAATTATTAGGAGCCGCCCCAAAACCGTTTTTCTGGCCAAGCCCTTCTTCGCTTTTGGCCTTTTAGCCAATCCCCTAAGGCGCCCACCTTTTAATAGACTCAAAAACATTTTTGGGCCAATTTTTTAGCCTTTTTCAAAAAAATGGCCTGTTTTTTAAGTTTTTTTCGGGCCCCCGCCCTTTAGTCCCACTAGCGAGCGACGGTTGGCCAAACGTTTGGCCCTTTCTTTTTAGCTAAACCAGGGCTTTTGGAGCCATTTTAGCCACTTTAAGGCTCGCGGTCCGCCCCTGTAATGGTTCCCTGGCCCCATGCGTTTTCGGCCTTTAATACTGATAATTATAAAGTTATTGTTATTTTATAATTATAGCCAATATATATGTATTTTAAAAAGAGCTCGCGATTGACACGAGCTAGATAAATATGGCATATAAACCAGATCCCCTATAAGCCAGGCTCTGGCCTTTATTTTAACTATGGGGGCTCCCCTTTTTTTACGGAGCTGGAATCGAGCTACCAATCTTTTGGCTAAGGGAGCCATATTTCGCCTTTCGGAGAGACGTCATGCTGGAATCCATGGCTGGCTTAAAACGCAGCCATTATTGCGCCGAAGTCAACGAGTCCTTTTTAGGCCAGGAAGTCACCCTTATGGGTTGGGTCCAACATCGGCGCGACCACGGGGGTTTAGTCTTTATCGACTTAAGGGACCGCACTGGCCTCGTCCAGACGGTTTTTAACCCTCAAGAGGACCCGTTAACCCACGAAAAAAGTCACGACGTTCGCGCCGAGTACGTCTTAGCCCTCCGCGGTCGAGTCAGAAGGCGCCCCGACGATATGGTTAACCAAAAGCTCGCCACCGGGCAAGTGGAAGTTTTTATCCGAGAGTTACGGGTCTTAAACGTGGCCCAGACCCCGCCTTTTTTAATCGAGGACCACGCCGACGTCACCGAAGCCGTCCGTTTAAAGCGGCGCTACCTGGACTTACGGCGGCCTATGGTTTTAAAAAACTTTGTCCTAAGGCACAATCTAGCCCGTTTGACCCGGGACTATTTCGCGGAAAACGGCTTTTTGGAGGTGGAGACCCCGGTTTTAACCAAATCCACCCCCGAAGGAGCCCGGGACTTTTTAGTGCCGTCGCGTTTAAACCCCGGCGACTTTTACGCTCTGCCCCAGTCGCCCCAGCTCTTTAAGCAGCTTTTGATGATCTCCGGCTTAGATCGCTACTGTCAGATCGTCAAATGCTTTCGAGACGAGGACTTAAGAGCCGACCGTCAGCCCGAGTTTACCCAAGTCGATCTCGAGATGGCCTTCGTCTCCCAAGAGGAGATCATGGCCGTTTTGGAGGGCTACGTAAAACGAGTCTTTCAAGAGATCTTGGGGGTGGAGCTGACTTTGCCCTTACCGCGACTGACTTACGCCGAAGCGACCACAAAATATGGAATTGACCGGCCAGACCTTCGCTATGATCTAGAGATTGTGGACGTCACGGAGATTTTAAGCCACTCCCACGCCCAGGTTTTCGCCGAGGCCATTCGGTCCCAAGGGGTCATTCGGGTCATAAGGGCTCCTTTGGCGGCCCGCTTTTCCCGCAAGCAACTAGACGACCTCGTGGCTTTGGCCATCAAGTTAGGGGCCAAGGGTTTAGCCTGGATCCGTTTAAGCGCCGAGGGGTGGCAGGGACCTTTAGTTAAGTTTCTAACGGACGCGGAAAAAGAGGCCTTAACCACGACCTTAAACGCCGACAAAGGCGACGTCCTGTTCTTTGGGGCCGACGATCCCGCCATCGTGGCCCAGGTCTTAGGCCAGATCCGCGTCCGCTTAGCCCAGGATCTAGATCTGATCCCCCAAGGGGTCTATAAGCTCGTTTGGGTCACCGACTTTCCCTTGTTTGAGTATGACCTGGAAAACAAGCGCTGGGCGGCTAAACACCACCCCTTCACCGCCCCCTTTGACGAGGATCTACCTTTATTAGACAAAAATCCCCCGGCGGTCAGAGCCCAAGCTTACGATCTGGTCTTAAACGGCCACGAGATTGGCGGGGGCTCGATCCGCGTCCATCAGCCGGAGCTCCAAGCCCAGATCTTTTCGGTTTTAGGTTTAGACCAAGAAGAAGTCCAAGAAAAGTTTGGCTTCTTTCTCGAGGCCTTAAGCTACGGCGCCCCACCCCACGGCGGCTGCGCTTTTGGCCTAGACCGCTTGGCCATGCTTTTAGCCGGGGCTAGCTCCTTAAGGGACGTTATCGCTTTCCCCAAAACCCAAAAAGCCGCCTGTCCCCTAACCGAGGCCCCGAGCCCGGTTAGAGCCAGACAGCTTTTAGAGCTGGGACTTTCGCTTATAGCCAAATCCTAAAAAAAAGCTCGCCTCGCCCGGCCGGCTAACCTTAAAGTGGCTGGCCGCCCAGAAGGAGACTTTCCCCACGTGAGCAAGGAGATTTTACTAAAAACCCGCCCCGAAAAAAGGCAATTTCAGGTGATCGAGCCTGGTCAGCCTCGCCTCTTTCGGGACCTATTTCCTTACGCGGAGATCCCCCGAATTAGTTTCGACTTTCTCCAGGCCACCCCCCATATGGCCGAGGAACCCCTTATCTCGGACACGACCTTTCGCGACGGCCAGCAAGCTCGCCCCCCCTATATGGTCAAGCAAATCGTCGAGGTTTTTAAGTTTTTGGCCCGTTTAGCCGGCCCCGAAGGCGTTATCCGAAAATCGGAATTTTTTCTCTTTAACCAAAAAGACCGCCAAGCCGTGGACGCCTGTCGCGACTTAAACCTCCCCTTTCCCCAGATTACGGGCTGGATTAGGGCCACGCCCGAGGATCTAAAACTCGTCAAAGAGATGAAGATCCCGGAAACCGGCATTTTAACCTCCATCTCCGACTACCATATTTATTTAAAGCTAGGCTTAAACCGCAAAAAGGCCTTAGACAAGTATTTAGGCTTAGTTAAAGAGGCCTTAGCCGCGGGGATCGCTCCTCGCTGCCACTTTGAGGACGTGACCCGGGCCGACGTTTACGGTTTGGCCTTACCCATGGCTCAGCGCTTAAAACTTTTGTCCGAGGAAGCCAAGATCCCCATCGTGGTTAGGCTGTGCGACACTTTAGGGGTTGGGGTGACCTACCCTGGGGCGGCTCTCCCCCGCTCTATTCCTCGCCTTATCCGGGCCTTTATCGACGAGGCCGGGTTAGACGGCCGCGAGCTGGAGTGGCACGGGCACAACGACTTTCACAAAGGCTTCGCCAACGCGGCCACGGCTTGGTTTTACGGTTTAGGGACCATTAACGGGACCTTACTCGGGTTTGGCGAGCGGACCGGCAACACCCCCATCGAGGCCTTACTCGTGGAGCACGCGGCCATCCGGGGCATGAGCCCAGGGGTTGACTACCGGGCTATCACGGAAATGGCCCAATACTTTGAAAAAGAACTCTCGGCCCGCGTCCCCTTTAACTATCCTTTAGTGGGTCGCGACTTTAACTGCACCTCAGCTGGCGTTCACGCCGATGGGCTCCAGAAAAACGAAGAGATTTACAACATCTTCGACACGAACAAGATTCTCGGCCGGCCGCCGACGGTGGCCATTAACGACAAATCCGGCTCGGCCGGGCTGGTTAAATGGCTGAACGATAGGCTCCACCTTACCGGCGGGACCATTATGGACAAAAGACACCCCGCGGTCGTCAAAATGCTCCGGCATATCCAAAAGGAATACGAAAAAGGCCGCTTAACCAGTATGTCCAATCGGGAACTAGAAAAGCTGGCCCGCTACTACTTGCCTGGCTTTTTCCAGTCCCAATTTGACCGCTTAAAGATCAAAGCCCGGGAACTGGCCCACGATCTCATCATCGACATGATCGAAAACCCCATCGTCAGAAGCATGGATCCGACCAAACAAGAACCCCTGATGGAAAAATGGGTTAACGAGATCCCCTTTGTCCAGTTTATCTACGTCACGGACGCCAAAGGTCAAAAATTGACCAAAAACGTGGCCTCGAAGCAGGAAAAAAAGCGTTACGCCGGCCAGCAAGACGTGGGGGCCAATCTGTCGGATCGCATCTGGTTCGTTAAACCCATGGAGGAAGGGATCGTCTACGTCACCGATTTCTACACCTCCCGCTTTACCGGGGCCTTGTGCATCACCGTCAGCGGGCCTATCTTAGACCAAGGCGGTCAAGTGGCCGGAGTCTTAGGCTTAGACATTCGCTTTGAGGATCTGGCCAAGATGGAAGTGGAAAACTCGGACGACGAAGCCGACGAATAAGTCGGCCTCTGGGCGAAAAAAAGACCCTTGATTTTAGCTCTAAAACTAGTTTAAGGCCTTAATAGACTTTTTAAGAATCTAATTTGGCCTCTTTTCTGGTTTTCGAGACCTTTTTATTGGTTATTGTTGACTTTGCGCTTAGCTAGTGGCCAAAAAACTTTGGCCACTTTAAACTA
Organism: Deltaproteobacteria bacterium; assembly: GCA_031257535.1. Taxonomy (GTDB): domain Bacteria; phylum Desulfobacterota; class Desulfarculia; order Adiutricales; family Adiutricaceae; genus JAIROO01. Next base: position 6,111 of record JAIROO010000272.1, read on the forward strand.
AAAAACCTAAAGCTAGACCCCAAAAGACGAAAAATAATAAGACTAAAAAAGACCAAAAGACCAAAAAACCAAAAAACCAAAAAACATAGTCCGCTGGCTTTAAAGTCTTAAGGTCATATTTTTTATCAAAACGACTAAGCTTTTTTTCGTCGGCTAAAGATTATGACCGTTCGTTAAAAGCTCTTTAATTAAAAGTTCTTTTTTTAACTCATTAGTCGTTAAAAGCTTAGTCTTTATTTGTTCAATTAAAAAACTATTCTCTTTAAAAATTTTAATTTGATATATTAAACTACTAAACAATAAATATTGGTAACTTAGATGTAAAATAGCTAAATCTTAAATGTAAAGTTATTAAAAATTATTAATTAATGATTTAAAGCTTCACTAATAGATTACTTACGATTCTCAACCTTTTTATTTACCTGTTTCTGACAATGATGACATCTGAAATTTTGTTTACTATACGTAAACTTATTTCATAATAAGTTTACGTATAGTAAATATACATTAAGCTATTAGAATTACAAGATTATTCAGATAATATGTTATATTTATTTTTTTTCTAATTTTCTATTATCTAATTTTTAGCTTCTAATTTTTAGTTTCTAATTTTTAGCTTCTAGTTTTTAGTTTCTAGTTTCTAGTTTCTAGTTTCTAGTTTCTAGTTTCTAGTTTCTAGTTTCTAGTTTCTAGTTTCTA
>JAIROO010000319.1 GCA_031257535.1 Deltaproteobacteria bacterium
CCCCTAATAATGTATAATGGCCCTCCATAAACTTTGGACAACCAAAAAAGGCCGCCCGCTCTTTGGCTCTTAAATTCGCTCTGTTTTTTTCTTTTAAGTCATTTATCCTTTATTTTTTACCAAAAGCTTAATTTGTCTCCTTATTTTTGCTTCTTAGTTTTGTTTAAAGTTTAACTCTTTCATTTTCACTTTTTTAGTTAGGAATTCACGATGAAAAAATCTCACGGAGCTAAAACTTTAGCTTTTCCTTTGCCCGCTTATCTAATAGGGACCTACGACCCCAGTGGTCGACCCAATATCATGACCGCCGCCTGGGCGGGTATTGTCTGCTCTGAGCCGCCGTGTCTAGGGGTAGCCATTAGAGCGGGGCGCTTAACTCACGAATCGATCCTTAAATACCAAGCTTTTACGGTTAATTACCCCAAAGCCTCTTTAGCCACCGCCGTCGATTACGCGGGTCTAGTCTCGGGACGGGACCAAGACAAATTCGCCAAAGCCAACTTAACGGCCATTGAGGGCTCTTTGGTCAAAGCCCCCTACGTGGCCGAGTGCCCGGTCGTGGCCGAGTGCCGCCTTTACAAAACCCTAGAGTTAGGGACTCACACCCTTTTTGTCGGCGAAATTTTAGATATTAAAGCCGACGAGGGTTTAGAAAGCTCCGAAGGCGGCCTAGATATAGTCAAGATCGACCCCATCGTTTTCGCCTCAGGTGGCCATTACTATAAAGTTGGGGCGGACTTGGGTAAAGCCTTTTCTATTGGTTTATCCTTAAGGAAATAACGCCTTTGGCTAAAGACATTAAAAAAATATACTGAACTATTGTTATTTTAACATTAGTTTTTTATTTATTTAGGATAAAGACGAAACACTAAAAATAAAACTAGACTAAAAAATCAATTTTACATATTTTTTTCTCTTTAAAAGTATTTTTTAAACTAATATTATTTTTGGCTTTGCGCCTTTTGAGCGCGTCTTAGATTGTGACGATTGATAAATCGAGCCTAACTCCCGCTATTTTATCTGTTTTACGCTTTTTAAATCCATAAAAATTGATAGAGATCCTAAAGTCACCGGCCTTCTTATGGCCGCGTTGACCCCTAGGGCCGGCGTATGGATCAGACCGCGGCTTTTAATGGGCGGAGTTGACCCTTAGTAAAAAGCTTTAAATGGCCTTCTCTTTCTTTTTTGGTCTTTCTTTTGGTGAGGGTCCAAAACCCATTTTTGGGTTTTGGACCCTCATCAATTAACGTTGTTTTTTTAGTCCCCATTGGTCCGCCCAGAGGTCTTGACGATCAGTCGCGTCTCTTGTTTTAGTTAGCAAAAAATGCTATTGTTAAACAATTTTTTAGCGCGTTTTCTATAATTCGCCTTTTTACAGATTAATTTAAGAAAGTCCTTTCTCGATGGAAATTTCCCCGGAAATTCTGATTGGTAAAATAATAGCCCTTTTAGGACTCGCCGTTGGCCTCATCTATTTTGGCCTACGTCTAAAAATGCCGGCTATCGTCGGTTTTTTAGTCACTGGAGTTTTAGTTGGCCCCCATGGACTCGGTCTAATCAGCGACCCCGCTCAAGTTGAAAGTCTCTCTGAGCTGGGGGTGGTCTTGTTACTTTTTACTATTGGCCTTGAGTTTTCCATTCAAAGCCTTTTAAAAATGAAAAGACTGGTTCTTTTAGGCGGGGGCCTCCAGATGGCTTTTGGGACCATCGCCTTTTTTTCCATCGCTTACGTCCTTAAATTTCCCTGGAACACCTCGTTATTGTTTGGGTTTTTATTTTCCCTGTCCTCCACGGCCATTGTCTTAAAGCTCCTCCAAGAAAAAGGGGAAATGGACTCAGCTCACGGCCGGGGCTCTTTTGGGGTTCTCATTTTTCAGGATCTGGCCGTGGTGCCTTTAGTCCTGATCCTCCCAATCATGGCCGGCCAAAGCGGCGGCGACCCTTTGTACCTCGTTTTCGGTAAAGTCGCCGCCATTGGGGTCATCGTCGTGGGCATGGCTAACTGGGTCGTGCCTTGGGTCATGAAAAAAGTCGCCGCCACCCGCAGCAACGAACTCTTTATGTTCGCCGTGGCCTTAATCTGCTTAGGCACGGCCTTTTTAACCGCCGAAGCGGGTCTATCTTTGGCTTTAGGGGCTTTTATGGCCGGCCTTATCATCGCCGGCTCGCCGTACGCTTATCAGGCCATTAGCTCGGTCATGCCCATGCGAGACATTTTTACTAGCCTTTTTTTCGTCTCCATTGGCATGAAAATGGATATCAAGTTCCTGTTCAATAACCCACTATTGGTTATTGGTCTTTCTCTTATTGTTATGATTATCAACGTCTCCACCACGGCCTTAGCCATGAAAGCCGCTGGGCAAAGGGGGCGGGTGGCGGTCATGGTGGGGTTCGCTCTTTGCCAGGTCGGCGAGTTCGCCTTTGTCTTGGCCAAAACTGGCGGGGATCTGAAGCTTTTAGACGAAGGGGCCATGATCGCTTTTTTAAACGTGGCCGTTTTAACCATGGCCATGACGCCCTTGGCTTTAGAGGTTGGCCGCCGCTTAAGTCCTAGATTTGGGGCCATGGAAGCCCCATTTGTCGGCAATATCGAGGGTCCCCGGGAAAACCACGCCGTAGTCATTGGCTTTGGGGTGGCTGGACAAGCCGTGGCTAGAGCCTGCCGCTTAATAGGCCGCCAATACGCTATCATCGACATGAACCCCGGGAGCGTCCAGTCCTACCAAGCCCAAGGCGAGCCCATTATTTTTGGGGACGCGGTCAACGAAGTCGTCTTAGAGCACGTAGGTATCCACCGCGCGGCCATCCTCGTGGTCAGCATCCCCGATCCCGTGGCCACCCGTCGGATCATCGCCCAATCTCGACGCTTAAACCCTAACCTTTACATCGTGGCCCGCACCAGGTTCCTTTTGACTGGGGAGCTGCTTTTACGTTTAGGGGCCAACGAGGTTTTAGCCGAGGAGTTTGAGGCGGCTTTAGCGGTTTTTAACTCGGTCTTAAGCTTTTATAAACTCGATCACGAAAGTATCGTCAAAGAGTTAGCCGTGGCCAGGGAAAAAGGTCCGATTCGTTTCCACGCCACGGTCACGCCTAGGGCCGACCACGTTGACCCGACCCCTTTGGTCAGCCCCGCCACCGAAGCTAAAACGAAAGACGCTACCCCGATTGCGACCGAGGCTCAAGACAGGGACCAGCTTTTAGCCAAAACCGCGACCAGCCATTTGGCGGCTAACCTAAGCCCGACGTTCCCAGCCTCCGCCGCCTTCGAGCCGGCCCCAGAATCCCCGGCCGAACCCGCCAGCCTACCCAGCGAAGCGGAATAATACCCGGAAATATAATTTAAAAATCAATAATCACTCATTTTTATGGCCTAATAGTAACCAATAAAAAATGGTCAGTAATAAGTAGTCATTAAAAAATGGCCAAGATAAAATGCCAGTAATTAATGGCCATTAATAAGTTTTTTAAAAATTATTGACCACTATTTATGGTTATTCGATTATTTATTACAATATTATTGTCTTTTTTTTCATAAAAACTGATATTTATTTATTTTATTAACTAACAAAACGAAATTTACCCGTCTCCTTAACCCTAGACGCCTAACGCGCCCCGCCAATCGGCCAGCTTTTTCAGTCTTTGAGCCCAGCGACGACTTATAAGCAGCCCCTTTCTTCCAGAAAAATTGATTTTCCAGCTTAGGGTCAACCGTTAGGGAGAAGACCCTTAAAATTTTTTGGCTGTCAAAAAAATACTCTTTCCTTTCGCTAACGGGTATAATAACCGTTTACCGCCCTTAAAATTTGTCGTTCCCAGTTTTGACTTAACCTAAAATAGGCCTTGACCAAAAAAGACGGCCTAACGAGCCAAAGAACAGGTCCTGACAATTATCCGCGTTTTTTTGGTAATTACCTTGAATTTAAACAAATAGAGATAAGAACCATGACTAACGATCTCAAGAGATTTCATCGCGACTGCGAATATAGCGACTCATATCTAGACTACTTAAATAACGACGCTCCAGTCATCCAAGCGGTGGCCCGCGAACTTTTAGACAGCCGGGCCTCTTTAGCCGACTTTGAGTATCTACCCGCGGCTCCGCGACCTAACGACGCCGCCATCCGCCAAATCGTCAAATTAACTCAGCGCCTTATGTTTCCGGGTTTTTTTGAGCCTAAGACCTCGCCCCAAGAGCTTAACCCTGAGTACTCCATTAGCCAGACCGTCAGCGCTTTGTATAGCCTTTTGACCAGGGAGATCTTAGCCGCCATCCGTCACGACCACATCCGCTACGGTCGAGCCTGCGTCAACTGCCGCCAGCAGAGCCGGCAAGTGGCCAAGGAGGTTATTAAGGAACTCCCTCGCTTAAGACGCGTCATGGCGGCCGACGTTTTAGCCACCAAAGAAGGCGATCCAGCCGCGGGGAGCCACTTAGACCAGATAATTCTTTGCTACCCGGGGATCTTGGCCACCTTGGTCTATCGCCTGGCCCACGAGCTTTTGCTTAGAGACGTGCCTTTTATCCCCCGGATCATGACGGAACGAGCCCACTCTATCACCGGCATCGACATCCATCCTGGGGCCCAGATTGGGGAAAGCTTCTTCGTCGACCACGGAACTGGGGTCGTGGTTGGGGAAACTACGGTCATTGGCCAAAGAGTCCGGATTTACCAGGGCGTGACCTTAGGGGCCTTATCTCTCCCTAAAGACGCTGGAGTCACTTTAAAAGGCTTAAAACGCCACCCCACTTTAGAGGACGACGTGATTATCTACTCTGGGGCCACTATCCTAGGTGGCGAGACGGTCATTGGGGCCCGCTCGGTGGTAGGGGGGAACGTCTGGCTCACCGAAAGCGTCCCGCCTGACACTAAAGTTTTTATCAAAAAACCAGAACTGGTGTTTGTTAATAATAAAAAATAAACAAGTTTCGGTTTTTTATCTTGGTTTTAGATTTGAGTTTAAGGTTTGAGGCGTGACCCATAACCTAACCTTGGCGGTTAGACAGCCAAAACATTTTAAATTCGAACGAAGGATTTTAGTGGGTTAGCTCCCTGACCTTAGGGTTTAGACCATTTCTACCCTTCGGATCTTTAGTTTAGACCGCCTTTTTTGGTCTTGGGGTTAGCCGCCAAGTTCTTAGGGTTAGCCCCCAAGTTCTTGGGGTTAGCCGCTCAGTTCTTGGGGTTAGCCGCTCAATTCTTGGGGTTAGCCGCTTAGTTCTTGAGATTAGCCTTTAGATTCTTTAGATTAGCCGCCCAGTTCTTTGGATTAACCTCGAGATTCTTAAGATTAGCCGAGAGGTTCTTGGGATTAGCCTATATGTTCTATGGATTAGCCGGGAGACTCTTGAGATTAACCACCCAGTTCTTTAGATTAGCGTAGAGATTCTTTAGATTAACCGGGAAATTCTTTGAATTAGCCGATAGTTTTTTTGGATTAGCCCCGCGGTTTTTGGCTTAGACTCTTTGATTTTTTTAGTTAGCCCCTAAGATCTTCAAGTTAGCTCCCAGGATCTTTGAGTTAGCCCTCCAGATCTTTGAGTTAGCTCCTCGGATCTTTGAGTTATACCAAGCCCAGAAAATATTTTTAATTTTAGCTGTCACGAAGAAGGAAGCTTTTACGGTCTTTGACACAATGTATTTTACCATTTGCAAAGACAACCAAAAGCGTTTTCTATAT
>JAIROO010000204.1 GCA_031257535.1 Deltaproteobacteria bacterium
TCCCGTCGCGTGTCCGTGGGCAGCTTGGTCACCGTGGCCTGGCTTAAAAGATATTGGCCGCCTTCGCTTAGGCTAAACACAATTTTACAATGCCCAATTAAGACCGAAGCCAAAGGTTCGTCGCCTATTAGGGTGATTGGCTGATTTAAATAATTGGCCAGAGCCGTTAACAAGGCCTTAGCCTTGACCGGAAAAGTCATAGGCGGCACCATAAAGTTTTTAAAGAAAAAACAAAAAGGGAACTATAAAAAACGAACTAACTAGAACGCTATATTTTACGACAAAAATGAGGAAAAAGTCAAAAAAAGATCTGTCAAAAAAAACGAGGACTTAGGGTGGCTATAGGGACTTAAAAATTTAAAGGTTTATCTTTTGAGGAGGGCGAGAGAAACTCTAGCTTAAAGCGACGGGCGGGGACCATTTCAACCCCCTATTTTTTGAGAACCAGTCGTTTAAAGGCCCCAAAACTTTTTAGCTAGCTAAAAAGTTTTGGGGCCAAGTTTTTTGTTTTAGGCTAAGGTTTTGGCCGCGTCAAAAATTAGCGTTTTTGGGGGGGCCATAAAAGCCAATTACGCGTCAAAAGTCTGGTCGTCTTTTTGGATCTGGCCGTTTTTGCTCCCGCCAATTAAGGACTGTAAGGAATAAGCGGTTTTAGTTAAAACCGAGGCTTTTTGAGATAATTGTTGAGAGCTCGCTATTGAGTCCTTGGAGGCGTTTTGCGTTTTCCCGGCCATCTCTTCTAAGGCCATAATGGAAGAGGCTATTTCGTCTAACCCGTTAATTTGTCGCGAGCTACCCAAGGAGATGGTCTGGATCTGCGTGCTGGCCTCAACGATAGTGTGTTCGATGCCTTGAAAGCTGGCCTCTAAAGATCCAGAGACTTTTTGCCCTTGCTCGGCACGGTCTAAAGCTTGGTTTAACAACTCGCCGGTCTTGTGAGCCGCTTCGCTGGAGAGACCGGCTAAATTCCGGACTTCGCCGGCGACTACGGCGAATCCCGCCCCCGACTCGCCCGCCCGGGAAGCCTCCACGGCCGCGTTTAAGGCCAAGAGATTAGTCTGAAAGGCGATGGCTTCCATGGTTTTGAGGATTTTGGAGATTTCATGGGTGGCGTTGGAGATGCCGTCCATGGCCTGCCGCATGTCAGTGACGTTTTTCGTGCCATTGCCGACTTGCTCCACGGTTTTGGTCATGGCGTGTTCGCAAGCGGACGTGGATTCGGCCGCGCTTTGACTCAAGCCGTTGATTTCGCGCATGGCCGAGGAAATGGTGGCCAGAGCTTTGGACAAAGAGTCGCTGCCGGTAGCCAAGTTTTCGGCTTGGACGTGGGTGGAGTTGGCCATCTGGCCAATGGCTTCTGACTCTCGGTTTAAGGTCCGGGCCACTTCAAAAAGCTTGTTCGCGGTTCTTACAATATAAACGACCGTGATAATGACGATAGCGGCTAAAAAGAAGACCGTAGAGCTGGAGGTTAAGACGTTGTTTCTGACGATCCGCTTTTCCTCCGTGTCTAGCTCTTTTCGGTGATCCATGGCTTTAACGGTGGAGGCGTTAAACTTGTGCATGGGTACGACGGCTAAAATCCCCAACAGGTTTTCGAGGTTATATATCAAAAGAGCGTAATCGGTCCCCTCGTGTTTCATAACGCTTTGGATGGCCGCCCCCTCGCCCAGATCGCCAAAAAGCGTCTTGACTTGGGCCCCTTCGGGGAGTTCCGTAAGATTATGGAGGATGATCTGAGAGATTTTAGGGTTAATTGGGTCCTGCTGTTCTTTGGGAGCTAAAGCGTCGGCGCCCTTTATGGAGATAATTTTAAAAGTTTTGGGGCTAAAGGCCATGATGCGATCGCTTTTAAGTTTTTCGCCAATGGCCATTAGAACCTGGCTTAGGCCCTGTAAAGACAGATCGATAAAGGCTACCCCATAAAACTTGCCGTTGTCGATAATGGGAGCGGTGGAAGAGACAAGGAGATCGCGGGTGATTGGGTCAACGTAAGGGTCGGTCCAGTTGACCTGGTAAGTCGGGAGCGAGGTTGAGCCTTTCGGGGGAGCCGAGGCTAGGTAATACTCCTCTTGTAACTCCGTTTGGAGGAGTTTATCCCAGTCCTCATCGGTGAATTTCGACGTGTCCGCGTCCCCGGCGTCTAAATCGTAGCTGTAAACCAACCCTTGACCATCTTCGCGATAGGCGTAAGGCACGTAGTAAGGCTTTTGGACGTTAAAGGCGGATTTTTCGAAAGTGGCCCCGACCCCGTTATAGATCGCCTCGCTTTCGCGTAAGAAGGAGGTCGAGAACTGTTTAACTTCCGCGTCGATGGTCTCAAAGCTGCTCGGCAAGGTTTGGCTTAGGCGAGCTTGGTTAGCGAAGTAATGGCTCAAAAGCCGCGTTTGCCCCTCAGTCGAGTGGAACAAAGCGGTCAAGTCGGCCAAAAGGACTTTAAGGTTGGCTTCGGCGAGGTTATCTTCCGTGGTTTTTATAACTCCAGTCATATCTTCAATGACTTGGTCGGACATGGTTTGTAAAGTCCGTCCCATAAGAGCGGCTAGCCACAAGCTAAAAGCTATCTGCCCCAAAGTCACTAAAAATAGCGCCCCGATAAGGAGCAGGATTTTTCTTTTAAAACCCATAATAACTCCGATGATTTTGCCCATAGGGCCAGCAAAAACCAGGAAGATCTAAACTGAACCGGAATTTATAAAGCGAAAACGGCCTTGGCTTTTTTAAGGCAAAGGTCCAAAACTTCCGCCGCGGTCATCTGAGCCACGTCAAGTAAAAACGCGTCTTGGCTAGGGCGTAAAGGGGCTAAAGATCGAGACTCGTCAGAATGATCTCTAGCCGCGAGATCCTCCCTAACTTCGTCGAGATTCGCGGGTTGCCCGTTCTCCAGAAACTGGTTTAAACGCCTTTGAGCCCGAACCAGGAGATCGGCGGTTAAAAAAATTTTTAAGCCCGCCGTTGGGAAGACAACCGTCCCCATGTCGCGCCCCTCGGTCACTAATTCGCCTTTCTGGCCAAAAGATCTTTGGAGAGGTAAAAGAGCCGAGCGGACTTCAGGCCAGGCCGAAAGTTGGGAAGCTAAACGGGAGACGGGCAAAGTCCTTAACGCGTCGCCGGGATCCCGGCCGGCGAGATAAAGTCGAATAGCCTGGCCGACCCGGCGAAACTCCAGATCCAAATTTTGGGCCAATTGTCCCGCTTGAAGGGGAGTGACCTTAAGTAAATCCTTTTCGAGAATGACTAAAGCTAAAGCTCTATAAATGGCCCCTGTATCTAGACAGATCCAGTTGAGGTTTAGGGCCAGAGACAGGGCTAGGGTAGATTTACCGACTCCGGCTGGGCCGTCAATGGCGATGATTTTTAAGATCTCAGCTTTAGTGTCCATAAATAACGCTTAAGCCCAAAAATAATTTAGGCCAAAAAAGACAGACCAAAAAAAGATAAGAAGTTAGAGCGAAAGATAAACTAAAAAAACGAGGGGACTTTATTTTTTTCGCGAGAGATAAAAGGCTAAAGGGTCAGGCCCAAGAGAAAAGTTTTTTCTCGCTAAAGAATACGGTTTTCGAGCGTAAAATTTAGAACACGATAGTTAATCGCTTCTCTTGACGAATGGGTCTAACCGTCTTAGTTTAATTATTATCTCATAAAACGCCGGGGATTAAAACCTAAAGCGGCGGATTTTGGTGATGGGTCAGTTTAGTTGACAAAAATATCACTCCCCACCCGTTTTCAACGGTCCACGGCCTATCGGCCAAACCAGCGGCCAAAGGCTGGAGTAAGATATTTAGAACCATTACTCGACTTTTGACTCAATGAACTATGCGGTTGGACAAAATTGTACCAGATAATGTTGATAGCCAGTTTCGTTTTTAGAAATCGACGCGATTTGTCGAAAGTCAGAGACTTTCCGCTCAAGTGAGCGTCCCAAAGACGTTAGTTTAGATTGCGACGTTCTACGTAAGCTATGTTTATGAGATTACCGGGTGACGATGTCAGGCCTTTCGCGACGGAAGCCTTATCCCCAAACGCTACTGTAGGTTAAAACTTTGACCACAAGACTTGGCTTTCGGGTCTTCTTGACGCTGGAGCGCAAAAGGTCAGGATCAATCGCTTTTATGGGATTGGCCGGTCGACCTTTCTTACCAGTCCGAGGCCCCGGCTCATAGCGTAAGAAAACCTCTTTAAGAACGGTCTTATAGTGTGGGGTAGTTCATCGCTGACGAATAAAGGCGACTCGCCAGGACTCATTGACTTGAGTTCTTGAAGCGTTACCCGGGCATCTTCTAAGAAGTGAGTCCCGACGCTATAGTTGACAAACAGGCGACTTGAGGTCTCTATGGCCGTCCAGATCTAGGCTTCTCCTTGTCCAAGTTCGACCTCTCTCCTCGTCAGGAGTCGTTTTTTTGACGAAAGTCCATAAGTTCATCCAACTGGACCTCGTTCATTTGAAGATCCTTCATCAGAGAGCGGTAAACGTTCTGGCGATGTTCGCCAACTTTCACCAGAGCCAAATTCACCGTGTTTTTGGCCAGACCGAGGAAACGGGCGGTGGTCCGGACGCTAACTCCTTCCGCGGCCAGGTGAATTATCTGATGAACCTTCGTAATAGGAAGGTGGGCCCCGAATAATGGGGCATCCCGCGTGGTGGCGAAACGTTGGCCGCGGGTCCGACAATAAAGAAGAACCTTATCCTGTTCCTTCCAGTATTTACCCCTTTTAGCGATGTTATCGAGATCAGGTTTCATGAAGTCTGGACAGTTAGGGGTTCCGACAACAAACAAATTTGCGTTCGTCGTTCAAAACAGGCCTCCTCAAGATCGAAGACTTTGACGTATTTTACTTTAGAGGCGCAGTCTTGTCAACTAAATTAACTTATTACCCAATTTTTTGACTTGTTAATTTCAGTTTGGAGATTAAAACAACAAATGAAATAAAAAATATAACAAATAAAAGTACTTAGGCTAGACGTGGAGAATTAGGGAAGTTAAATACTTAAGGCTGATGAATCTGCCGAAAAAAACGTATTTTGAAATTTCAGATTATCGTACTACTATATAAGCTAATTTTAATCTTTGTTAGCGCCATAAATTGTCTATAAACCCGGCAAAAAATGAACCGCTGGTCCTGTTCTTAAGCTGATGAGAACGGCGCGAGGTCTGGGCGCTAAGACGCGTAAATTGAGTCATTATGAATTAATCTAAGATTATTTTGAATAGTTTTACAATTTACCAAACTTTTTGGAGAAAAAAAGCCAGGCGGTCTCGTAATCATCTTCTCGGTCACAACGCGTAAAAGGCGCCCGGTATTCAATAGTCCGTTTAACTGGTCCTCCTGGTTTAGTGTCGTCTTTAATAGTTCTGGCGAAGGAGCCACTTTTAGCGTCTTTAATCTTCTCCCACTCCGGCCGGGGAAAGCCAACGCCATTTAAGCCTTGGTTAGTGGTAAAAGTTATCCGACCAGACTTATCGTACCAAGTATTATTCTCATTGTTTCTTAACACTGGGAACTGGATCCGATAAATGGTCTTCAGCTGATCCAAGGTCAGACCCAACTCCAAAGCCGTTAAAACGTCGATCTCCACTAAAGCTTGCCGGCGTTCAAAGTCGGATCGAAGTGGAGCCCTGGAGGTCCATTTTGACGTTAAAGAGGTAAAACGATCGGAGGCCAATCGAGGGTCTATTTTGGACCACTCATCGGTCGCGAAAGAATCCACCCATTCTTGGGCCCAAAGTTCGGCGTAATCTTCGGTCAAACAATTTAGGGATAAAGCCCTGAGAACGATACTTTTAGTTAGCTTATTATCAGCTAATAAAGGCATCTTATCAATTAAAAATCGATCAATAGTTGTTTTATTTGAAATTTTAACAATAAAATCAAAAACTATTGAAGCCATAGCCCCAGTAATAAGCGGTAACCTTTCTTTGGAACTGAAACCAATAATGGCATCTATATGACCGACTCTTTTTGGGAGAATCGCCGGATATAAAGAACGTTCTAGAGTGCTTTGAGTTCGACGCCGGATAAACAAACGAAAGCTATCAGTATATTTAGAGCCAGTTGGAGTCTTAGGAATCTTAGCGGCGTAAGAATCCAGATCGCCTAAGACGGTATATTTGACTCTTGGGCGATAATCCGGAACAATAGAATCTATATCAATGACATCATAGTCGCTATTGAGCGCGCAAACAGAACGAGCGCATTTAAATAATGGATTAGCTAGACCTATATTAGGGCCTGAATAAATCGTTTCCAGAGCAGTAAGCGGAAAAATAGTATTTTTAGCAATTATATTATCGTTTTGCGAATTAGTTTCATGCCACATAAATGAATAAAACATTTGCGAATTAATATT
>JAIROO010000361.1 GCA_031257535.1 Deltaproteobacteria bacterium
GGGTCGTCCCAGGAAGCCTTTGTCAGTTCTCGACAATGATTTGTTATACGCGACTGTTCTCAAAAAACGAGTAAACAAAAATGTTGTCGAAATAAAGACGACAACTGTCTTTGGAGATCATGACAAAGTTAGTTTAAGTCTTGCTAAGTCCTCTGGTAAAACTTTAAATACGTCATTTATTGAAATAATAAATGCTAATTAGTGCCTTTGTGCCTCACATTTAACACGTAAAAGTTTAACTTTTGCTAAATCACCTGTGTTATTAGACGCTAAGTTTTTAGTTAAACGTGGCGGCTTACAACTTTATCCAGCCGCGTTCAACTCTTAGCTGGCGGTTCGATAAACAATCTGGAAAGAAGTATTACATACCTACTACTCCAGCTATGGCCGCGGGGCTTACTTCTCGCCCTGAGATTTATTATGAACTATTATGTCAAAGGGAACAAACTAAGGCCTTGTCAATACGGATAATACATCACCCAATTTTTAGCCAGCGGCCGAAAAGCCAACCAAAAAAACCAAAAAAACTCGGAGCGGAATATATAAAAAAAAAACGTAAAGAAAATGTTGACAGACCAAACGAAAGCTGTTATGAAAAAACTAAAGCCAAAAATTGGATAAGTCTTTTTCTGAAAATGGCTTGAAACTCTATCGCTTTATCATTTTGTCCATTCATAAGGGTTAGAGATGAGCGTAATATTTAGGCGTTATTTCGCTAAACAACGTTTCGCCTCGGGAAATCGTCCTGGCCGTAGATCTTAAATCACAAGAAAATTATGTAAATTATGAATTAATTAAAAAATAAATTTAAATAGCCTATGTTTAACAATAATATGTCGCACAAAATTAGTCATAAATATATTTATATGTTTTATTTAAATGTATTTTTTATAAATATACAAATTCAAACATAAGTTTTTTAAAATAATTATGCTTATGATACTTGTTTGTTATAAAATATAATTATTTATTATTGTTAATATATTGTTTTTATCACTATTTTGATCTTCAAATAATATATTGCACTACAAATTTATATAGTAGAGATAAATTTTAGTTTCCGTACATTTTTCCAAGAAATAAAAATATTTTTGTTAATATTAAAATAATAAATATTCAGATGTTAAACATTAATATAAAATTATTTGAACAGATTTAATTATAATTATTCAGTTAATAACGTATATAAACGTTTGTTTTAGAGGTATTATGAAGTTCTCAATCTCTATCCTATATATAATGTTTGTTTGTTGTTTTTTATCGGCATGCGTCGAAAAGAAACCCGATATTTTCAAGGAACTTGACGCCAATATCCAAAAACAAAAAATTTTAGTCGAAGGCGAATTTTTCTATTCCGGCTCCGGCAAGCTTAAATATTGCGATAGCGTCGATGTCCAATTAATATTTTCACCTGTCTTAAATCAAGCGAGAGCTATTTCTATTACTTTGAACAATTTTAAAGCATACCCTAAAGATATAGGCACACAAGATCCTCAGGAATTTAAAAAATATACATATTATGATAATAAAAATAAAGATGTAAAAAATGGTAAAGTTACCATTAAATTAATAAATGATAGTATTCTAAATTTGAGCGAACTTGGCGAGCCAATGGCTACCGGTTCGCTGACTTTTAACATGAGCTTTTCTAATAAAATCCCCGGACTTACCCAACGAGACGCCGAACTATTGTCTTTGCCCAAGATTTTTGTCCCATTAGGCACAACGAAAATAAATCTTAATCAGTCAACTAAAATGCCTTAATCGACATATTTACTACATAATATTATTATTTTCATATTACAACAGATTATTTTTATTAAATATATTTGTGTTATACTTATATTTTTAAAGTTAAAAATTTTAATTAAGTTAAATATATAATTAAAATATTATTATTTATTATTTTAATTCTATTAACAGTTAATTGTTCTTTCATTCGGACGAAGATAGGCTTCCCTATATTCGTCCGAAGCTAGACGATCAAAAGGGGAACCGATGGAAATGGAGGACAATCAAGACGTTTTTTGACCAGAGAGCGTCAAAAACGCTTTAGAGTTCTTGTAACCATTCAAGTGGCCATTTTAGTGTCCTGGATAACTTTTTTGACTAAAGTCAAAAGGGCTTGACCGTTAGCCGCCAAAGAACGTCTTTTCCCTCTCGTTTAAAGACTATGGAGGCGGTTTTCATTATATAATTGAATATAAGTAACTAAGTTAATATTTGTCATTTAAAAAATACACTTTTTTACAACAAAGCTTAATAAAAGCTTTAGAATTATCTTTAGCAGTGTAAAAAAAGACTATAATGCCTTTTAGTTAACTATAGGACTTAAAAAAAACTTTACATAGCTTTTCTATAGGGGCGAAGATATCAGAGATAAATTGTAATACCCGTAATAGGGATAGACCCTGCTTTAACTTGAATGACATTGAGTTCAGAAAAGCTGAATGTTTACGAGTTGTTTTTAATGGCGACGGTGACTGTCGCTTTCGCCATGGTTTAACCTCGATTTAATAGCCTATTTATTCTTTGAAGGATCAAACAATGAAAAATTTTTTTATCTCAACGCTATTGACATTAAGTTTATCGTGTTTTCTTTTGGCGGCTTTCGTTTCTCCAGCGCGGTCGCAGCCGACGACTATCGCGTTGGAAGGTGGAAGTTGTAGCGTCAAATCGCTCGATCTTAAGCCCATGTGGGGGCCAGCCGGCATGAAGCCAGACGAAAAGGCTTTTACGGTCAGTTTTAAGTGCGCTTTGGACAAAGGTTTCGACAAAAAAGCGCTTGGGGCCTTATACGATAAAGGGTCGTTCAAAGACGCGACCGGCAAAACTTACAAACCAAGCGCGGCGTCTATAAACGAGTCCGAGTTAATTTACAATTTGAGCGTCGCCGTTCCTCAAAACGTCGACGTGGAAGCTCTCGCCTTCGTTTTTGAAAAAACGACGACCTCGTCGTTGAAAGTCGAAACCGAAAAAAAATAATTCTCGAGTTCCCTTTCCCGGGCCTTAGCCACCCGAGGAAGCCTCTCGTTCTCGAACGCCATGGCCAATCTATCGCGAACGCGACGACCAGACGTCGGACGTCGAACGATGGGCAAGGATCTAGTCGACGCTGGCGGCTAGTTGGAAGCTCACCGCGGAAAAAAATTCTCGAAAAAATTCCCGTTAAATACCATTAATTTTAACTTAAAGTGTTTCAAAATTACTAAAAGAAAAAGTTTTAAGCGTCACTTTCTGACGGGCTACGTTTCACGGTTAAAAAATAAAATGGCTAGACGATTTTGGCGCGAAAAGTCTAAAGGCGCCCATAATTTTAATCGCTAGTTTATGGTTGGCGGCGTTATGGCTAACCCATTTATCGCCTCACCGCCATCAGTCGCCAAGCCAAAAAGACTCTTGTCAAAAATAAATTATTTTAGTAAAGTAACTAGGCTTAAAGATTGGCTAAGCGTTTTTCAAGTTTTCGCGGAATAATTTAATATCTACGCGGGTTCCTTGGACGTATTAGCCGGGCTTACTATGTCGGGACGTGGCGCAGCCTGGGTAGCGCACCTGAATGGGGTTCAGGGGGTCGCTGGTTCAAATCCAGTCGTCCCGACCATTAGTTAATCCATTAAAGTCCAATAAAGTCTGTTAAAGGCCAAAATTCTAATAAAATCAAGACGTTTAGTTTTTTTTATTGTCCAAGGCTATCCACTCAAATCCCTTCACAGCCGCTTTTTTTATCGGTATCTAATCAAACGAGGCAGATGATACTAACATGGCCCCGACAGATGTTTTCTTGCGAAACTTAATGCCCCCCGAGAGCCCCAAGAAATATAAGGATAGCCAGGGGTTGGACTTGTTCGCCAACCCAAAAGGTCTTAAATCCTAGCGATATAATTATAGGTTCCAAGGCAAACAATTGACTATGACTTTTGGGACCTACCCACTGTTGTCCCTCAAGGAGGCCCGAGATAAACTAGCCGAGGCCAAAAAAACCTTAAGGCTGGCGTCAAAACCCAATGCTTCGAAAAAAAACTCTTAACGAATCCCAAAGTTTCGGTCACGCGGACTCATTTGAGGTTGTAGCCAGGGAATGGTTCGAGAATAAGAAGGGTGGTTTAAACGACACCTATATGACCAGGATTTGGGGTCGCCTGGAGAAAGATTTGCTGCCTTTTCTCCGCGATAAACCAATTGGAGAAATAACCGCCCCAGGTCTACTCGAAGTCCTTAGAATAATTGAAACCAGAGGGGTTATTGACACGGCCCACAGACGTCTCCAGTATTGCGGTCAAATTTTCCGCTACGCCATTGCCACAGGCCGGATGACTCACGACATTGCCGCGGATCTTCGAGGGGCTTTGAAATCCGTCGCTCATTCCCACCTTGCCAGTCTTAAAGGAGTTAAAGAAGTAGGCGGCTCCTTAAGGCCATTGACGCCTATACAGGGTACCCTGTTGTTCGGTTAGCCTTGAAGATAGCTCCATACGTATTTGTCCGTCCTAGAGAGCTACGCCACGCCGAATGGTCAGAGTTTGAACTTGAATCGGAGACTCCAACGTGGAAGATCCCAGCCAAAAAGATAAAGATAAAACAGACCCGTATCGTCCCTCTTGCCACCAGCAATTATCAATTTGAACAGGATCAATCTTTAGAACCTTCTATTATTTATATCTTCGAGTTAAATTTGTTATTGAGAACGGCCGGGGAGAGTTATTTTTTTTTAAAAATTTTTTGAAGAATAAGTAAATCAAATTAAATACGAAATTTTCCATAATTTTAGAACAAAATCAACCTGAAGACTAATATGTATGGCCTTTTTTTTGATTAACAAAATGTAGAGGATTGATTCGGAAACTAAGCTACCCAGGGGAAAATATTTTATATCCAGATATATCCTGGAACAATGAACTACCCAATTGGTTTAAATATTTGATTTTGGCGGTATATATCAGAACGCCTCTGAGCGTATCATAAAACAGCTTGAAAGTCGAGGCAGAATTAAAGGCTTTTCTCCAGCTAGGTACTAAAAAACTTTTGTTCCAGCTTTCGTTTTTCGCATTATACGGTAACTGGCGTTTGTCATTAAAGCCCAGACGATTGAACCTCGCGCGAATGGATATGGCCACAGAGAAGTGGACCAATTTTGGCCACGAAATATTTAGAATTTAGCCAACTAAATTGGGCCAACGACTTTTTGATTTTGGTGGCAATCGTCCCATCACTAGCGGTCGCGCCAGTGGTGGGTCAAACTCAAATGGCGAGTTAAGTCTTGGAAACGCTTAGGCCGTTAATTAGATCTGGCTGAGGGGTTATAGTTAGGCAGATCCAGGATTTAAGGCAGAGCAGAAGACACATGAGCCGGTCAAATCCCCAATCACTTGGCAAGAAACCTTACACAATTGACGAATTGAGAAAAATCGTCTCTCCCATCGCTCGACGATTTGGAGTGGATCGCATGTGTTTGTTCGGCTCTTACGCCCGCGGGCGACTTCAATCGGGACAGCGACCTTGATTTCCTATTGGAAAAGGGAGAGATACGGGGTTATTTTCAGTTGGGAGGTTTTTATAACGCGCTTGTGGAGGCCTTAGGCATGAAAGTTGATCTTGTGACCACGGGAGCCTTGGATGATGAGTTTGTAGAACGAATAGCTGGAGATGAGGTGATAATATATGAGCGCCAAACGTGATATTATATATTTTAAGGCATTTAATTATACACTGTTAAGAGATAGAGCTAACCCGCCAGAGGTTTGGCGATGCCTTTGAGGTTTTACAAGATGATTTTGTGTACAAAAACGCAGTGGCGATGAACGTATTGCGGAGCGGAGAATTGGCTACCCTCCTTTCAATGGAATTTAAATTAGCCCATGGCCATATACCTTGGTCTAATATAATTGGGACGCGATCTATTGCCGCTCATAATTATACGAAGTTTGATATTCAAATTTGGCCAGGACTTCTTGAGACGTCTTTGTCCAGCCACTATAGGCGCGAACGTTAGCCCTTGGCTAACCGTTTTCCTTGGACCCTAAAATAGCTTCGGCGAATTCTGCCGCGGCGAAGGGCCTTAAATCGTCGTAAGTTTCCCCTAAGCCAATAAAGGTCACTGGCAGCTTCAGCTCGTTAATGATGGAGACCACCACCCCGCCTTTGGAGGTGCCGTCAAGCTTGGTGACGATAAGGCTATCCACGCCAATGGCCTCGTGAAACGTGCGAGCCTGGTTAGCGGCGTTCTGGCCAGTGTTCGCGTCTAAAACTAAAATCGTCTCGTGGGGGGAGCCGGGGCAGGCTTTATTGGCCACCCGCTTAATTTTTTTCAGCTCCTCCATCAGGTTAACTTTGGTGTGCAAACGCCCGGCCGTGTCGATGAAGACCAAGTCCACGCCCCGAGATTTAGCCGCGGTTAAAGCGTCAAAGACCACCGCGGAAGGGTCGGCTCCAGTCGGCTGAGAGACTATCTCCGCCCCTACCCGTTTGGCCCAGATGGTCAACTGCTCCACGGCCGCGGCTCTAAAGGTGTCCCCAGCCGCGAGTAAGACTGAGCGGCCCTCGTTTATGGAGCGTTTAGCCAGTTTGGCGATGGTCGTGGTCTTGCCCACCCCGTTGATCCCCACTACCATTATGACCTTGGGTTTAACCGAAGGGCTAGCCTTAAGTGGTAAATCAATAATCTCCTTTAACCGAACCCGCAAAGCCTCTTTCAAGGCTTCGGCGTCTTTTAGTTCTTTGCGCGAGACTTTGATCCGGATCCACTCGAGAAGATCTTCGGTGGTTTTAACCCCCAGGTCCGAGGTGATCAAGATCTCCTCTAACTCCTCTAAAACCTCCTCGTTGATCTCCTTAGTCGCGGCTAAGACCTTTTCTAGACGCCCCGCGATCTTGTCCCGGGTGTTAACTAATTTTTGCTTTAACCTCGCCAAAAAGCCAAGTTTAGGCTTTTCTTCGATCGCCCCTTCTTCTTCTTTAGCGACCTTATCTTCAGCTGAACTCAACGGCTCGGCTGAAGTTAACGACTCCTTAGGGGGACTTGGCTTTTCGACTGAGCTTTTCGATTCAGCGGGACTAGGTGGTTCGACTGAGCTTTTCGATTCAGCGGGGCTAGGGACCACGGCGGCGGCCAAAGACAAAGGCTCCCCTTGGGAAACTTTAGCCGAAATCTCTTGGTCGAAAGCTTGAGCCTCTTGTTCCTTGGTAGCTAAGGGGGCGACCGTGGGCGGAGCGGCTTCTTCGGCCAGGGGAGCCTTTGGTTCCTCCGTCAAAGTCGCTTTTGGTTCTTCGGCTAAAACCGCGGACGCCAGCGGACCAGCCCCAAGCCCATCGGCTGAAAGCTGGCTGGATCCGTCTTCTTTAGATTCATTTAAGGCCTTATCGGAACTTTTAGCGTCCTTATCTTCGGTTTTGTCGCCCCCAGTCAAACGGCTCTTTAAGCGACCGAACCAGCCTTTTTTCTGGGTCTCGGGCGGTGGGCTAGCCGGGTTGGCTGGCGACTTAGGGTCAGCCGCGATCGGCGAATCCGCCTTTGAGGTCGACGCGTCTAAAGGCTCCTTAGGCTCGTTTAAACTATCCACGCTCGCGGCTTGTGGCTCCGTAGTTAAGGGGCTTTCAATAGATTCGCTTTCCGGTTGGTCGTCAGTTTGAGCCTTGACCTTTTCCGGATCTTTTTTGGGGCTTTTGTCCTGGCCCTTAAAAAAATCAAACATCCGTTAAAACCTCGGCTTGCTCCAAACTTACGCTGACCAGCCTAGAAACCCCTGGAGTTTCCATGGTTACTCCGTAGAGAGTGTCGCTAATTTGCATAGTTCTTTTGTTATGGGTCACCATGATAATCTGGGACGCCTCGCTTAAACGCCTAAGTAACCGGTTAAAGCGGTCGATGTTCGCCTCGTCCAAAGGCGCGTCGGCCTCGTCTAAAAGACAAAAGGGACTCGGTTTAATTAAGTACAAAGCGAAGATAAGAGCTAAGGCGGTTAAGGCCTTTTCCCCGCCAGAAAGTAAGCTCATGACCATTATTTTTTTGCCCGGCGGATGGACGTGGATCTCGACCCCGCTTTCTAAAGGATCGTTTTCGTCGGACAAGCCTAACCAGCCCTCGCCCCCTTCAAACAAAACCGGAAAAATCTCCCTAAACTTCGCGTCGGCCTCTTTAAAAGTCTTAGCGAAGAGTTCCCGACAGGTTTGATTGACGCGGTTAATGCCATTTTTTAGATCCGCTATGGCTTTTAACAGATCGTCGTAGCGCTTTTTCTGGTCGTCGTAGCGTTCTCGCAGCTCGGTTTCCTTTTCAATGGCCGAAAGACTAATCTCGCCCATGGCGGCTAAACGATCTTTTAATTTAGCCCGGGTCGCCTCAGCCCCAGGCGGTAACTCTTGGGCCGCGATGAGCCGCGCGTCTAGCCGCTCGGGTGGCGGCGGTTGGTTGGCCCACTTCCCCTCTTCCGTCCGTTCTTCTGGGTCTCCTGGGTCGGCGGGACTGACAGCTACGGGGTTTTCGGTTGAGCTCGGGTCCAGACTACTAGCTATAGGGCTTTCGGTTGAACTCGCGGCCGGACTACTAGCTACGGGGTTTTCAGTTGAGCTCGGGTCCAGACTACTAGCTATAGGGCTTTCGGTTGAGTTCGGAGCCGGACTACTAGCCGCGGGGCTTTCGGCTAAGCTCTCGGAGGCTTGGGCCGTTAAACTCCGGCCAAGGTCCTTAAGATTAGTCTGGTCGCCCGGCCAAGATTCCCCTGCCCGAGGCTCAACGCTCGCGGCGAGGGCGACCTCGGCTTCGTTTAGTAATATCTCGACCGACCCTAAGCTAGCCGCGTTTTGAGGCCAGGCGGAAGTCGAAGAGGGAGAGTCGTCCCTTTCGGGTTCTAAAAAGCCAGAGGTTTCGGAGTCGTCTTTTAGGCCTAGACCTAAGGTCGCCTCTTCCAGTAAGGCCCCGCAAGGGTCAAGGGCGTCTAAATCCAAACCGAGGTTAGCCTCAAGCTCTGGGCTATTAGCGGCCAAATTTAAAGTTTCGGTCGCGGCTAATTCCTCGTCTAGGGGGTCATAACCACTTTCTAGATCCGTTAAAACGACTCGCCAGTCCGTCAGAAGGTTTTCGTTTAAGCGCTTTAGCTCAAACGCCGTCTCTTGGTCACGGCGCTCCAGCTGATTCAGCGTCGTGGCCGCGGCTTCCTTTTTTTTCCGAGCTTCTTTGGCCTCTTCCTCGCGTTTTTGAGCCAAAGAGCGGCTGGTTTCCCGGATCTGTCTCAGCTCGGCCACCTGGCCTTCGGCTTGGGTAGTTTTCTCGGGTAAACCTAAAGCTTCTTTTTCCAGCTCGTCGGCTTTCCGACTTAAAGCCTCGATCTCTAAGCCTAAGGTCTCGGCGTCGTTAAAAAGGGTTAAGCGTCGGCCATCTAAGTCGTCCAGCCACTCCTCGGCCTCTTTTAAGGACTTTTTCGCGTTATCGAACCGCTCGACGGCGATATCCGCGGCCGTGGCCGCTTCTTGGCTCAGTTCCGAGAGTTCGGCTAACTCGGCTTCCCTTTCCCTCGCCATCTGGTCTAGCTCTTGATAAGTCGCCGCGTTTTCGCTAACGACCGTGGCTAAGGCTTCTTTGGCTTCTTCGGCTTTAATTCTTTGGGCTTCGGTCTCGGCCAAACGACTCATCGCTTGGGCCATCTCGGCGTCTAAAGACCGTAACCTAATAGCAAGGCCCTCGGCCTCGGATTTGGCTAACAAGAGGTTAGAGTCGGCTTTAGCCAGATCGGCGGCGAGACCTTCCCGGGAGCTTTGGCTGGCCATAAGAGCCGATTCGGCTCTTTGACGATTTTCCCGGGCTAAAACGACCTTGGAGTTTTCGGCCGCGACCGTAGTTTTTAAGGCTAAAAAGCGCTCTTCGGCCTCTTCCACGGCCTTTAAGCGGGCTAGTAACCCCGCGTCCTCGCCTTTTTCGCCGCTAGATCCGCCCACGACGACGGTCGGGGCCAGGTACTCGCCGGCCTGGGTTAAAGCGAAGAGCTCGTCTTTAGCCGCCGCCAGATCTTCGACAAAATGGCACTCCCCCAGTAAGCTGGTCAGGAGATCTTGGTCTTTTAGCTCGGCTAAGGTCACAAACCCAGCCCGCCCTAAACCTTCGGCTTTGGCTTTTTCGACCGCGGCTATGGCGCTTAGCCGATCTTTAGCCACGATCCAAGCTAAGCGCTCGCCTAAGGCCGCTTCCACCGCCGCCTCATACCCTGGCGGGATGTCCAAGCTCTCGGCCACTGGACCGATCAGCTCGGCTTGTAAATTCGGCTCCTCCAAAAGGGCTTTGACCCCAGCGGGATACCAGCTAAAGGCGTTTTTTAGGTCGTTTAAGGCGTTTAAGCGACCCTCTAAAGCCGCGGCTTCGCTCTCAACGCCGCTTAAAGCCCGAACCGCGGTCTCCAAATCTTCCTTAGCGACTTCTAAATCCTCGCGTAGAACGGCTAGGTCCTCGTCTTTGGCTTTAAGATCCTCACGGAGAGCCGCGAGAAAGCGCTCCCGACTAGCCACCTTGTCGTGGGCCTCGCTTAGGGCTAGATCGCCTTGGTTCTTTTCTAGCTCCAACTCCCCGCGCCGCTCGATTAGGATGTCTCGTAAGCTCTCGGCCCCGGCCAAGTTCTCCCGTAAGGTTCTTAAGGCTTCTTGATTTTGGCGATATTGACGCTCGGCCGTCTCCCGCTCGAGATTTAATCTTTCTAAGGCCGACTTTAAGGTCAAGCGCCTTTCTTTTAGCTCGTCGCGACGGGCGCGGGAGTTCTGGCTATCCGCCTCTAAGCGGGAGAGAGCGGCGGTCAGTTCGTCGCGCTCGGTCTGACGACGGTCCAGATCGGTCTCTAGCTCCTCCAGCTCCCTTATGGCTTTTTCCCGCCGGCCAAACGCGCTAGCCAAGGTCGTCCGGGCGTGCTCTTCCTCTAAGCGGAGGGTTTTTAAGGCGTTGGTGAGCTCGTGATAAGCGGCCAACTCGTCTTCTAAACGCCTTTCTAAGGCCGTTTCCTCTAAACGCAGATTTTCTAAGGCCAAGTCGGCTTGGTCGGCTTCGGTCGCCAGCTCCGTTAACTCGGCTAAGCGCTGTTTTTTTTCCTCGGCCGTAGATCCGCTCTGGGCGCGTAAGTCTAAAAAACGCCGCGCCGACAAGGCTAGCTCTAACTCCTTTAACTCCTCTTTCATGGCCTTATAGCGATTGGCTTTAGCCGCGGCTTTGGTCACCTCGGCCAAGCTTTTTTTAGTTTCCGCTAGTAAGGCCTCCACCGCCTCCATATTGCGCTCAGCCGACTCGATCTTGCGCTCCGACTCTTTTTTGCGTTCTTTAAAGCGGACTATCCCGGCCGCCTCGTCTAGTAAAAGCCGCCGGTCCTCGGGCCGCGCGTCCACTAAGCGACCCACCTTTTCTTGCTCAATAATGTTGTAAGCCCGGGTGCCCATGCCGGCTTCCATAAAAAAGCGTAAAACGTCCTTTAAGCGACTTAAGGATTTATTGATGAGATATTCGCTGTCCCCGCCCCGATATAAGCGGCGAGTCACCCCAACCTCAGCCAACCCTGGGGCAGACTCGAGCTCCCGGGCTAAAACCAAGGTGACTTCAGCCAAAGCCGCGGGAGCTCGACCTTTGGAGCCATTAAAGAGGATATCCTCCATGGCCCTGGCCCGAAGACGCCGCGGACTCTGCTCGCCCATAACCCAACGGATGGCGTCGATGATATTGCTCTTGCCACAGCCATTGGGGCCAACCACCGAGCTAATGCCAGGCGAAAAAGGCACCGTGGTTCGCTCGGTAAAGGACTTGAAGCCGACTATTTCCAGTCTTTTTAGGTACATACTCACCCATTGGCGTTAAACTCGCCAATCAAAGATAACTGGTCATTATGCCATAAAAAGGGGGTTAAGGTCAAAAGTTAGCCGCCTTAAAATTTGGCGAGGTCCTTTGGTTTAATCGAGCTAAAAAAACTAGATTTTTTATGTAAAAGACGCGTTTTAATCATTAAAAACTTATTTAAAGATTTACAAAATTTTAATAATATACTGTTAATAGAAAAAATATTGTTAAGTAAAAATATTTATTTAATAAAAGATGGCGTTAACTTCAATAAAAGACAAAAGACTTTAGGCATCTTAAGGTCGGCCGGGTGAAGCTTATGGGGAGAGGTCTTAAGGCTTTCGCGTCTAACCAAGGTGTTAAAATAACTAAAATCTCCTTAAATAAATTCTATTAACTGTTAAAAATAAATTTAAAGATAACTCTATATCATTACAAGCCAAAATTATAGCATTTGTGAGGGTTTAAGCCTTTCTAAAGTTTAGATTAAAAAGGCCTAAGGCGACGCTCTTTAAGGAAGACGCGTTTTAATGACTAAAAACTTCTTTTTTCACTTTTTTATAGTGTTAGACAATCCAACTTTATAACGTTTTCTACGCTAAACGATACTTTAAAGTGTTTTTAGGTTAAATTAGGCTAAACTACCCACTTTCACGATTTTATTAAGGGGTGGGGCCAAACGTTAGTCCAGCCTCGCCTTAAGGATTAACAACTATAAAATACATGTTTTTTTTCGCTTTTTCGTCCGCCCAGCCCTTAAAGTCGCCGTTAGGGGCCTATGGCTTTGGCTATTGAATCCCAGAGGCCCTAAGACAACCCGCTTTTGGCCAGTCGGCCAAAAGCGGGTAAATCTTTAAGCCCAAAGGTTTTTATATTTTTCCCCCGTTTTTTCTCGAAAAGCGAACGTTAGACTGGCCGCTCATTTCCTAAAACTCGCTTAAAGTCTCAAGTTACGCGATAAGGCTCTTAGGGGTAAGTCGACCTTTTTAGGCTCTAGCCTTGGCTCGCGTGGGAGCCTTTTTTAAGGCCAGGGTAATCAAGAGCAAAGCCAAAACGTTCAAACAACCCATGACCATAAAAGGAACCTTATATCCCCCTGAAACTCGGTGAAGAGTTCCGATAACCGGGTTAGAAATAGCGATGCCCAACTGCAGGACGCCGGCGAAATAACCAATAATGGCCCCATAACTATGGCGGCCAAAAGCCTCGCTGACCACTAAAGGCGGGGTTAAAGTGGAAGTTTTCTTGCCACCTACGGCAAAAGGAATAATGGCTAAAATGACTATCCAGCTAGCCGCCGCGCCAACTAAATAGATTAAAGAGGCCCCAATAATAAAGGTTACGGTGGTTAAAGCGATATAGGTCCGGCCGCCTAGCTTATCGCTGACCCGGCCTAAGAAGATAGAGGCCACCCCGGTTAAAAAGGCGTAAAGGCCCATGATGGCCGTGGAAGCGGGGACGGACATGCCTTCTCTCTGCCAAAAATCCGGCAGAAAGTTCTCAATGTTGGTTGAGCAACCCACTAAAAGAACGCCGACCAGTAATAGCCAAAAAGAAACCGAAGACCTGGCCGTAGTCAAATCAACCCCGTCGGCTGGGTTTTTAACGTCTGATTTGGCGAGGGAAGCGTCGCCGCCTTTGGGCTCGTCTCCGCCATAGGCTTTTTGACCTTTTTTGGCGGGGTCGTCGACGATAAAGACAAAAAGACAGATAAAAACCACCACCGCGACGACTAGGCCCAAGACTTGGTAAGCCACCCGCCAATCGAAATGGTGGATCAGCTGACCGGTTAAGGGCATGATAACCGCCCCGCCAAACATGGAGCCGGCGATGACCACGCTCATATAAGTCGCTCTATTTTTGACGAACCAGTTGTTGACGATAACGCTAATTGGGGCCACGGTCCCGTAACCAATAGCCAAACCCGCGCAAGCCGCCGCCATGTACAGAGCGGCGAGGGAATGGGCTTGACTGATGATGAAAAAATTGGCCAGACAAACGACGACCCCAAAGGTCAAGATGGTTTTAGCCGAAAACTTCTTTAACAAAAAGCCAAAGCTAAGGTTAGCCGCGAAAGCCACCACCGTGGCGATGGTGGAGATAAGGGCCACTTCCCCTAAGGTAAAGCCCGTGTCCTTTATGATCGCTGGCAAAAAAACGGCGAAAGCCTGAATGCCGCCTTGGATAAAAAACATAACCAAACAGCAAGAGACCAAAACGGTCCAGCCTCTGAATTTGACGTTATTGGCCACGCGAAAAGCTCCTAAAAAAAGGCCCTATATAGCTCAAAACGGCCTTTTTAGTCAAATCTTTCTTGTTACCAAAAATATGCCCCTAACCTAAAAATGAAGGAGTTCGGAGCCTTAACGACGCCTAAAGTAGCTTTTTTAGCTATAACAAAAGTAATTAATGGCTTAAGGCCAAACTTCTGCCCTTTAAACGCCCAAAAATAGCTTCGGAGGATCTCCCGTGACCTTCTTAAGGAGAGAGGGCTTAAACGAGGGACCTAAACTTCGCCGCGCCAGTCAAATTAGCGAGGCTACGAACTTCTTGATCCTTATTTTAAAACTTGGCCGCGGGACTCCTTCCACTACTCTTAAGGTGAGTTTAGGAAGTTTGGATTAGCGAATATTTTGAAATTTTAAGGATGTTAAAGGCCCGTAAAAATTTAAAGTTTTTTTTACGTTTTCGTAAAGTATCCCACATTAATTTTTTTTCAGCAATAATAAGGCGTTTTTGGCCTTCGGGCCATGATTTAGGCTCCCCCCGCTATTTAAAGCCTTTTTTTGACTAAAGCGCGCCGGCAAAGCCCTAAATAAATCTGGAGCTTTTTTTGCGAGGGAGAAATTTTATCTTTTTTACTTGCCTTATTTCTCTTGACCTTGTATAATATCAAATGAGACTAATAATACTAGCCATATAAAAAATTGTTAAAGTAAAAAACCACTAACTAATAACTATTTATACTCGTTTGGCTTTTATATCCGTCTTATTGTCTATTTAGTTTGACGGGGCTTTTTTGGTTAAGGGTCAATCCGCCCCTTAGCCAAAATAACGCGCCGCTCCTAATTCTTAGGCCTGTTTGACTTAAGGTCCTGTTTTTTTGACCTTAAGAGCGTTTTTTCTTGGTTTTTTAGTTAAACGTCTTTTTGGCTTTTTTCGTTTTTTTATGGTTTAAAATCGGCCCCTGTGGCTAAAACATTCTTAATCTAACTATATTTGTCATTTGGCTTTACGATTTATAATATTTTTTTTGTATCACTTGAATACTAGTTAATTTTCCATTTTTACGCTGTCTTTTATTTGTTTTAAGGCCTTAAAAAATGGTTTCCTAAGGTTTTTTGTCTTTAAAGATCATATCTTGATGTAGAATCTTAGCCATAAACCGCTAGCCAGATTAAACGGCTCTAAAAACCTCTATCGTGAGGTTTATAGGCTTTTTAGTTTCTCTTATAGTCCATAAAGACTGGTTTTCTAGGGTCAAAAACCTTAAGAGCAGCCATTTAATTTAGCCGCCGACCCAATTTTTGAGGATTTTTTCGAAATATACGGCGTTTTTGGGAGGGCCGATGCGTTCTTTGAAATATGGCGCGACTATGTATATGCCCGCTTTAAGGCCAGATCTGGCTGAGACGGGCAATGGCCTGAAGTTTCCTAATTTAAGGACTGTAGTCTTTTGTACCGAAGACTCAGTGGGAGCCCGCCATTTGTCCATCGCTTTAGCCAATATCAAACGAGTTCTCAGCCAACTTGAGCCCGTCCGCGTATTCCGCTTTATCCGGCCGCGAAACCCCGAGGTTTTAAGGACAATCTTGGAGTTTCCGCATATCGACAAGATTAACGGCTTCATTATCCCTAAGGCCGACCGGAAGACTCTCCCCGCCTATTTTGAGGCCTTAGCCGATTACGGCGACTTCGAGATCATGCCGATTATCGAAACCACGCTAGCCTTTGATCTGCCGGAACTCTTTCGCTTAAGGGACTTTCTGGCCGAGTCGCCTTTAAGGCCAAGAATTACCGCCCTTAGGATCGGCTCCATGGATTTAATGAGCATCTTAAGCTTAAGACGCAACATCTCCCGGAGCGTCTACGAGACCCCCATTGGCCACACCATTGACCAGCTGATCACGGTCTTTAAACCAATGGGCCTGGATTTAACCGCCCCTTGTTTTGAGGGCGTCGAACAAAACGAGACCTTGGCCGCCGAGCTATTTTTAGACGTCAGCCGGGGACTCTTCTCCAAAACCGCCATCCATCCTAGCCAAATTGAGATTATTGAGTATTCTTACCAGGTCGCGGTCGAAGAGTTGGAGATGGCCGAGGCTATCCTCGATCCCACCAGTCCTCCCATTTTTCGTTTAGGGGCTCGGATGTGCGAGAAAACCGCGCACTCCAACTGGGCGGCCACGGTTTTGGAGCGAGCCCGACTTTTTGGGGTCCGAGGAGCCAAACCAGAGCTCGACTTAAGCCAGGAATGGGAAAAAATCGCCAACGCCGACTACTATCCTTGTGGCTAAAGGCTCTTTAATGGCCTTTTAGCTTTTCGCGTCCAGCCAAAAACCAGCCTTTTTTTAACTAGACGCTTTGGCCATAAAAATAGGGGACCACACAGTATCTATGGTCCCCCAAAAAAATTGGCGCCAATCTCAAAAAAAAATTGGCCTAAACCCTTAAAAAACTAGCCTAAACCCTTAAAAAACAGGCCTAAACCCATATAAACTGGGCTAAACCCTCAAAAAACCGCAACCAAACTCCATAAAACTTAAAGTTTTAAACTTTCAACCTCAGTCAGCTCCGCGGCCACGAGGTGACAAAGGCCCCACAAGCCGTCTAAGGCCAAGTAAAAACGCGAGTGGCGGTCAAAGGTCCACTGGACTTGGGCCGGAAACTCCTCGTCGGCGGGATCCAGATAAACCCCTAACTCCACAAAAGGCAAAACCCGCCAAACAAAGGCGGCTGGGGGAGCGGAACGAGCGCCTAACTCCAGGGCCCTAGTCGTTAATTCTTGCGGGACTTGGCCAAACCGATCGCAGATCTGGTCGACTGGCAGCGTGTGCGGCCCCCGAAAAAACATCGTTCCCCCGGGCAGCTCAAAGCCGCCGACCATTTGTCCAGACAAGCCAGGGGCTGGACCTTGGGCGGCTTTAATTAGATAAGACAAGACGGTCATGGTTTTCAGGAACCCCACTGGTCGCAACGTGGGGGGACCCGTCAACTCCTTTAGGTCTTGGTTAACTAAATGGTCCGCTCCTAAAAACGGGATCTTAAATCCAGAAGGAGTTTTTTCGGCCCCAGCCAAGTTCACGACTTTTTGGGGTTCAAGCGCGGCTAGATCCCCACACAGAAGGGGACAAAAAACCGTCTGTTCCAGTGGATTTTCCGCCATTGGCAAATTCAGCTCAGTGACAGTCGCAGCAGCCGCCACAGTCGGATTCCACAATTGGCATAATCTTTTCCGTGGCCACCACAAAGCCAGAATCGATCCCATTATCCTGAAAGTCAATGGTGACCGACCCTGTCAAAAGCTGGAGTTTTTTGTCGATAGACAAGGTCAGATCGCCGTTTTTGACGGTGAAATCGTTCTCGTTAGGCCCGTCCACGGTTAAAGACAATGGGCTGTCCCCCCCACAACCGGCCGAGGGTTGAAAGACCCGGACCTCTAGAGAGGAGTTGTTTTCGGTTAAGAAGGCCGAGAGTTTTTCGTGGGCCAAAGGAGTGATCTCAATCATAATGTAGCCTCATCGAGAGAGGGTAAAAAAAGTTTACGTCTAAGCTAGCTAGTCAAAATTATTGTAAAATAAGACCCAAAGGATTTAAACTTACGAAACTTACGTTAATTTTGGTGATCCAGAAAAAAAAGAGCTTGATTTGATGGTCAATAATAAAACTAAAATTCAAAGATAAAATTAATTAAAAAACTACGAATATAATAACACATATAACTATATTACTAATTAAATTTAGATTTATAAAATAAAATAAAGAATAAAACACCCAAATAAATAACGTAAAATTTGTTCTTATCTTCCAAAAGGCCAAAACCCAAATGTCAAGGGCTGGACAGAGGCGGAGTCATACTTTAAGGGTAGCTCTTGACCAACGTCTTTAATTGTCTAAGGTTTTTTTAAGAGCCTCGACCTCTTCTTTGGTCAAACACGCGGCTTTAACTATTGATTCGACAGAAATAGCGGGATCTCGCATTTTGAGCAAATTTAGAACAGTTTCAATACGGCCTTTTTCCCGGCCTTTTTCCAGGCCTTTTTCCCGACCTTTTTCCCGGCCTATTTCCCGGCCTATTTCCAGGCCTATTTCCAGGCCTATTTCCAGGCCTTTTTCCAGGCCTTCTTCCCGGCATTTCTTCAGTTGATCTTCGTGGTCTTTAATGACCGACACGTAATCACGAAGATCCTTAGCGGTATTTTCGGCGTAATCTTTAGTTTCTGGGTCGATTGAAAGCAAGGCTAATTTTTTGAAAACAGACTCGATCGTGGAGTCCAATTGATCTACCAT
>JAIROO010000128.1 GCA_031257535.1 Deltaproteobacteria bacterium
AAATGCGGCTACCTTTAATTCGTATTCGAAAGCCAAAGTCGATACCGCTTTAGCGGCTCGCGTCAACCGTAAAGGCGAATAAACGAAAAAAATAAATCTCGTAGTAAAGCTAGCTTAAACGTTTTAAAGGAGTTAAAGGCGTCGCCGAAACTTGATTCACTGGCAAAATCGCCTTTGACCGGCCTGAACGCGACCGCTATCTCACGGGTCGCGGGATCGAAGCTTTCCAAGACGGCCACTACCTCGCCAAAGCTCATATTTTTCGAACTGAAGGGAGGAATCTTAACCCCGCTTAAGTCCAGCTCAATCGAGACCCGCTCCCCTTTTTTATCGTTGAAGGAGATTAAGCCGTTTTTAAAAGGTTCTTGGCTTTTTTTGACCAAGGTGGTAACCGTGACGGTTTGGTTGGTCCATTTTCCCGGTCCCGCTAATTCGCCGGAAAAGCTAAGGCTCTCCGACTTGATCGCCCCGTCTAAGAAGCTGAGCTTAAATCCGCCGTCGACGAGGAAAATGGCGTGGTTGTCGTTTAGTTTTCCGCTTAGGTTAGGCGAGTTGTCTAAATTAGTGGAATTGAAAATAACCTTAAAAGCCCACATTGATTTTTGGTCAGGCGCTACCTCGACGCGGGCTAAGGTCAAGTCGATTCCTTTAGGCCCGTTGACCCAAAAAGTATCCCCTAAACCAACTTTTTTGGGAAACGTTTCGGCGGGGGAACATCCTAAAAAAGACGCTTGCGCGACAAAAACAAAAATAGCGATATAAAAAACGTTTTTCATAAATTTTTATCCATTTACAACGAAAGTATATCCGTTTTCGATTAAGTCATCAACCTTCCGCAGAGCATCCTCCACCCCTCTTCCCGGCCTAAAACCGTAACTCGTGTCCGAGAAGACGTTTTCGAATATATACTGCCACCCGTAAATATTTTCCTATTTTGAATGCTTAAGCCATTGATGAATTCTCGTTATTTGGCCACCCAACATTTTATCATTTTGAGGTAAAAAAACTTCATCTATTTATGAAAAAGTAGAGTAGAGAGCTGGCGCGGCGATGAACTAAACACTCCGTTTCCAGCTCCCTCTCAACAAACCGGCCAAACGGATTTCCCGCAACCGGCTTCCCAACTGAGCCTTCATGACTTCGCTCACGAGTAACTCGGTTTTAGCTTAAGTAGACTAACGACGCCGTATTCTTCTCGCAACGCATCGTCCGGGCGGCTTTTATATCCCTTGGTATTCCACTTTAGTTTCCTCCCGAGCCAATGACGAAACCGGCCAATGACGTAATTATCAATGAGCTTGTAAGCCTTAGTGACCCCACCAACGCTGAAATAGTTGGCCCAGCCCCTTAGCGTGTAGTTCATCGACTTAACGACACAGCTGGCGTCTAAACAGCCCTGATTCGCGGCTGTCAGTTTGTGGATTTTATCGGTCACGCTTTTAATGGCCTTATTCGAAGGCCTGGCGCCGAGGTAGAACTTGTCCTTCTTCCACGAGTATAAACGTTTGAACTCATACCCTAAGAAAGTAAACTCTCCCTTAAGGCATGTGAACTAGTTTTGTCTTTTCCTCGTTTACCGTTAGACCAATGTCCGCCATAATAATTCTCATGGCTTTCATCGCTTGATCTCCCTGTCTTTTACAGCAAATGACTAGGTCATCCGCGTAATTAACTATAACGGAGCCATATAGCCACGTTAATCCGTTCCGTTTCCATCTTAGAATAAACTGACGCATATATATGTTCGATAGAAAGGGACTAATAGGGCTTCCTTGGGGCGTACCTATCCTCTTATCCCTGTTTTCAGTCGACCATTTCTCTCTCCTAGTCTTCTTATCCTTTTCCACAATTGGAGCTTCAATCCACATTTTGATTAGATGTATGACGGCTTTGTCAGCTATCCTTCTAACTAACGCTTCTATTAGCTTTTGGTGGGGAATAGTGTCAAAATAACTAGTCAAATCCGCGTCAACCACCTCCCTGTGACCATCACGGTTAAGAAGACGCTGAATCTCCTTTATGGCCATTTCGGGACTCCTTCCATTTCGATACGCGTATTGCCCATCGTCAAGATCAGGCTCAAACACGCTTCCCAGAACAATGGTCGCCGCCGTTTGGACGACTCTGTCCTTGATGTTGGGTATCCCTAACGGTCGTAGTTTACCGTTCGGTTTCGGCGCGAACACACGCTAGACCGCTCCGGGTCTATAACTTTTCACTAAAGTTCCTTCGCCAAAGAGTCTAAAAATCGAAGTAATCCCCCTTCGCCTTTCTCAATGTCCTTAAAGGTCAGTCCATCGATTCCAGGCGACCCACCGTTTCTCTTAGATCTACGATAGGCTTCTTCCAAGGCGTCTTGTCTGTAAATCTTGTCATAAAGAGAGTAAAACCTAAATCTCGGCTCCCTCTTAGCTTT
This sequence comes from Deltaproteobacteria bacterium, assembly GCA_031257535.1. Classification (GTDB taxonomy): domain Bacteria; phylum Desulfobacterota; class Desulfarculia; order Adiutricales; family Adiutricaceae; genus JAIROO01. Next base: position 2,417 of record JAIROO010000128.1, read on the forward strand.
CTCGTATAGAGCTTCTTGTAGTATCTGAACCTTATTTGACTTTTGTAGGTTTCCGAAATGGTCGGTCCTTTTCCACTCCCGCTCTTGTCTCAGCCTTAGGCCCCATCCCTCGACCGGCGTTACCCGGCGTCTTCAGTATCTCGGGCCTATCCGCCACCTAGGGAAAGAATGAAGGAACTCTTCATCCGGTTTAGCCTGACTCAGCCTGTCGCTAAAGGCGCCAGTTTTAACCCCTAAAGCCTTAAGGGGCCGCTATCTTGGGCTTCCCGTGTCGCCACACGCGCCATTTACGCGCACGCTACCACCATTACCCCGGTGGAACCTCAGTAGGGTCTCCCCACTTAATTCGCCTTACCTTCCGAACATTCCGTCCCCAATCACCCAGCGTTGCCCCTGATCCGCCGTTTAATCAGCGCCATGGACCCCATTTAAGCGGGGGATCGTGCGTCTCAAGCTATCTTACGTCGAAGTTTCAGTTATCGCCGGCTTCAATTGTCATCCTGCGGACTGCTCATTCACCTCCTATTGCTCCCCACCCCACCTCTTGATGACGCAGTTACGATTGGTTACAGGGATGCTGACTATCCCTGAAGCGGACTTACACCGCTCTGATAAGATGCCTTCATGGGCGCAAATATAATATACAATCTAATAAATAGACTCGCTAATTTAGATAGGCGCTTTCGTAAGAACCCTCTTTTTTTAATTATTGATACTTTGTTTATAAACAGTATATAGTAGTTGCTATAATTTTGGCTTAGCGTTTATGGTAGACTCATTCGCCTAAAATTTTAAACAAGGGATTTTATTAAACTATCAAATTACCCTAAATGGTCCGTTGAGGCGCCCCCCCATCTTAATTGTGAACTTTGACATTTTTTAGAGAAAAAAGTCAAAAATAAGTCCGCCTCTCTAGCCAGACCTTGGAGCCGACCTATGGGGGGATCGCCAAAAAGGTAGCGGCTCTTCTATCTAGAACTTGAAAGAACGTTGACCATCTCTAAGGCCACTTCGTCAAAGACGTACTTCCAGGCGCCGACCGTATAGGCCCCGCCAAAGCCGATAAATCGCTCCACTGGGATCTGAGCCGACCTCGTTCCGTCTTGACTTAAGACGTGGGCCACGACCTTAAGTTTCGTCGCCCCAGCCCCGGGCAGGAGCCATCTCGCGAAGGCGTTGCCAGGCGAATATTCGAGAATTTGAACGGTCACGACCCACTGCCCTTCTTCGTAAATACCTTTGGCCAAAAGGGCTTTACGCAACGCGTCAGCCATGGCGGTTTTTAAGTCCACGGTCTCGGTCTCGCCCGGAGGAAACTTGAACCCGGAATTGTCGGTGATTTCGCCGACGGAAAATTTCGCCCCCGGTTCGATCTTGACCGCGTCGGGCGTGGGAATGTAGGAGGACTTAGTACTACAGCCAGCGAAAACAAAAAACGTTAAAAGGAATATAAAGACGCATTTTTTCATATTTATACCTCATTAAACTTTTTATTTAATATATTAATATAAGATCATTAATATGTTATTTAATAATAATGTGATTATTAGATAACAAAGATTTTTTTAGCCTTTTAGTTTCCGTTTTGAGACTCTGTTTTTCTACTTCAACCTATTTTTGGCAAAACCATAAGGCCAAAAAAAGATTTATTTCGGTCACGGCCACCGCCGCGCCATAAGCGTCAAAAGGTGTCTAGCCTTGACTTTAGATGGACCGGTCGCGAGTTTTTTGGCGAAACATTTAAGGTCAGGAGTGACCAGACTCGGCGCTAAATTTCGCGGACAAAAAACGCTCTATCTGGCCAGCCCCTCGCCAAAGAAAGTGGCCTCGTCATACCGCCGCGCTTCTGGCCCGACCTAAAAGAAGAGAATTATGACCGGGAAATGTTTGGAGTAATTTTTCCAAAATAGGGTAAGCCGCCTCGCCTTGCCCTTTTAGAACAAGATACTCAGCCCGCCGTCATTCTTCCCTGTCCGCCTTGTCTGGAGCCGCCGCCCTCAAAGGCTCGACCAAAAGGCAACAACAATCACACTTAAAAAGAGATTTTTGATAAACATGATTATCTCTAATTAGCATGTAATATGTTTATTAGCTATTAATACAAAATTTTGTTCGTACTAATCATATTTATAATATACAATAAACTATCTATATATACTATTTAATAAATATTATTTAATAAAAATGGAATATTATAAATTATAGGGAAAAAAATATCCACCGTGATATTATAAAATATCATTACTAAAATTGTATATTTAAAAATCATCATCAAAAATTTTTTAAAATCTGTGATTTTTAATAAATTTAATATATAAATATATTTTTAATTATTTTTTGTAAATACAATAACAACTATACTTTAAAAAATATCGTTGTCAAGAATATTGCCGTCGCGTTCGAAGGATGTTTCGATGAACAAGCAAACAATTTTGAGTCAGAAAATCGAACGAACGGACAATATAGTGACAAAAAAACCCAGATTTATATGAAAAAAATCTGGGTTTATTGATACTTATAAAAATAAAATTAAATAAACAGTTATTAATTAATCTCGGAAAGAATTGATAAATATTACTAATTAAGAGAGAGAGAGAGAGAGAGAGAGAGAGAGAGAGAGAGAGAGAGAGAGAGAGAGAGAGATGCAAAAATCATGCCAAGTAGGTCAGTAAAATAAGATAAAATCTTATTTTCAAAGGAGAAATTACATATTTCTCCCATTTTTTGACCATTAGGAACGATAATAAGATATTTGCTCACGTGAACTTTCTCGCTCCAAAGATAAAAATGGCGTAAACTTAAATTTATAAATTCCAAAATTTAGGTCTTGATTTTTTTTAACAGAAAGTTAAATTTCTGTCAATTTTTTTTGGTCAAAAACTTTAATCTCTCGTTTGAATATTTCCACGACGCCGTGGGCAAAAAGGACCAAAGTCAGACTCAATTTAGCGGAAAAAATAAAGTCGCCTTAACCAAATCTTGGATTAAAGACGAAAAAATCCGTAATTTTTGAAAGACAAATTTGGCTCTTTTGGCCCGAACGCCTTTTTCGTCGCCCTAAACTTTTGGCCGTCTCTTTTTTTTGTTAAGCCAACTTCATGACCCCTAAATTATCGGCCTACGCGCGAAAAGATTCTGGCTAAAGCCGCCCTTTGGGACTATAATAATTACACGCCATGTCCGCCCCATATAGTCGCAATGAGAGTAAAATGTAATACGACATCCGGATTGTCTAAAAAAACGCGCTTCGCTCGCGAGCGATTTTAAGTCCTTAAATATTTAAGGGAGGATTATTGATGACCTCGTTAAAAAACATTTCGCGAGTTCGTTTATTGACCACGCCTTTAGGAGCTGTCTTACGGGGATTTTATGAAAAAAATAAGTTTGGCCTTCGTTATTTTGAACTTTTTGACCGCCCTATTTATTCTAGTCTTGGACTCAAAGCCGATCTTAGCCCAGCCTTCTTTTGATTGCGCCAAAGCCTCGACCGCCATGGAACTTGTTATTTGCGGGGACGAAACTATCTCGGAGATGGACGCCTACATGGCTCAGCTATATACTTCTCTGCGACACGCGCCCGGTGTCGACAAAAACGCTCTACTAAAGTCTCAAAGAAATTTTGTGCGCCAAAGGGATCAGGCTTGCGCGCGGAGCGGCGACGCTTTGAATTGTTTATTCGACTGGTATCAAAACCGCATTAACGAGCTTTTGGCCTAATTGGCCCTTTTGTAAATCGCCTGGTTTTAACTTATCAGTTTTTGGCGCGACCATTTCGCAATGACCAGCTTATTACTTACCGCCTCGTAAGCGACGCCTTTTTTAAGTTATCTAAGACCGCCATTGTGACGCGACGTTAAGCCGGTTGACCCTAAGGCGATGGCGACTGGACCTGACAATGGTAAGTCACGAGCTGGTTAACTAGGGGCATTTTGATCTGCCACGAGCTGGTTAACTCGGGCATTTTGGTCAGCCATAAGCTGGTTATCGAGGGGCCATTTTGGTCAGCCTTAAGCTGGTTAACTTGGGCATTTTGGTCAGCCACAAGCTGGTTAACGCGGGCCATTTTGGTCAACCATAACGTGGCGATCCACGTCTTTATGGCCCGCCCGAATAAAATTAGGCCCCTTAACTTTTCGACCTCCGCTTAGTTAGATCGTTTTTAGTTAATTCTCGCTCGTAATTAGGCCCAAAAAAATGATTGACCTAAAAGATGGTCTCGTAAAAACCCCTGTTTTGAAATTTTAGGCGCGTTGCTCTACTATAAACGCTAATATAAAGGTATATCTACCACTATACATTGTGTATTAACAAGCCCTTAAAAAATAAAAGGGGGTTTTTACCAAGGCATC
>JAIROO010000130.1 GCA_031257535.1 Deltaproteobacteria bacterium
AACGGACTTTAGATCCGGCCTTTTTTATTTTAAAAGCTTTTTTAGCTAAAAAACTGGTTGGCCCCTTAAGCGCGAAAAATCTTAGAACCCCGCTCGATCTTTTTCTTTTGACCGCCCAAAAACTTACTCTGGGCTCATAGCTCAATGGTCAGAGCCCCCGGCTCATAACCGGTCGGTTCCAGGTTCGAATCCTGGTGAGCCCACCATTAGCCCTTTCCACAGGGCTTTTTTCGCTCATAGCGATAAACTAAAATAATAAAATCAATAAGTTAGCTTATTCATCTCGCGCTTTTCGCAAATAAAGCCCCTTAGCGTCAACTAAACTTTGGTACATAATTCGGTCCATGGAGGCCTTATGGGAAAATCATGTACCATCTCCGACGCGAAACCGCGTAGTTTAAAGCCTTAAAGAAAAACTAAAGCAAATTTTTGCTGGAGATGAGACGATTGTATATTGAGATCGCCCCTTGCGGCTCAAATATTTGGCGGATCCAGAAAAAATATTAACGGAAAAGTCGTTCGTCAGTCCATTAAATAAGTACCTTCGAGCGATTGACCTTAAAACAGCTTGAAAAAAACGCGTTGACCTAGAAAAAAATGGTTCGCGAATGGCTGGCCTAACCCTACCACTAATTTACTTGTTTTTAGCGACTTATTTAACGAGTAGAAAACTAAATATACACTTAATCATTCTTAATAAACTTTTAAAACGTTAAATATACATGTGGCCAAGTATATCATCCCTCAAATTGGCTACTTTAAATTATACGACATTTCTCCTCACCTAATCTTAAATGCCCTTTTGCGTCCAATTGAAACCGATTAATTTAGGGTTGTCTTCCCTTATCCTCGCAAGGGGCCTTTTTTGAAAATATATTTAGAAATATTTTAACCAAAATCGAGGATGGAAGTTGTCAAAGGGCTGATGGGTTACTCTTGGATGGCGTATTTAAGGAAGTCCTCCTCGCTAATTATTTTAATATTTTTTCCTAACCGCTCTTTGTAGTCCATGGCCAGGAGGATTTTATTGCCATGGGTGGTGTGTTTCCAGTCTCGCGAGGCGATATAGCCCACCACCAGATAATTGAGCTTAACTAACACTGAATTAGCCACCAAACCACCTTGAGCGAGTACTAAGTCTTGAACGACTTTTCTAGGGCCGTAGGCCATGGCTCCAGTAAAACAGAACAGGTTGTCTTTGAAGACTATGGGCTCGTCTAGCTTTTCGAGCATTAAAGACGAGGACCTATTAAAAGGGGCGGGTTGACCGGATTGAGCGTCGCCAATCATTTGACGCGTGAGATCTTTGAGGTCGTCAAGCTCCTCTTGGTCGAGGTAACCGTCGGCGAAGGCGGTCGTTAAGCGGGCGAGTAGCTCTTTGCCCGGCCAGACTTGAGCGGCTTCGGGGTTAGCTTTAAACCAGTTATTAAGGAAAAGGGCCTCTTCTTTAACGAGTTGGTCGTCGGCGAGAACGCCTTTACATACGCCGATAAGCTCGTCTAGAGAACGAGATTCTCGGTTTTTTTGGTGGAATCCGGGTAAAGGTTGACCGTCTGGATCAAAATAAGTTGACATAAAGCCTTCTACGTAATTAATAGATAAAATGTAGTAAATCATATATATAGAACGCTTAACGCGTGGTTATTTCTTATAAGCTTCGACGATGGCCTTGATGGCCTTGATAACCTTTTGACAGAAAACAAGGCCCGCAAGCCTCTGACTTCAGTCAGGGGAATAGAGCCAACGAAATATCCTCATGGTTCTTCCCAGGACCTGATACCATCTGGAATATGCGATAGACTCTGATCATGCCAAATTTGTTTGCCAACCGCGATTGCGTTTACCAAACGGCTTACCATGTGGTTTGGCGTCCCAAATATCGAAGACCCGTCTTGACTGGCCTGACGGCTGAGGCGGCTCGGGAGATCCTGGCCCGGATATGTCTGGAGAAACAATGGCCCGTAACCGTCCTGGAGATACAACCGGATCATATCCATCTTTTTTTTTGGCGTTCCTCCCGCGATTTCAATCGCCAACGCCGTCAAGATTCTAAAGGGGGCGTCGGCGAACAAGCTTCTCAGATTGTTTCCACGCCTGAAAACCATGTTGAGGGACGGGCGTCTTTGGTCCCCGTCGTATTACGTCGGCGCCGTCGGCGAAGTGGACGCCGAGACGGTAAAAAGATACATCGAACGTTGCGGGCGCATAGCCGCCAGGAGATGAGCCTTAAAAATTCGTAGAGGCTTTAAATACAAAATAAAGAAACCCAAAACCAAGACCCGACGCTTGGGCCCGGGGCGCTTCGCCGGATGCCGCCGCTACGTCTACAACCGGGGCTTGGAGGCTCAAATCTGGCGTCTGAACGACAACGAGGTCCTTCTCGATTATCCCCGGCTCTGCGCCTTGCTGATCGGCTGGAAGAACGATCTGGAGACCTCCTGGCTCAAGGAGGCCCCCTCCCATGTCCTCCAGCAGTCCCTGAAGGACCTTGACGGGCCTTCAAGAATTTTTTCGCCAAAAGGGCCGGGTTTCCCCGATTCCGCAAGAAGGGCCGCCGCGACTCCTTCAGGTTCCCGGATCCCGCCCAGTTCAAGATCGACCGAGAGAACGGCCGTATTGTCCTCCCCAAGCTGGGCTGGATCCGCTATCACGCCAGCCGTCCCATGGAT
>JAIROO010000239.1 GCA_031257535.1 Deltaproteobacteria bacterium
GCGGTTAAATTGCACTTAATATATTAAAATTAAGCGACATTATCTATGTCGGATGGGTTGGTTTGTCCTTTTTTTTATAATTGATATTTTTTTTAAAATTTATGTTTCACGGTAAAAAATTTGACCATAGGCTCTTAAAATCGTAAAACCAGTAAAGGCCCATTTTTTAGGCCCTAAAAAAAACTCATTTTTGGCTCTTTTTAAGTCGCTTTTCGCGTCTCGCTTTTTTTTTGGATCGCCAAAAAAACTTGTCTTTTAGCGACTGGCGGGGATTTCGGCCCTAAAAACGGGGTTTTAGCTTTTTAGCGACCCTTTAAAGGTGGTCTTATGACGAAAAAGCTAGGGTTTTTAACGGCGTTTAGTCTTTTTTCCCTTTTTGCCGCCCCATTATGGGCGGCGACCGAGCCCCAGGCTTTAGGGGTTGACCCGGCTTATCAAAAAGCGGCCGCGGCCGAAACCACTTTCGCCTTAGAACTCTATGGCCAGCTAAAAGAGGACGGCGGCGATATTTTCTTTTCCCCGCTAAGCGTGGCCGCGGTTTTAGATCTCTTAAAAGCCGGGGCTAAGGGCGAGACTTTAAGTCAGTTGGCCTTAGTTCTTAACCGGACCGGCGAGCCCCATAACCTTTCTTTCGCCGAGTTTAGCCAGTACCTAAAAGATAAGGCCACTAAGATAGCCGAAATTCCCAATGAGCCCCAAGACCAAGATCAAGATAAGGCCGACCCCGCGCCCAAGCCCACCATTACGCTGGCCCTGGCTAACTCCCTGTGGCCCCAAGAAGGCTTAAAAATTCGGCCCGAATACTTAAAGGCCTTAGGCGAGACCCCGCCCCTTTATCCAGTGGACTACCAAAAGAACCCCGAAGACGCGATAAACAAAATCAACGCCTGGGTTCAAACCCAGACCCAAGACAAAATCGTTAACCTCTTGACCACGCCTCTCCCACCCAACTCGACTTTGGTCTTGATTAACGCGGTCTATTTCTTGGGCCAGTGGACCCATCCGTTTGACCTTGATAAGACTAGCCCGCGGGAGTTTAATCGCCCGTCTGGGGATAAGACCCCTGTCCCCTTCTTAAACCAAACTCGGTCTTGGCTTTATTTAGAAAACGACTTAGGCCAAATAATCAAGCTACCTTATGGCGACGAAAGCTTATCTTTTTTGGTTCTTTTGCCCCAAAATAAACCAACGGGCTTAGCGGATTTGGAAAAAAACCTGACGCGAGACAACCTCGTCGCTTGGCGGGCGGCCCTAACGCCTAAGCTGGTTAAGCTCGCTCTCCCCAAGTTTAAAATAGTTTGGGGGACTAGCTCTCTTAAGCCGGCTTTAGAAAAAATGGGCTTAACCTTAGCTTTTGAGACCCGAGCCGATTTTTCTGGCCTTGCGGAAAAGGCCGAGCTTTTTGTCGGCGATATCCTCCAGAAGGCCTTTGTCGGCGTCGACGAAAAAGGGACTGAGGCCGCCGCGGCCACGGCCGCCATCATGCCAAGAAGCGCTTTTTTAGGCGAGCCCATAAATTTTGTGGCCGACCGGCCCTTTATTTTCTTGATCCAAGAAGAGGCCACGGGGGCTATTCTCTTTCTGGGCCGCTTAACCGACCCCATCGTTGAGGCGGCTAAGTAGAAAGCCCCGAAAAGGACGATCCGTTTTTTTGGGGATTTTTGGTTAAAATAGGCCCTTTAGCCAAAAAAATACGAGGCTCTAAAAAGTTTATCGGGTTAAAAAAATAAAGGCCTTAAAAAGAGCTATAGGTCAATAAAATATTGGCCAAAACGCTGACCGGTTTTGGCCAAAAAACAGTAACCCGACCAAAGGATTTTTTATGCGAAGAACTCTCCCTTTTGGCCTTCTTTTGATCTTGGCCCTTATCAGGCTAACCTCCGCCGCCAGCGCCGACGAGGTTAACCCGCCTTTATCCGGCCTTTTAGAAGTCGCCAAAAGCGAGACGGCTTTCGCCTTAGAACTCTACGCGAAGCTCCCAAAAAGCCCTAAGAACGCGATCTTTTCCCCGGCCAGCGCTTACGAGGTTTTAGCCTTAGCTCGCGAGGGAGCCCGGGGCGCGACCTTGAGCCAGCTCGACCGAGCCTTAAGGATTAGAGACCAAGGCGGTCAAACCTGGGCTCAAAAAACTTCTCTTTTAAACCAATACCTAAAAAATAAGGGCGGGGCGGGCCCTGCCAACCAGACCGTGACCTTAGGCTTAGTCAGCTCGCTGTGGCCGCGGCAAGATCTAAGGTTATTGCCGGGCTATCTCAAAGCCTTAGGCCCGGCGCCGCCCATCTTTCCCTTAGACTATTTACACGACGGTTCTGGGGCCTTAATGAGAATCAACGAGTGGGTGGCGGCCCAGACCAAAGGCGAGATCAGCCAGATTTTGACGAGTCCGCCAGGCATAAACTGGGCTTTAATTTTCGTCAACGCGGCCTATTTTTTAGGCGAGTGGGCTAAGCCTTTTTCGCCTTTAGCTAATACGACCGGACCTTTTAAGACGGCTTCCGCTAAAGACCCTCTCCAAATCGTTTACTTAAACCAAACCGACAAATTTGGGTATCTTTCGATTCCTGAGGCCCAGATCTTGGAGTTGCCTTACGCGAATAAGTCCTTTTCCTTACTCATCCTCCTGCCGGCCGATTCGCCTGAAGGCCTAAATAACCTAGAAACTCGCTTAAACTTTTTTAACTTAGAAAATTTTCGCCAAAACCTAAAACCCACCCTAGTCAAAGTCCAGTTGCCCAGGTTTAGAGTCGACTGGAATGGCTCTTTGGTCGAGCCTTTAAAAAAACTTGGCTTAGGGGGGCCTTTTGGTCCCCAGGCTGACTTTTCCCGGCTGGCCTTAGCCCCCAATTTAAGGGCTAACGAACTATTTCACCAGGCGTTCTTTACGGTCAACGAAGCCGGGAGCCAAGCGGCCTCGACCGCGGCCACGACCCTCGCCACGACGACGGATGGGCCGACTCCGGTGGCCACTTTTGAAGCCAATCGTCCATTTATCTTTTTGCTCCAAGAAAAAACCACTGGGGCCATCCTTTTATTAGGCCGCCTAAATCAGCCAGCCGCCATCGCCGAGGATTAAGAGCGAGCCGAAAAGAATAAATTTTTTAACGAAAAGCGAAAGCTCTCCGTTTTTTGTTTAGACCAGAAAAAACTCTCGCGTTGACCCGCTATTTATAAAATCTTTCGCGGAAAACCGGTAGACTTTAGTCTAGCGGATGAACGCGTTTTCAATATGGTTAACCTTGGTTTCGAATGTATTCCTGAATAGTCGCTAAACTCGCTTGTCCAATCGAGGAAGCAAAATAAC
>JAIROO010000350.1 GCA_031257535.1 Deltaproteobacteria bacterium
CTCAAGCCTTCGAATCCCATAGCCTCTCCAAACTTAAATTGGTGTTCGCCACGGAGACCCAGTCTCCATGAGGGTGGCAGAAAAAAATTTTTTTTTAAAAATTACCATGTAGTATTAAGCGGTTGTCAAAAAAAGCGACCCGTGTTAAGGTAGATTTCTTGTTTTAACCTTAAGTCGGCGGGGCTTTTTTTGGGGTTTTGGTTAAAACCTTTTTTTCTCTTTTTCCCCCCTATAGGCGGCCAACCCCTATCTTTTAAGTTCTATTTTTACGCCGGGGCGAGATTAAATTCAAGCTTATTTAGGCGGTATTTATATATGTTCGGTAGATCTAACGATAAAAAAGACGGTAAAACCGGCAAACCCAGCAAACAGATCTGGAACGCTTTTTTCGCCAATAGCGTGGAGATTGAGGGGTCTTTACGGTTTTCTGGCCTTTTGAACATCGACGGCCATTTGACCGGGGCCATCGTGGCCAAAGGCATGCTGGTCACCGGGGCCAAAGCCCGCATCGTCGGCGACATTTTCGTGGAAAACCTGATTTTAAGCGGCACGGTCATTGGCAATATTTTCGCCACTGGCGAGGTCCATTTAAACCACACGGCTCACGTCAACGGCAACATTAATTACAACACCTTAAGCATCGTGCCCGGGGCCGTCCACGAGGGCAATAGCCACCTTTTTTCGGAAAAGGAAAGGCTGACCCTTTTGGAAAAGATCCAAGCCGAACTCACCCCCCAAGACGATCTGAACGAGCCATTGGAGTCTAAACCCGTGGTGGAAGCCGTTTTACCGCCCCGCAAAAACCTCGATCCTCCGGTTAAGGACGGCGGCGAGGTCGAGCGGCTGGATTTAACGCCTTTAGAAGAACCAGCGTCTTAACCAAGCCTTCTTACGCCTTGCCTTTTTTTATCTAAAATTTTTATAAAAAATATTTTGTTTAATTTTGCGCTTAAATAAGCGTTAAAATTACTATAAAATTATTTTATTTTTTTAAAAAATAATTTTTACAATCTATTTTGCTATTTATAGTTAAATTATAACTTTATAGGCGTTTGAGGTTTAATTAAAGATTAAGTTTAACGTTAGAATAAAAAAGACTAAAAATTCTCCGTTTTTTTTAGCCATATTCTGGGCTCTTATGAATTTAAACGTAAGTAAGCTCTTGATTTTCTTAGGTTTTTATCTCTTAACGGATTATTTGCGTTTTGAGTCATTTTCTGTTATAAGACGTTTTATGATTTTAAATTAGAACAAATTTCTAGTAAATTTCGTCCAGGGGTTTTGTATGGCCTTTAAAACCAAAATATACCTCATTTCCGGTTTTCTGTGCTTAACCACCATTATCGTCGCCCTCAGTGGTTTTCTGGCTCTCAAGAAATTTTATCGCGGCGCGCGGCTCAGCTTTCAAGTTCAGACCCAATCTAACGTCTTGCAATCGATTAAAAACGACATTGATCTCATTTCTTTGGGTATTCGCGAGATCGTTTTAAACGACGACGTGAAAGTTAAAGCCGACGAAAAAAAACGCCTTGACGATTTGATCATTTCCCAAATGGCGCCAGCTTTAAAAGCCTTTTCCCCCACTGAAGAGCAAATCGACGATTGGGTTAAGTTTCAAAAAATATGGGCGGAGCACCACGACATTATTAACGAAATTTACGCGTTAAGCCTGAAAAATACCGATTACGTGGGCAAAATGCTCTCGGTCAACGCCAGTTATGATTATTGGCTGACTTATGAGCCGTCGCTCCGAAATCTCCACGACCAAGCCATCCTCTGGTCGCCCACCGCCCCAGGCGCCTATGAGGCCAGTAGCGTGGCCTTTTTGACCTTAGAATGCATTGAGGCCATTAAGGGCCTCCAGCTCAGGGAAAAACTCGCGGTCTTGTCTTTAACGCCGGAAGAAAAACAGCGCCACTTGGTCGACGGTCGTCAGGAACTGACTCGGGTCACTTCTTTATTAAACCAGTTAGAAAATATTTTAACCAATCCGGCCGTCACTAAAGACGATTTAGACAAGTTTAACGGGGATTTACAGGCCCTTTTAACCAAGAACGTCACCCTTGACCAAGCCTCGGGTCAGATCGATCGAAAGGGCGTTAATTTCTCCTTCCCGAACAATTTTATTCATCCGGCCTTAAAAAGCCTATCCGAGGTCTACTGGAACGAAGTTAAACCGCGGCGGGGCGGGGGGACTGAGATCTTTAATATGGTCAATAATCTGTCCCAAGAAAACTCCAATGGCCGGGCTTTCGCTATTCTTATGGAAAAATGTCACCCCGTCCGCGCCCAAGAGACCGCGATTTTAGATTCTTTAAACAAAAGTGGCTCGGCTTTGGTTCAGGACACCCTTAATGAGTTCGAGCGGATTTTCCATCAGGTTAAAACCCTTCTGATCACTGTCTCCATCGTGGGCGTTTTCTTGGGCGTTTTAGGGACCATATTTTTTTCCACCCGCCTTAATCGGACCTTAGAGGTCATTGTCGAACATCTCTTCCAAAGCTCCAAAAGAACCTCCACCGCTTCCCAGTCCTTGTTCGACTCCTCTTTAGCCATCGCCAAAGGGGCCGGGAATAACGTCGCTTCTTTGGACGAGGTTAAGGTCTCCATTGACGAGCTGAGCCGAGTGGTCCAGAACAACTCCGAGTCCGCGGCCAAAGCCGACGCTTTAATGCGGCAGGTGGACGACCAAGCCCACGGCGCTCAAACCTCAATGCGAAAAATCAAAGAGTCTATGGACAAGATCGGGGCTTCGGGGCAAGAGATCCGCAAAATCGTCAAGACCATCGACGACATAGCCTACCAGACCAACCTCTTAGCCTTAAACGCCGCGGTCGAGGCGGCCCGAGCCGGCGAGAGCGGAGCGGGGTTCGCGGTGGTGGCCGAGGAAGTCCGAGGACTCGCCGTCAAAAGTGGGGAGGCGGTGCAAAACACCTCCAATTTAATTATGGAAACCATCGCCAACATCGACAAAGGGGTCAAGCTGGTCCAGGACACTTTCGCGGGGTTCGTGGCTTTGGTGGAAAACGAGACGAACGCGGCCAAACTTATCGCCCAGGTCGACAAGGCCGCCCATGAGCAGGCTTTGAGCATTAAAAACATCGCCCAGGCCGCTTCCCACATTGAGCAGGTGACCCAGAAAACCGCCTCCGCGGCCGATAACTCCGCCCGTTTAGCCGAGTCTTTATATCACTCGTCGCAAGGGGTTTTAAAAATCGTCTCGCAAATAGAGGAGGTCATAGAAGGGACCAGGACCAACAATAACGCGACGTTTGACCGCTTAATCGCGAACTCCACGGTCCAGTTACTGACCGACGAGACCCCGGCCTAAATATTCTATAATAGGCTCAAGGTTTTTTGGTTTTTTAGGCCTTTTTTTTAGTTTTATCCTGGCCTAAAAATAGTTTTTTAGATGTCAAAAGGTTTAAAAGGCTATTTTTAGGCATTTCAGGTAAATTACCTTTATTTTATTTTTAAATCAGATTTTTTCTTAAGATCTGATTTTTTTTTGTAATTTTGACCTCTCTTTTTCTGACGATTTATTTTTACTAATCTTTTTTTTGTCTAGTCTTTTTTTTTACTTACCATATTTAAGTAAATATTTTTTAAATAAGCCAATTTTTTGTTAAAGTTTAATGGTGAGAAATGGTAAGCGTTCACGTCCTAGGGCCTAAAAAACTGTCAAAGCCACTCTATTCGTAAAAGCCCTGAAAAACCTAACAATCAGTGGAAGCTAAAAACGCTTACAAACGCCTGGAGGAACTATGGGCGGTTATGTCCT
>JAIROO010000355.1 GCA_031257535.1 Deltaproteobacteria bacterium
GTTATCAAGGGTTAGGCTAAAAGAGCCGGCGGTTAGCGGACCCTAAACTCTTATGGGGAATTAATGATTGCCAATTAGGAGGCTATATTTTAGGATAAAATTGGCAAAAATGTTCAAAATATATTATTAACATATTTTTATGAATAAAAAAATAATTTAAGTTTTAATACATATTGCAAAAAGTTCAATTTTTATTTATTACGCTGGCAAATAATTTAAATAATTTTTTTTGTGGTTAAGTTAATAAGGTTAATAAAATAAACTAATCTTTAATAGTATATTATCCTTATAGTTGGCCATATTGGAGGCAAATTAAATGTCTAATAACGATATAGTCGTCGGTTTAGATATAGGTACCACTAAAGTCTGCGTCTTAGTCGCCGAGCCTAATGAGGACGGCGGCATTGACATTCGCGGGATGGGCACGGCCCCTTCCACTGGCATGCATAAAGGCATGGTTACTAACGTCGACCGGACTGTGGCCGCCATTCGTCAAGCCAAAGAAGAAGCCCAAAGAATAGCTGGCGTAAGGATTAACTCCGCCTACGTTGGCGTGGCGGGTGGTCACGTCAATAGTTTCAATACTATAGGCATGGTCGGGGTGGAGAATAGAACCATCACCGCGCGAGACATTGAGCGGGTAAAAGCGACGGCCTTAGTTATGAGTCCTCCTGTAGATCGGGAGATTTTGCACACCATAACCCAGGAGTACACTGTAGACGATATGAGCGGTATCCTCGATCCGCCCATTGGTCTTTCTGGGTCACGCTTAGAAGTCCAGGTTCATGTCATAACTGGAGCCGTTAACGCGGTTCATAACGTCATTAATTGCGCTTTAAAGGCGGATATAGAAGTCGACGACATAATTTTGGAGTCCGTGGCTTCGGCGGAATCGGTTTTAACGCCCGAGGAAAGACAGATGGGCGTGGCTATATTAGATTCCGGCGGGGGCACGACGGACATCGCCGTCTACGCCGGGGGTCGGATCCGGCATACCGCGGTTTTAGCCATGGGCGGCAACCATTTAAATAGCGATCTAGCTCAAGGTCTCCACGTCTCAATGGATTTCGCCGAAAAGTTGAAGATCGATTACGGTTTTTGCGATCCTATTTTAGCGCCTTATGACGACGACATAATCATTGTTCCTTCTTTTAATGGTTCCGCCGCGGAACAAGGTTTAAGGCGGAGTCTTATCTGCAACTTTTTGTCCGCGCGGGTTGAAGAGATCTTAGAATTTATCAATAGCGAGTTCATCCGGAGCGGCTGCGACGAACAAATTAACGAGATAGTTTTAACCGGAGGCTCTTCTTTGCTCCCAGGGTTCGCGGATTTAAGCCGGCGGATTATAGCCAGGCCCACGCGTCTAGGGCGGCCTGGGTCAAACGTTAGTGGGTTAACGGAAATAGTCCGCGACCCGCGCTACGCCACGGCCGTTGGCTTGTGCCTTTTTAGCTTAAGGCAAGACGATCCAGGGACGCCGAAATCCATGGGCTCAAAAAAGGGCCGAGACAAGTCTATTTTTACTTGGATTCGGGATCGCTTGAGCTCGTTTTTTAAGAATTAAGGGTAAAGAGAGAGTTAGGGAGATATTTTTATCGTCCTAACTCTCTCTTATAATTTTTTGTCTTTTTTTAAGTTAGAAGATAGACAATAACGTTATAGCAATAACGGCGTTATAGATAGCCGGTTTTAAGACCATATTAGCATTATATATAATCAAAATAAAGGTCATAACAGCCTTATAGACACTTGATACGTTATGGACAATAACCGTGTTATAGATAATTTCCACGTCATACTTAGTATTACGTTCTAATTATTTTATATAATTATCTAGTAAATATACTTATTTAATTTTAGTCGCTTTAAAATGGTAGATTAACAGATATTAAGCCTTGGGTAAATAATGGCGGACCAATTTCCGTCTGGCGTAACGAAAAGGCGATCCCGGTTTTTAGATTTTTTTGGTTAAAGGTCGAAAGGGCCTGTTTTTTTGAGGGCCCGTAAGACTATATTTTGGATTTCGCTCCCCTTTGAGGTAGAATATCATGGATAACGAAGACATTCAGTCTGGTTTATTGGGTCAACCAGGCTCAGAACTTGAGTTCATCGACGAACCCCCCTCGTTTGAGATTCACCACAAGATCTCGGTTATGGGGTTAGGGGGATGCGGCACCAATGCTATTTCTTTTATGGTTCGTTCCGGGTTAAAGGGGCCGGACTTTATCGGGGCGAATTCCGATCTCCAGGCCCTCAATCTCTGTCTGGCCAAGAAAAGGATCCAGCTAGGGGTTAAAACCTCTGGCGGGCTTGGCTGCGGCGGCGACCCTGAGGTCGGGCGGGTTTGCGCCGAGGAAAGCAAACAGGAGTTATTGGACTCCGTCAAAGAGGCCGAACTGGTGTTCCTGATGGCGGGTTTGGGTGGGGGCACCGGCAGTGGGGCCATTCCCGTCGTCGCCGAGGACTTAGGAAAATTGGAACAACAGCCCTTGACCGTGGGCGTGGTGACCACGCCTTTCCCTTGGGAAGATTGTCGTTTCCCTTTAGCCGAAAAGGTTATTCAAGAGCTGTGGCGGACTTGTAACAGCGTTATCGTCATTCCTAACGCCAAGCTTTGCGAACTCTATCTGGATCTGCCATTTTTGAAGGCTAAGGAAAAGATCGACGAAATTTTGTACTTTGCCGTCAGTGGGGTTAGCTACCTTATTGAAAAAGATGGGGAGATGAACGTCGATATCGCCGACGTGGCCAAGGTTATGTCCAAAAGAGGCTCCGCCATCATGGGTTACGGGGAAGCGTCGGGGGAAAAACGGGCTCAATTAGCCCTGGAAATGGCTATTAACAATCCTTTAATGTCTAATGTCTCCTTAAAGGGAGCTAAAGGCGTTTTAGTTAACATTACTGGTGACGAAAACGTTAAAAATAGTGAGATAAACCTCATTAAGAACTTAGTACGCGAGGAAATTGGCCCAGGCGTGGAGTTTAGTAGCGGTTTTGTGATTGACTCTAAATTAACCGAGTCCAATCGCCTCATCGTCATCCTGATCGCGACCGGCTTTGACCAGCCCGAAGATCTGGGTTTTTTGGCCGACGAGCCTGAACCCGTAGTGGACGAGGCCCTCTTAAACGAGTTGGACGTGGACGACGATTCGGCTTTCGTGGTCTTGGATCCCGTGGAAGAAGAGCCCCGTCGGCCAGTCCACTTTGAGAACGTGGGGAGCGGCCATTTGGCTCCAGTCAGTCCAGTCAGCCCAGTCAATCCGTTAGCCCCACGGCCACTTAATCTCGCGGCTAACCAAACGGTAAATCTTGGCCCGAAGGTTAATCCCGGCCCCAGTAATCAGCCGACCACTCGACCCGTGGTTGAGTTTCGCGGCCGAACTACCGCGCCTTTAAACCAGATCGAGCCTCTCAATTACTCGAACTTACCGCCTTTGAGTCAAACGAGGACCAAGAATAGAGCCCGGGTCACGCGCGAAAACAGCTTAGGCGTGGGACCGGCTTATAACCTAGGCGATTTTTACGATCTACCGCCTTCCTTACGGGATAAATAGTTTTAAGTCGTCTTAAAGGGGCGCCTTTTATTGAGTAAATCAAAGGCCAACGTTAAGACGATGTAACAACTAAGATCGCGAAAAAAACTTGTTTTGAAATTTTAACTTGGTTATGTTACTATATATCCGTTTTAAATTTTTTTTTGACGCCCATAAATTGTATATAAGCCTGGCCTCTTAATTTTAAGGGGATTTTTTCGCGAGAGCGTTTAAGATTTAGGCCCTATAATCGCCAACTCCGTTTGGCGGAAAGAGCAAGCCCGATGGAAAACAAAGTCAGGCAACACGTTATTAAAATATTTGGCCTTGGGGGTTGCGGCATAAACGCTTTGACCCACATGATCAATTCCGGCTTAACCGGGGCGGAGTTCGTGGCCGCTGACTCGGACCTTATAGTTTTGAATCGGTGTTTAGCCCCCGTTAGAATCCAGGTTGGGGTTCAGTCGGCGCGGGGCAATGGCTGCGGCGGTAGCTTTGAGAAGGGTCAAAAGTGCGTCCAGGAAAATCTCGCGAAAATTTTAGAAGCTTTAGCCGGGGGTGACTTGATCTTCATGACCGCGGGGCTCGGTCGCGGCATTGGCGGCGGGGGCTTGGGAGTGGTGGCTAAAGCCTTAGCCGAGCAATCTAAACCCCCGGTGATCGTCGCGGTGGTCACCACGCCATTTCAGTCCGAAGACAATCGTTTGCCCGCCGCTTGGAAATCCCTAGACGAACTCTATCGCTACTGTAACAGCGTCATTATCGTGGATAACGTCAAACTGGAGGCCTTAGATCCAGACGCCGCCTATCTGGCCAATCTAAAAAAAGGTAACGACGTCTTGTTTCGGGCGGTTTCTAGCATCGTTAATATAGTGAAAACCCCCGGGGAAATTAACGTGGATTTCGCCGACGTGGCCGAGGTCTTAAAGCGCAAAGGCGCGGCCATCATTAGTTACGGGGAAGCCAAGGGGCCACCCAAAAGGGCGAGCGAGGCTTTAAACAACGCCCTCTCTAACCCCTTAACCGCCGACGCGAGCTTAACTGGGGCCCAAGCGGTCATCTGCGATATCGCCGCCGACGAGGGAGTCTTGGTAAGGGAAGTCATGGACGTTAACCAACGAATTCGGAAAGCCATTGGCTCTAACTCGAAACTCTTTTTTGGGTTGGTTATCGACAATACCTTAAAGGAAACCAATACCTTACGAGTCACTGTTTTAGCCACGGGATTACCACGGCGTTATGGTCCCGCGCTTACGGAAAACGAAAAAACGCCTAGTAGCCTTATGGCCAGCGGCGAGAGTACCGCCCCCTCTGAATTGATTATGGACGTGGATTTAAAGCCTAGCCTCTTAAACCCCGCCGCGAGATCGCCTAAAGCCCCGGACAACAGCCTCGCCCCCCCTGTCCAAGCTCCGCCAAGTCCGCGCGCCACCCAGACCCGGCTGCCAATTAGGCCTAATTTCGCCACCTTAGAAAATCGCCCTAGGCCGTCAGTCCCAACGGCCGGCTTTAGCGACGTTAACGATCAGTCTGAGTTATACTCTCGCGCGCCTTATAAAAGAAAGCCGGCGGATTGACTATGCCGTCGCGAGGTCCAAAAGGCGGTCGTTTCCACGAACCCTCGGTTGAGGAACTTTTAGCCGCGGAAAGAGGGGCAATTTTTAAAGAGCCAGGGGGACGGATCAGAATAGGTCTGGTTTGGCCTGGCAGTTATTATACCGGCATGTCCTCGCTAGGGTTTTTGTCTATTTACGCCCTGATGAACGCGAACCCAAGGGTGGTCGCGGAAAGGTTTTTTCAACCACCGCCCGGGCAGATGGCTCTGTCTTTGGAATCTCGGACCAGACTCGAAGGGTTTGATCTAATAGCCATTTCTTTATCCTTAGAAAACGACTACTGGATCTGTTTAAACATTTTGTCTAAAGGCCGAGTTAACCCCGAAAGGTCGCAAAGGCGAGGCGAGCCTTTGGTTATCGCGGGCGGGGTGGGGATCTGGGCTAATCCTTGGCCGCTTATTCCTTTCATTGATTTAATCTTGCTCGGCGAGGGCGAGGCTCAGTGGCCTTTAATCTTAAAACTTTACGTGGACCCATTGTTTATGGTGGCCACGAAAGCCGAAAAGCTGCGCCTTTTAAGCGAAAACGTCCCCGGGACCTTGATCCCTTCCCATTGGCCGGAAGTGGTTTTAATTGGCGAGGCTCCTTTAAAGAAGCCCGTGCGGCCGGCTATTTTGACTTGGTCGCCTAGGGGTTATCTGCCGCCAACTAGCCCAATTATCACTCCTTACACGGAATTTTCCGACGTTCGTTTGGTGGAGATTAGTCGCGGCTGTCCTTATGGTTGCCGCTTCTGTTTAGTTAACATTTATCGGCCTCATCGCGCATGGCCTAAAAACAAGATTTTTAAGGCTTTAGGGAAACCTAAAAAAATGGGCGAAGCCGTGGGTTTGGTAAGTCCCGCCATAGCCGACCATCCGGAAATCGAGTCTATTTTAGACATGTTAAAGGATCAAGGTCGGATAGTTTCGGTTTCGTCTTTAAGGCTGACTTCTTTAACCGAAAATTTAACCAGAAAACTTTTGTCCGTGGGGGTAAAGGGTCTAGCCGTAGCTCCTGAGGCGGGTTCGCAAAGGTTAAGGGACGTTATTAACAAGGCCATCACCGAAGAGGAGATTTTAAGCTCTTGTCGGCTTTTGTCCGAGTCAGGTTTAAGAAAGTTAAAGTTATACTTTATGATTGGCCTGCCGACTGAGACCAATGAGGATCTCCAGGCCATCGTGGATCTGTGCGAAAAGATCCAAAAAAGCGTGCGGGCTAAAACTTACGCCCCGAAACTAGTGGTCTCGGTCGCCATTTTTTGCCCAAAACCCCATACCCCGTTTGAGACCGCTCCTTTGCTGGTGGAAAGCAAACTCCTAGAAAAGGCCGAGTTCCTCCAAAAAGGCTTAAGAAAAATCGGCGGGGTCGAGTTAAAGATCGATCCCCCGATCTGGTCCTTGGTCCAAGGTTTACTAGCCCGAGGGGGAGCCGAGAGCGCGGACTTAGTGCGGGCTTTATGGTCGGAAAACGGCCGGACCAAAGCCGCTTACCGAAAATATAAAGCCCTCCTCGCCGAACGCGACAAGTACGGGCGGAACTATTTTTTAGACTCCTGGCCCAAAGAGAAATATATGCCTTGGCGGGTGGTGTCGGTCGCCGCGGGGCCAGACTTTTTGGCCGCGGAAAATCAACTGGCTAAAGAAGGCGTAGTTAGCCCGCCTTGCCCGCCCGAGAACTTCTGCGGTCGCTGTGGGGCTTGTCGGAAATAATAATGTTGGTCGTTAGCGCCCTTTTTTGACGGCCTCTTAATAACCCCCTTTAATTTTGGCGGGCTTATTAGTACTCAATATATAGTGGTCGCTTTAACTTAAGATTAGCGTTTATAGTAGACTAACGCGCCTAAAAGTTCAAAACATGGTTTTTTACCTGGCGGCTACCATCCGGTCGACGTTAGCGACCAGGCCTTTTTGGTCTTCCTTTTTTTTGACGTTATGAAAGGCGACTTTTTTGGATAAAGCCCCAAAGAGTCAAGATTTCTCTATTACGCTTAATTTCGCCGCCGAACGGCCCCAAAACGCCGCGGGTCGACTTTTAATTGTTGGTTGGGAGGGCCAAGACTCGGGCGAGATCCGCGATTTGATCGACGAGATTAGGCCAGGGGGGCTGATTTTTTTTCGGCGAAATTATCCTTGGCCTCAAGACCTTGGCTTTTTTAAAAGAAAGGCCCCCAAAAAAGGCCTGTCCTCGCGTCTTGTGGCCCCGGGGCGGTTACGAGAAATCCTTTTTATGGTCCAAAAATACGCCCTGAAAGTTTTGGGTCGGCCTTTAATTATAGCCGTGGACCAAGAAGGGGGGACGGTAAAGCGTCTGCCAAAACCTTTTTTTCAGGCCCAAACCGCCCAGGCGATGGGTCAGCTAGAGGACTTAGACGTTTGGCGGATAGGCTTTCGGCTGGGGCAAGAGTTAAAGGAAAGTGGCTTTAACTTAAATTTAGCCCCAGTGTTGGATTTGGACACTGGCGAGGGCCGTTATATCCGGAGCCGCGCTTTTGGCTCGGATCCAAAGGTTGTGGCCCAAAAAGCCGGGGCTTTTATGGCGGGGTCGCTCGCGGCCGGGGTTTTAAACTGCGGCAAACATTTTCCTGGCTTAGGCGGGGCTTTTATCGATCCCCACGAGCGGATTTCGGAAATAGACTTTTCTTTAGATAAGATGGCCACCCCTATGGACGTTTTTAGGGCCTTATTCGCCAAAGGGTTAAGGGTGGTCATGACTAGTCACGTTCTGTATCCAGCCTTGGATCCCAGTTACGTGGCCACTTTTTCCAATGAGATAGTGAGCGTCTTACGGCGAGATTTGGGGTTTGACGGGTTACTTTTAACCGACGACCTAGAAATGGGGGGAGCCACAGGGTCGAGAGATCCAGGTCGAGCCGCGGTGAGAGCGGTTTTGGCTGGTCACGATTTGTGTCTTGTCTGTCGACGAATAGAGGCTATTAGGGCGGCCCGGCAAGCTTTAGTCACGGCCATCGCCAATAATCAGATCACTAAAGGTCACTTACTGGAGTCTGGGGCTCGGTTGGCGACGATTTTGGCTAGACTGCCTGCTTTAACTTAAATTATTGCCATTTTGCTTAGACTGGCTTTTTTAACATTAATTTTTTTTGCTATTTTGCCTAGAATGCCTGTTTTAACTTAAATTTTAGCTAATTTGATTACACTGTCTGTTTTAACATTATTTTTTGCTATTTTGGCTAAAATGCCTTTTTTAATAGTAATTATTTCTATTTTAGTTAGGTATCCTTTTTTTGTCATAAATTCATTTGCTATTTTGGTTAGGCATCCTTTTTTTATCATAAATTCATTTGTTATTTTGGCTAAATTACCTATTTTAAGATAAATTTATGTTATTTTGGCTTAACTGCCTAGTTTAAGGTAAATTTTTGCTAATTTGGCTAGGCTGACTGTTATAACATAAATTTTTTGCTATTTTGGCTAGGCTGACTTTTTAACATAAATTTTAGCCATAAAACAGTGGTTAAAATGGCGGCTAAAACGGCTTGTTATTCCACTTTACCCAAATAACTTCACCTAAATAGGATGGGCCGGTGTTTAAACATACTTATCTTTTACAACCTGGCTTATGGGAAGTGGAAGGCCATTACTTTGATGGCGAGGAAAACCGACACGAGGCCAAAGGTCAGATCTTAATGACTCACGGTCCGGATCTCTGGACCATGGAGAGCCAGATTAAAATATCCGGCCAAGATAGGCGGGATTTTTTAAGCCGTTATGAGATCACCCCCTTAGCCGATAAAGCCTCTTTTACGGAGTGGAAATCTCAAGTCGGTGGCCCGGAGCCAATTTACGGCTTGTTCGTTTTGGTGGAGGACACGGTTATGATGCCCTGGCAGTCTAGTAGCGGCGTCTATTGGGGCCAGGAGTGTTTGGGTTTTAAAACCCCAGACGAGTATCAAGGCCGAGGTTTCGCTTTTTTAAAAAATCAAAAGGCCTCGGCTTGGGCTTTTCGGTTAACCCGGCTTAGCGACGGAGTCTAAAAATTTTGAGGTTCTTAAGGAGCGGTAATGTCCAAAGCGACGAGGCGGACTTGTGAGCGTGGTCGAACGCTTAACTAAAGGCGAGCTAAGTCGCTGGCTAGTGGCTCTAATCCTAATCCCGCCTATTTTATTGGCCGTGTTTATGGACAATAATCTAGTGATTTTAGGGGTGGTGGGTCTGTTAGGGGCCATTTGTTGGTGGGAGTTCGCGGCCAATCTTTTGGGTCGAGAAAGGGTAGGCCTACTTAGTCTCGCTATTATTGGTTGGTTGGCCACGGCGTTTGGGGCCTTGTTTTATGGCTCAGTGGGCCAGAGTTTTGGTTTAGTCCTCGCGGTGGGTTTAGGGGCCATTTACTTGATGCGGGTTCTCCCGGAAAGCGAGGACCGGGCCGTCGTTAATCTTATCTCTAGGTACGCTCTTGGTCATATATACTTAAGTTTTTTGCTGTCTTTTGTTTTTTTAATTAAGCAAGAATATTTTGGAAATAGATGGTTATTTTTCGTAATTTTACTGACCGCTTTATCTGACACCGGGGCTTTTTACGTTGGTTCTCGGCTTAAAGGTCCAAAACTTTATCCTAAAGTCAGTCCTAATAAGACCATTTCTGGACTGATAGGGGGTTGTTTAACGGCCGTGGCCACGGGGGCCTTATCCTTTTCTTACCTACCGCCTGAATTTTCCCGCGTTTCTATTGTCGTCTTAAGCTTAGGGCTCGCCGTCTGGGGGGCTATGGGCGATCTTTTTGAGTCAGCCTTAAAACGAGCCATGGGTTTAAAAGACACCTCAACCTTGTTACTAGGTCATGGGGGGTTGTGGGACCGGCTGGACTCGATCCTCTTTAACCTGCCTATAGTTTATTTTTACGTTAGCGTTTATATGGCCCCTTAGTGGGTAAATTTTTGGCTTCTTTCAAAAAATAGTTCATAAAAAGGTCTAAAAAATTCGGAAGACTCATGAAAGAATCATGAAGCTCCTGAATATTATTTCAAGAACCATAAATAATTGTAACAAATTATAAAAAGGTTAAAAAGCCTTAAAAGTCGTGAGCTTTTTGATCGCTGGCGCAGTTATTTTAGTCCCTTAAGCCTTAGACCACTTTACGCTTTTACGCCTTTAACCCCTTTACGCCTTTGGAGTCGGCCTAAAGAACTCATAAAATAATAGTTACCGGCGGCTGAATAGTGGAATTCAGTGATTAATTAGACAGTTAAATATGTTTATATATTATATATTTTTTAATTTTTAGATATTTAATATATGGATATAATTCAGTTGATATATTTAAATTATCATTTTATTGTTATAATTATATATAATAGTAGCATATTAATAGCGTAAAAACTATCTAATAAAAAAAAGACGTTTAATTATGGTTGAGCCGATTAGATTAGTCGTTTTAGGGGCCACGGGTTCCATTGGGCGGCAGGCGTTAAGTTTAGTGGAGGCTTTTCCTAAGCGGTTGCGAATCGTGGGTTTGGCCGCGGCAACGAGTTTAAGACCTTTAGCTGAGGCTATAATTAAGTTTAGGCCTTACGTGGTCTCGGTCTTAGGCGAGGAGGAAGTTAAAAATCTGGCGACTATCCTTAAAGATTTAGGTCTGGCTCGGGCCAAATGGCCAGAGATTTTAGAAGGCTCAGTCGGGGCCATAAACGTCGCGACCCAAAGCGGGGCCACCATGGTTCTTTCGGCCATGGTGGGTCGGGCGGGTTTGGCGCCCACCTACGCGGCCTTAAAAGCGGGCCTTAGGGTCGCTTTAGCCAACAAGGAAAGCCTGGTTTTGGCTGGGGAGCTAATTAAACCCTATATCGAACAGATCGTTCCGGTCGATAGCGAGCACTCGGCTATCTACCAAGCCTTAGGCGGGCGCTTGACCGGGGAAGGGGTTAGACGCCTGGTCTTAACGGCTTCAGGTGGCCCATTTTTAGGTTATAGCTTAAAACAGCTCCAAAACGTCACCAAAGAGATGGCCTTAAACCATCCAAAATGGTCTATGGGCCCTAAGATCAGCTGCGATAGCGCTACCTTTATGAATAAGGGTTTAGAAGTTATTGAGGCTTACCATTTATTTGGGGTGACCTATGATCAAATCGAGGTTTTAGTCCATCCTCAAAGCGTAGTTCATTCGTTAGTTGAGTTTGTCGATGGGAGTTCGCTCGCGCAAATGGGTCCCGCCGACATGCGAATATCTATAGCTTTCAGTTTGTGTTATAATAATCGGTGGCCACTTTTAGGCGATATAAAAAAAATAAGCCCTTTGGGGTTAAAGGCGTTGGATTTAACAGAAAGTCCCTTAACTTTCGCCAAACCGGATCGGGAAGTTTTTCGGGCTCTGGACTTGGCTTATGAGGTGGGTCGCGGTGGAGGCACGGGCCCGGCTATCTTAAGTGGAGCCAACGAAGAAGCGGTAGCCGGGTTTTTGGCTGGTCGCTTAACGTTTTTGGGTATTGTCCAGGTGGTCGAAGACTGCCTTAACCAAATACCCAGCCAAGGCGTTAGCTCCTTGCTGGAGGTTTTAGCGGCGGACCGAGCGGCGCGACTTTTGGCTCGGGAGCTTATAGAAAAAAAGTTTAACTAAGGTCTTTACTTTATAGAATAAATTATTCTAAGATCGGCTAGAAGTTAAACGGCTGAAGGTTAAATATAAAAAATAATTATTTAAAATTATAACATTTTTCTGATTTTTTTGTTATTAAATAATATATAAAAACATACAAAAATCATATTGTTATATTAAAATCTTGTAAAAAAATTTAAATTAATGAATATAATAAT
The DNA here is from genome assembly GCA_031257535.1 of Deltaproteobacteria bacterium. Taxonomy (GTDB): domain Bacteria; phylum Desulfobacterota; class Desulfarculia; order Adiutricales; family Adiutricaceae; genus JAIROO01. The sequence continues at coordinate 11,899 of JAIROO010000355.1, forward strand.
AATAAAATAACTTTTTTAACTTTATAACGATATTATAAGCAATAAATATAAAATTAAGTGTGAGTTTTATAAATAATAAGTTAAATGATTGGTATGAAATGTTTATAAATTAACCTTTTAAGATTATATTATTTATAGATAATTTTTGTCACGTAAGCGACTTAGTAAAAATTGAATAATAATTTCTAATATTATACTAGTATTATAAGATAAAACAACCTAATAGTCATAAGTAGAGATTTTTTTGTAGCGATTAAATTTTTTGAGGAGTTTAAGAATAGTCTCCGTTTTGTGGAAAGTTTAAGGCGTTTAATTAGATCCTCCTCCCAAAGCCTAAGTTCTATATAGTCTTTTGGTTTTTGGATTAATATTTTTTTGTTGACACAAGCCTAAGTAAAGGATAAGATCGCTCCACACGTTAAGCCTTGAGGTTAGGCCTAAAAGAGTTGTTTCCTGAGTTTTTGGCGTGTTTTTTTTGTCTCTTAGCTAAATATACCGCGAATTTTTAAATTACTAAAAGGCTCTTGTGGCTTAAAGAGTAATTTAATCGTATTTGGATTTTCGCGAGTTATATGTTTCTTTCCTTTATTTAGCCTTTCAAATTTATTTTTTAAACATATTTAATATATTTTCTAGTCAAGCTATTGATTAGAGAGTTATTTTTTTGTGTTTATTTTATCGTATAAAAAAATTAGTTTTACAAATAGATTATTTTTTTCTATTGTATTGTTAATTTTTTTTGGAAAAGATAGTGTTATGACTTGATTAATTATTAAATTATGTTTAACTTATATTTAATAGTTGAAAATCCAGAGTTTTAAACAATAACTTATGGGACGAAGCAAGGGCAAAGCGAAATTAAGTCCCATATTGGTTTTAACAAGGAGTTACGATTTATGGAACATAGGCAGAAAAACTGGGGCGGATTGCCATTGGTGTCCGTCTCGCTGGCATTGGCGTTGGTGGCCATTTTGTCTTTGGGCGGCGGAATGGCCATGGCTCTAACAATAAATATTGCTAATTCAACCTCTACTGATAATGTCACCATTAGTTCTGGAGTGGGTACAGAAGGCAATACTACAAGCTCTGTTTCAGATTTGGATTCAGGGTTTATTAACGCCACAGGTAACATCTCAATACTTAATTCAACATTAAGTAATGTTTCAAACATAACCGCTGGCGAAAATATTTTGCTTGACGCTAACGGTGACGGCACTCGCGATACTTTTGGTATTAA
>JAIROO010000023.1 GCA_031257535.1 Deltaproteobacteria bacterium
CACCAATTTAACACAAGCGAGGTAGTCTCACTGTAGACCTCACCAATCGGAGAGCCGTGTGCGGGAGAACCGCCAGCACGGTTCGGAGGGAGGGGAGGGGCGACCCTTCCCTACCCCTACCCCTATTCTAACTAAACAACTTAAGGGCAAATAAAAACTGTATTTTAGTAGCCTTCGGAAAGGCGCGCCAACGGATAAAATAAAAAAACTAGCGGTCGACATAATAGGAAATTGAAAAATATCTAAATAAAACCTTAGCCCGAGGCCTAAAAATATTGACAAAAATATTGGCCAGACGTATAATATGGAGCAGGAGATGTTAAAGCCCAGTGGTCAGTTTTGGAATAAATTTTCCCGTATATCAATATATTTAAGCGAGCAAGAACTATCAGAAATTAATCAAATAGTAATTGATGAGTCCAAAAAGTCTAATAAACTTATACAACAACCAATTATGATTAAAAAATTATTAATTTTTGATATATAAAATAGTGATAAATGTATTTATATGATAAATTAAATAAAAAAACAAGAGAAAATATTATATTAACAAGTTAATTAATATTAGTATAAACAATGACGCATTATATAAATATAAAAATTTTTTTTAGAAGTTAATTATGGTAAGATAAAACAAGATAGTATGAGTTCGATACTCAGGAATGCTTTAAAACTTGGTTTACAACTCCACTTTAACAAACAGTAACAAAGATAATGTTAATTAGGACCGATAGGCCCTGGGAAAAATACAAAAAATCTTACGATTGGTATGACAATCAAGCTAACGTAGAGTATATTTTGTAATTACAACGCACTATTGACAATTAGGTGGATGCTGAAACGCAGAATAATAAAGAAAAAAATACATTATTGCTATTCCGCTTTTAACTTATCAACAACAATTTAAGGCTAATAATTTATTTATGTTTAATATTGATGATATATTTCGTGCTTCATTAACATATTTTTCTGATATTGAAAAACATCAGCGTCGTTTTGCGACTAAAATAGGTGTTTCTGCCCCATATCTTAATGATTTACTTAAAGCAAGAAGATATGGCTCAGATCAAAGGAAACGAGAAATCGCTGAAAAACTAGGTTTCGCTGATAGTAGTTACCAAGATTTTTTAGATATTGGTAAAAAAATTCTAACTGGTGAAAATACTAATGACTATATTATAAGTGAAGAATTAATTAAATTAGCCGATAAAAACATATTTTCTGTTAATTATGTCACTGATCTTAATTTAGATTCTGATAATAATATTGTTATAGATGAAAATTCTGATAACATTTTTATTCATTTACCTCACCCAGATAAATATGATGTAAATAAACTTCTGGCATTTAAATATAATTTATTTGGTAAAAACGTAATAATACGTCATAACACCACTTTAGTTATTGATCAATCAGCTACTTACACCGCAAATAACGATAATGATATTTTCTTAATATATATAATTGGTGAACCAGGCTCGTTTACTGTTTCTAATATTAATTACAATTCTGAAAATAATGCTTTTATATTTAAACAATATAATAATAAACATTATAATAATAAAACTATTTATTTAGTAAAAAAATCTGATGAATTTATTATTTTAGGCAAAGTGATCTATTATTATACATTTTTTGGTAAATAGTCCATCTATTTTTAATATTTTTATAATATATTTTTAATGTATATAAAAATAATCACATGGTTTTAAGTCGTTTTTTAAAAATAGTTAATGCAGATTATCTTGTTAAATTTTAATCAAACAACCTAACGTCAAGTTTATTTTAGACAATAACGTATTATAGGCAAAGAGACTGTAGGTAAAATACCTAACATTAATGATTAAAATATATTTTTGTTTTTTAGCGTTTAACTTATTAACAAGATTTTACTTTTTACAGTTCAAGAAACGCGACTTGGTAATCGAACTTAAAATCTCCCATAATACCGTCCAAGACGACCTGGCCAAGGCCAAAGAGGCCTTGTGCCAGATTTTGACCTGTGCCTACATGGAGGGTTTAGACGCCCCTATCCTACTGGACCTGGCCATGAACGAGCCCAAAAGGCAGGCAACAACCTGGGTCAAGAGGACGGCTTGCATGACGCTGACATCTGAACGCTCCCAGAGCCCCCCAAACCAACCTCGTCGCCTCCTTGCGTCCCGGCCTCAGCCAAAACACTCGGTTCGGCCCTAAAACTCGCCCTCCCAAGGCCTAAACTTTAGGGGGTGGATTTTGGCCAAGTCCACCGCCAAAATAATATCTCCAGCAAAAGCCCTGGGAGAGGCCAGAATTCGTAAGAACGATAAAGAGAGCTTTTCTCGGACGACGTTTGATACTCGTTTTGGCGCGGGACTTTTGGTCAAGCTCTCCTGCCAAAAAGGGACGGGAATCTGGCCATTGATAACGAGCCTCGTCACGACCGCCCGTCAAACGCCCCACCGAAATGCTCGCCCAAACCTTTCACGCCACGGCCAGGGGAAGAGGGGAGACTTCTTTCAGTCGGCGGGTTGAGGTCCCCCTCCCATTTTATGGATTTTAGTTATAGCAAAATAGAACAACCTTAAGAACACAATATCTAAATATCGACAGAATAAATACACATATATGGTTGACTAATTTTGCGGTTGACCAGATAGTCGGATATACGAGAAAAAAAAGGCATGATTAGGGTTTTTATTGTTTAGATGATTTTGTGCTAGTTATATATAAAACAAATTATTTATTTATTAACAATTTTATATTATAAATTTTAATAAATAAATAGTATATATTAAATATGTAATTATACAAATAATCACTATAAATGTTTTTTGATCTGTCTAAAACAATGGTTTGAGTTTTAACTAATGACCTTAATATTTTTAATGATTTGCTCGTGGAGATATTCCGCGCAAAGTTTGCCGTCTTCGCTTTGATGAGGCCTCCTAAGGAGAAACATCCCAGATTGGTAAAAAATAGTTTTAAAGTTTATCTAAATATTAATAGACGTAATATATTATTTGAATTAGATTTAGTTAAAGTGTTAAAGGCGACTGAATTCTTCTTCGGCGAATTTTTTCTTTAGTGGAAGGGGGAGAGGGATAACCGTTGACTTCAAAAAAATCAAATTTGCTACATGACCTATTTGCTACATGACCTAAATGGGCGCGGCTTTTTAGTCCAAAAGCCAAAAAGAGTTCGTCCCTCGTGGTCAAACGCCCCCTAGTTTACATAATACCAATTATCGGCTATAAAAAGGCGACCAAAAAAGGGCACCCATCTAACCCTGGCCAACTTGTCGAGCCCGGCCAACTTGTCTAACCCTGGCCAACTTGTCGGCCCGGCGTAGTAATTAAATACCAACGAAGAACCTTTCGTAACCGCCTACCAACCTTCGCGTAATAAATTATCAGTAAGTCTACAGGATCAGCATAGCGTCGCCATAGCTGTAAAACCTAAACTCCTCTTCTATGGCGCGAGCGTAAGCCTTTTTTAAAAGCTCTTCGCCAGTTAGAGCCGCCACCAAAAGTAGCAGACTAGTCCCCGGCAGATGAAAATTGGTGATGAGAGAGTCCACGACTTTAAATTGGAAGCCCGGGCGGATAAAAAGACTGGTTTGTCCAGAGCCAGCTTTTAAGCCGCCCTCGCCAAGAGCCGCCCATTCCAAGGTTTTGACGCTGGTGGAGCCAACGGCCGCCACGTTTTCGCCTTTGGCTTTGGCCGCGGCGATAACTTCAATAGTTTCTTGGCTAATTTCGTATTCTTCGGCCTGAAGAGTCCCGGATTTTATATTTTCGTCCGTTAAGGGGGCGAAGGTTCCGGCTCCGACTTTTAAAAAAATCTTGACCAGTCGCGCTCCCTTCTTCTCTAAATCAGCCAATAATTCTTTTGTAAAATGAAGCCCAGCCGTGGGAGCGGCCACGGCTCCGGGTTTTTGGGCGTAAACGGTCTGATAACGTTCTCGATCCGAGGCCCGGTCAGGCCTTTTTATATAAGGCGGCAAAGGCACGTGGCCTAAAGACTCTAACGCTTCTAAAGGCGGCTTAGGAAAGTTAAATCTAATCAGCCTTTGTCCATTTGGTCTGACCGCTATGACCTCCCCGGTCAGATTGAACTCTTCGTTCGAAAAGGTCAGAATTTGGCCAGGTTGGATATGTTTGCCTGGTTTAACCAGAGCCTCTAGATCATAAACCCCCGCCCCCGCCCCAGGCGTGGGCAAAGAAAGAATTAGAGCCTCGGCCTGGCCCCCGTTTCGACGGGAGCCAAGTAGTCGCGCCGGGGTAACTTTGGCCTCGTTTAAGACCAAGACGGAATCTGGCGGCAGATACTGACCCAACTCAGCGAACTTGGTTAAAACAATCCGTCCGGTTGAGCGGTAAAAAACGAGTAACCTTGAGTCGCCCCGTTCTTGGGGTGGCTCCTGGGCTATTAACTCTGGGGGTAAATAAAAGTCCATCATGCTCGGGGGCGATATCCTAAAGGGGTCTGAAGGCTTTATTTTACAGAGTCGCCACGTTTTTTACGAGCCAGACTCTGAAGACAGGAAGGTTTAAAGTGAGATAAGCTCGAAGGGGAGCTATAGACTCGTTTGCTCCAT
>JAIROO010000084.1 GCA_031257535.1 Deltaproteobacteria bacterium
AGCGTAGGCGTTGGTTAAGGCTAAAAGACTAACCTCGCCATTGCCTAAGGCCATGCCTAGGCCATAAAGATCAGGGTTGTCCTTAAAGTTTAAGCCCAGATTTTTTAGGCGCCTTAAAACTTTACCCGGACCCAGATCTTTAATGAGACGGACGGCGGGAATGTTTAAAGAACTCGCCAAAGCCACCCGCGCCGGGACTAAACCATGAAAATTATCCCCATAATTACGGGGAGTAAAAGAGCCATTGACCCCGCTATAACTAATAGACCGGTCGACTAGTAAGGTCGCGGCCGTTATAAGTCCCTCTTCTAAAGCCAGTTGATAAAGAAAAGGCTTTAAGGCCGAGCCAGGCTGTCGTAAAGCTAAAACCCCGTCGTTTTGGCCTTCTGTGGGCTCAAAAAAGTTAGCCGAGCCGACCCAGGCTAAAATCTCGCGCTTGGGTAAACTTAAAACCACGACCGCGACTTGGGTCAAACCTTGGAAGCTCCGATTAGCCAGAGCCCGCGCCGCCATTTTTTCCACTTCTTTTTGGAGATCTAGATCCAAAGTGGCCTTAGTCAGTCCTTTTGGGAGGTCAGAGTCCCAGCTTAAATCGTTTAAGGCTTTCGGTCTTTTAGATAACCCATCGTCGCTTAAAGCCCCGGCGGCCCAAGTTAAGGGTTTAGGCTGATCCTTGGCGCCCCAAGTTAAGGCGTTGGCCGGGGTCTTAGGGCCCGGAGTTAAGGTTTTAGCCGGGTTCTCGGCGGTTCTAACTAAGGTCGCGGCTGGCCCAAAGTCCCCGCTTAAGTTAGATCCAGACGAAACGCCACGGCTAGAACTAAGGGCTTGAGCGTTTTTTTGGGATTTTTCTAGGAGGTTGGGTAGGGGGTTGGGCGCCAGCGAGAGGTTTTTGTGGATTTGGGCGATAAAATGCGGGGCCAGCCAAGGCGTGACTTTGGGGTTCGGGGTGACTATTTCGGTTAAAGCGTTAGCGTGATCGGATTCGGTTAAATAGCCCTGGTCTTTTAATCGGCCTAAGATCCATTCTTGACGAGCCCGAAGTATAGTCGGCTGGGTAATTTTCGGGCTTTTGGGCAAAGAAGCCAAGAAAGCCGCCTCCGCCGGGGACAAGCGGCTGGCGTCTTTACCTAAGTAATCCAAAGCGGCGGTGGCTAATCCCCATTGCCGAGGGCCAACGGGAACGGCGTTTAAGTAAGCGCCTAAGATCTCGTCTTTAGAGTGATGGCGCTCGATAAGTAAGGCCGTCCAGAGTTCTTTCAGCTTCCGGTTAAAAGTTCGCGGGCCGGGATAAAGGCCCAAAACTAGCCGAGCGAGCTGACTAGTGATAGTCGACCCACCGCTAACTATTTTCCAAGCTTTAAGGTTTTGGCATAAAGCCCGACCCGCGGCTAGGGGATCGAAACCCAAGTGCCAGTAAAACCTGCGGTCCTCAGCGGCGAGGACCGCCTGGATAAGATTAGGGCTAAACTTAGCTAAAGGCCAAGGCTCGCGGTAACCAGCCTGACTGGGGATCTTGGCCAAAGTCCGATTGTGGCGGTCGACTAAGTTAACGGTCCACGGCCACTTAGCTTGGGCTAAAGGATCGGGGAAAAAACCCAAAAAAGCCCAGAAGACCCCTAAGCCAAAGATAGCCGTTAAACCCAAAATAAGCCACAGGGCGTAGGGTTTAGCCCAGGGCTTTTTGGTCTTAAAGCCGGGCTGACCCAACTGGTCAGGCGATTTTTTGAGGTTTACGCTTTGAGAACCCGAAACGGTATTAGCGCGTCCTTGGGCAGACATTTTTTGACCAAAGAGCCCACGTAAAGTTTTGGCCAGCACTCGACAAACTCCTCGGGATTAGCGGCCAAGAGACTGGCCGAAGTTTGAACCCAATGAACGGGCGCGGTGAGCTGCTCCATTAAAAGCTCTTTTAACCGTCCTGGGTCGGACTCGGCTTGGCCAATGGCGTTGGGGACAACTGGCAAGCGCGGTTTTTTGAAGTCAGTGGCCAGAATTAGCTCCCGCATGTCTTTGGCGGCGTCGGCCATTAAAGGACTGTGGTAAGCCCCGGTAATTGGTAAAATCAAGGCTTTGCCGTTTTTCATTTCCGCGTACCGGACCACGGCCGAGACGGCTTTAACCTCGCCAGAGACCACGGTTTGGGTGGGCGTATTAAAATTGGCTGGAGCCACCTCGCCCACGGCTAAAGCCAGATCGCAAAGTTTGGCCGTCTCCTCGCCCGAGACGTTTAAAATAGCCGCCATGGCTCCAGGTCGGCTCGCGGCCGCTTTTTCGCAAAAGCGGCCGCGAGCCGAAACTAAAGCCAAGGCTTCTTCGTCGGTCAGAGCCCCCGCCAGAGCCAACGCCCCATACTCGCCCAAGGAGTGTCCAGCGGCGATAAGGGGCGTGGCGCCTTCTTTTTCTAAAGTTTTGGCCAAAGCTAAAGACAAAGTCAAAATGGCGGGCTGCAGAAAGCTCGGCTTATTGAGCTCGTCTAGCGGGCCATTTAGACTAATCTCTTTTAAAGGCAGCTTAGAGATGGCCTCGGCTTTTTGAAAAAGATCGGCGAAAAGGGGCTCTTTAGTTAAAAAATCGCGCCCTTGACCCACGAACTGACCGCCTTGGCCGGGAAAAAGGAAGGCGCATCTAGCCATAATTGCTCCTTATTTAGGATTTAAAAGCTCGCCCAAAACAACTGTATAACTAAAATGAACTAGATTAGACTAGACTAGGGCTAAACTAGTCTAAAGCTAGATTAGGACTAGACTAGGTCTAGACTAGAGCTAGATTAGACTAAGGCCCCCAATTAAGTGTTAGAAGTAGCTATACCCAAAAAGCTAAACAAGGAACGGCTTTTCCGCGATAAAGTTTTATAAGACGACCAAAAATACCCGTCAAAAAAACCTTAAAGGGTGTTATTTTTTGGCCGCCATCTGAGCCAAAAGTCCCCCCGCTTTAAGCATGGCCACTTGCCTTGCCGAGACCAAAAGTTTAACTGGAACCTCGGCCCCGGTAGTCAAGTTTTTGACGACTAAGACGCTCCCCGAGGCGAGGCTCGTTAAATCAACGGCTAAAGTTTGCCCAAAAGCTAAAAGGTCTTTGTGGGCGGGATCGACAAACTCTAAGGGCAAAACCCCAAAATTACACAGGTTAGCTTTATGGATACGGGCGAAACTAATGGCCACGACCGCGGCCAGACCTAAATAACGCGGGGCCAAAGCCGCGTGCTCGCGACTTGAGCCCTGGCCATAATTAGCTCCGGCCACCACAAATCCCGGTCCTTTTCGCTGCCGCTCGGGGTAAGTTGGATCAATATTATTAAAAATATACTTAGAAATCGCTGGAATATTAGCGCGTAAGGCTAAGATATGAGCCCCCGCCGGCAAAATGTCGTCGGTGGTGACGTTGTCGCCTAAGGTTAAAGTCACCTCGCCCTCTAAAACCTTGGGCAAAGCCGTAAATGCCGGAGGCGGGGCGATATTGGGACCGCGTTCGACTTTAATCTCTTCGGCTTTAGCCCCCGTAGCTGGCTGAACGAGAAGGGACAGATCCATTGGCAGAGACAGGGGGAGGTCAATCTTAAGGGGCTCAAGCTCCCGGGGATCGGTAATCTGACCGCGTAAAGCCGACAGAGCCGCGGTCTCCGGGCTAACTAAATAAAGGTTGGCCGAGGGCGTGCCCGAGCGCCCAGGAAAGTTTCGGTTGGAGGTTCTTAAAGAGACGCCATTGGTTTTAGGGGCCTGACCCACCCCATTACAAAAACCGCAAGCCACTTCCATTAAGCGGCCCCCAGCCGCGATAAAGTCAGCCACCGCCCCGGCTTTAGCTAACTCTAAATACACTTGGCGCGACCCAGGAGCCACGATTAAACTCACATTCGCCGGAATCTTCTGGCCGCGAACGATGGCCGCGGCTCTTAACAGATCCTCTATAGAGGAGTTGGTGCAAGAGCCAATGGCGACCTGGTCTATAGGCAAGCCCGCGATATCTTTGACTTTTTTAACGTTACCCGGGGAGTGGGGGCAAGCGGCTAAGGGTTCTAAGTCCGATAAATTAATGGTTATGGTCCGGTCGTAACTGGCGTTGGAGTCAGCGGCTAAGGGGGTATAATCAGCGGCCCGACCTCTTACGGTTAAAAAATCCAAGGTCTTTTCGTCGGCTGGAAAAACAGCCGTAATAGCCCCGGTCTCAATGCTCATGTTGGCCACCGTGGCTCTTTCGGTGACCGATAAAGTGGCCAGGGCGGGACCGTAAAACTCTAGGATATGGCCTCGACCGCCCGCGACCCCTAAGATCCTTAAAACCTCTAAGGCCAGATCTTTAGCCCGAACCATATGGCCCAAAGAGCCCAAAAGCTCAACGCCTATAATCTTGGGCATGGGCAAGTAAAAGGGGTAACCGCCCATAGCCACGGCCACGTCTAACCCCCCGGCTCCTATGGCCAGCTGACCCACGGCGCCCCCAGTGGTAGTGTGGCTGTCGGCTCCGAGCAAGGTGTCGCCCGGGCGGCTAAAGGTCTCCAGGTTGACTTGGTGACAGATTCCATTGCCAGCTTTAGAAAACCAGGCCCCATACTTTTGGGCGACCGAGGCCAGGTACGCGTGGTCGTCGGCGTTCTCAAAGCCGATCTGTAAAACATTGTGGTCCACGTAAAAGACCGAGCGTTTGGTGGCGACTTTGGGAAATCCTAAAGCCTCAAACTGGAGAGCGGCCATCTGGCCAGTGGCGTCATGGGCTAAGGTCTGGTCGATCGAAAGGCCAATCTCCTGGTCGACGATCATCTGGCCGTCGACTAGATGGCTTTGGATCAATTTTTGGGTCAGGTTTAAAGCTGTCATGGGACCGTTTTCTTCGTGAAAGATGGAATTAACGCAGCCTGGCTAAGACCGCCTCGCCAAAGGCCGAGCAAGAGATAGGCTCTTGACCGGTATAGCGAGCTAAATCGTAAGTCATTAGACCGTCTTGGACGGTTTGGGCGATGGCGGCCCGGAGGGATTGGGCGGCTTTGGTCCAGCCTAACCAGTCAAACGCCAAAGCCCCGGAAAAAAGGAGCGACGAGGGGTTAACGATATTAAGGCCAGCTCGGGGCGGAACCGTGCCGTGGGTAGCCTCAAACAAACCGAGGTCGTCGCCTAAATTCGCGCCTGGAGCGACGCCTAAGCCGCCCACTTGGGCGGCTAAGGCGTCGGACAGATAGTCGCCGTTTAAGTTAGGGCAGGCCAAGACGCTATACTCGGCGGGCCGCGTTAAAACCTGCATAAACATGTTGTCGGCTAAGCAGTCCTTTATTATAAGACGATTATCCTCTGAGCCTGGGACGACATCGGCCAAAGGCCTGGTCTGGCCGCCAAACTCCTCGGCCGCGAGTTCGTAACCCCACCGCCGAAAAGCCCCTTCGGTGTACTTCATTATATTACCCTTGTGGACTAGAGTCAGGCTAGGGCGATTTTCGCGAAGGGCCCAAGTAATGGCTAAACGGATCAATTTCTTCGAGCCTATTTCGCTCATAGGTTTCAAGCCCACGGCCGAGTCAGGGGCTAACGGGACTTTCAGCTCTTCTTTCAGAAACTCAATCAATTTTTTGGCTTCCGAGCTTTTGGCGGGCCACTCTAAACCCGCGTAAACGTCTTCGGCGTTTTCCCGAAAAAGAATCATATCCACTAAATGAGGATTTTTAACCGGACTAGGGACTCCGGTTAACCATTTGACCGGTCTGACGCAGGCGTAAAGGTCTAAAGCTTGGCGTAAGGCCACGTTAAGGCTCCGTAAACCACCTCCGACTGGAGTGCCTAAAGGGCCTTTTAAGCCAATCCGAAAATGTTTTAAATCATTTAAGGTCGCCTCGGGCAAAGGGGAGCCAGTTTCTTTAAAAGCCGCCTCCCCAGCTAAGGCGGGCCGCCAGACGATTTGGCGACCAGATAAACGGGCGGCCTCCTCAAAGACCGCTTGACTAGCCCGCCAAATTTCCGGGCCGACCCCGTCGCCTTCGATTTTAACGATGGTCACGGTTTGGGGGTCGCTTAAGTTAATTTTTTCTTGATCTTGGCCGACGGTCATTTTTTTCGCCTATTTTTAGTATTTTTACGGATTATATAAAAGAATATTTTTTACATAGTTGCTTTTTAGGGAAATATTATGATTTTATTATCGACTTTATTTATGTAAATAATGTTGGTTAACATTTTTAAGTTAACAAGATTTAGATAAATAATTTTTCATTAACTATATTTACGTTAACAATATTCGCGTTAACAATATTTACGTTAACGATTTTTGGTTTATTTTCTTAGCCAAGGGACCAAAAAAAAAGGCCGGCGATTTCCCCAATTTCCACGGTCGCCCCCAAGAGATCGCCGGTTACGCCGCCTAAGGTTCGCCGCCAAAGCCAAGACAGACCGTAACCAACTAAAAGAGCTACAAATATTGTTAAAATACCCTTAATACCAAGCAAAAGACTCGCTATTAATGAGGTTATTACAGCTAATTTTAGTTCAGAAGGTCCAGCCCCTTCGACGAGAAACTGACCCAAGCCGCCAGACGGCCTGGCGTAACGACCCAACGTGGCCACCACTGACGCGGCCAAACGTCCCCATAAAGGGAAAAGAGCCAAAACAGCCAAGGTCTCGGGTTTAGAGGCTATTTCCACTAAAAGGCTAATTTTGAGAAGGAGGTCTAAAACAATAGCCGCGACCCCAAATGTCCCTAAGTGGCAATCTTTAAGTATGGCCAGCTTTTCTTCGACCGAGCGATGGGACAAAAGAGCGTCGGCCGCGTCGGCCAGACCGTCGAGATGAAAACCGCGGGTAAGAATCACTAAAACGACGACCGTAAAAATCGCCTTAAGCGACTCCGAAAAGCCTAAGGTCCCCAATATAAGCCAGAAAAGGGCGGAAATCAAGCCGCAAAAAAGGCCAATCATGGGGAAATAGCCGGCCATCCGACTTAAATCGGCCTGGGTCAGAGGTGGACCAGTCGGAGCCGGAACAATGGTTAAAAACCCTAAGGTTAAACGAAAGAGCCGATACACTTTTTTTGTCACCTAAATACCTTAAAAAAAGTTAGCCTCGTTTTTTGGCCCTAAATTATCAAAAGCGCGATCCGCTACCCCAAAAAAATTGTTTTACGGGTAAAAATAATTTTATACTTTTTTAACTTCACCGCCTAACTTTTGGTCCATTTTAGCGCCTAGACGGAGTTTAGCGAGTATTTTCGCGAAGTTCCCCATTTTTTGCATAAGAAAGTCGCGCTCCTTAACCATCAAAAAAATAACCCCTTTATAGACTCTAAACCCGACTTTACAAGTTATTTGGATAGACACAAATAACTATCTGAAATTACTTGATTTTTTAAAATAAG
>JAIROO010000214.1 GCA_031257535.1 Deltaproteobacteria bacterium
AAACTGGGGCGGATTGCCATTGGTGTCCGTCTCGCTGGCATTGGCGTTGGTGGCCATTTTGTCTTTGGGCGGCGGAATGGCATTTGCGCAGTCTCCAATAAATGTTACTAACAGTTCAGGCAATGTTACCATTGATTCTGGATCTGTTATAGAGGGAACTACAGGACTAGGATCTTTCGCGACAGATTTGGACACTGGCTATGTTAACGCCACAGGTAATGTCTCAATACTTAATCAATCATTAAGTAATGTTTCAAACCTAACCGCTGGCGAAAATATTTTGCTTGACGCAAACTATGACACCATTCGCGATACTATTGGTATAAATAATACTGCTGGCACAGATGGAAACGTATCCGCTGGTGGAACATTAACTATTAAAGATACCAATTTAGTCGCTGTTGAAGGCGAGGTTAATATTACCGCAGCTGACGATATTATTCTATCGGGTGGTGTAATCAATGAAACGGGTGGCACATTCGGAGAAATAGTTACAGATGGCGGAATTGTCGCTGATAATGGAAGTATTATTAATATAACAACAGGCAATATATCGGCTAATACATCCATATTAATTGATGGTGCCTCCACTATCAATGCTACTAATATTAACGTGACTGACGGTGGTTTAGATGTTTTGAATAGTTCAACACTTGAATCGCGGGGCAATGTCACTGCAAACACGTCCATTTTAGTTCAAGATAGTAAATTAAATGTATCGGAAAACCTTGTTGCGACGAAAGGATCTATTGATCTTATTAATGCGACTGTTAACGTTACTAATGATATTTTAGCGAATACCACCCTTACAATTGAAAAAGGTACAATAGAGGCTGGTAATTTAACCTCAAATTATGGTGATATAATCATAACCGATATTGGAGACGCAGTTGTCACTAACAATGTCACTGCGGCTAACGGTACTATAAATATTTCAGGTAGTAATTTGTCGGCCGGAAATATTACCGCGACGAAAGGAGCTATTAATATTACTGGCTCTGATAATGTTCTTGTTACAACTGGTGTTATTTCCGCTAATACCAGTGTTTTTATCACGGACTCTGTAAATGTTTCCGCTACAAACATTACCACTACCGAAAATGACGTTAAAATTTCTAACGTCGCGAATTTGACTCTCGCGGGTAATATAACAGCTGGTGATAGTATCTCAATTGAAGGCAGCAAGCTTAACGTAACTTCGGGCAGTTCTAATATAACCGCTGCTGGAAATATTGTAATAAGTGATTCCCAAGTTATAAATTTTTCAACCGCTCCAACTTTAACGACTGGAATAAATGGCAGTCTAACTATTAGTGGTGCCTCCACAATCGTTAATGTTTCTCAAATTTATAACAATAATGGGACTATTAATATTCAAAATGGTAAAAATTATCTCGGAAATATAACTGGTGTTAGAACTAACGTTACTATTTCTGGTGGTAATAACACTATTGAAAATTTAGTTATTTCTGAAAATACTACTACAAGTCCGGCATTTGGGAATGTTAGTTTTAGTGGCGGTAATAATACTGTCGCTAACGTGACTTTAACAAATGCTTCTTTGTATTTATCTGGAAATTCCAATAATACGTTTACAGAAAATATTACTATTGTTAATGGTAGTTTCATTAGTTCCGCTGCCTTTAACAAGATTAATGTCTCTGGTAATTTCAGCGTCACTAATGGTACTATCCAATTTACTGGTGGCACTACCACTTTCGCTGACACTATTGAGATATATTTGGATGGAAGTACCGCTGGCGTTAATTATACTCTTGTCAGTAATGGGGCTAAAGTTGTATTAGCTAATCAAGCTTCCGTCAATTTTTCCGCGTTAAATTCCGGCATTGTAATTGGCGACGGTGGAACTTTATTTGCCGATGGCGCCATCAACGAAATTATTCAAGGTAACGTTTCCGTAGAACCTTATGGTACTTTGGATGTTGGCGTTTCTGAACTTTTTGTTGATGATGGCGTTTATTTTGCCGATAACTCAACTTTTGCGGTTGGTTACAATGGAACTACATTAGGTCTTTTATCCGCTCCCGTTTGGTATGGAGAGAAAGTTCTTGTAAATTTTACAAATACTACTGATTTATCAGTGTATGAAGGCCTACAGATAACTAACGGTTCTGTTACAAATTTAACCCCTGATAGTTTCTTCTACAACCCATTTTTTGAAACTATTGAGCCTTTCAGTGGCGGTAATAATTTAACGGTTGGAATTTATGTCGGCGCTGGCGGGGCCATTAAAAATATCGCCGACGCGGGTGGTTTTAAATACACCAGAAACATGCAAAGCTCCGCTGGGCTTATAGACCGCATTTTATATGACGGCGCGTCAGCTGCCCCGTCAAGCGCGTTAGCGAATTTAAAAAACGAGTTGATTGGCGTTTTAACTAACGGTTATTATGGCGCTTTATATGGAGAAGGTAGCCTTGTTGAGATGATCCTCAGAGCAAGTATTGGCGAATCGATTTTAGGCGTCAAAAACGCCGTCGTCAGCACCGCTTTCAAGGCTAACTCGGTAGTTCTTGGCCGTCTTGATAAGATTCATACCGCGGATCTAAAAACTCCCCCGGCCGCTGGCGAAGGCTTATTGAACCGCGTCTGGGTTGGTGGTTTTGGTTCCTGGGCTAAACAAGACGACACGGACGACATAGCTGGTTATAAATATCACTCTGGGGGATTCGCTTTAGGTTATGACCGGACCTTTGATGGCGTTCCCGGCCTGGTTCTCGGTATTTCCACGGCCTTCTCTTTTGGTGAAGTCGAAAATAACTATAATTTTGGTAAGATCGACACCGATACGGCTAGTATTGGCGTATATGGTAGCTATAAATTAGATAGCGGCCTCTTCTTTGACGCTACTTTGGCTTACGGCCACTCTGAAAACGATTCTTCTATTAACGTGCCTCTATATGGCCGTAAATCTGGTTCCTTTGATATTGATACTTGGCAGTTTGGCGTTAGAAGTGGTTGGGTTTTAAAAGCCGGTAGTTTTGACATCACTCCGAGTATTGGTCTTCGTTATCTCCATTTAAAACAAGACGACTGGGCGGAGAAGGGAACTGCTCCTATACGTAACTTCTTCAAATCCCGTAACGACGATCTCGTCGATATCCCGGTCCAGGTTAAATTCAGCACCACGATTGAATCGGCTACCGTCAAGGTCACCCCGGAACTTCGTCTTGGCTGGACTTACGCGGCTGAGGAGTTGGACAACAAAGTCGAAATGGGTTTTGTTGGTTACCGCGGGACTACGCCCATCTGGGGGATCAAACAAGAACGTAGTTCTTTCCAGGTTGGCGCTGGCGTAAAAATCGCGGTTAGTGATACTTTGGACGTTTTCGCCAACTATGATGTTGACCTCTCCAAGGATTACTACAATCACCAAGCTTCTGTTGGTATTGGCTTCGAGTTCTAATCTTTTAACTGGTCCTTAAACTGAAGGAGGGGGTATTTATATCCCCTCCTTTATTTTTGAACACAATTTATGCCCTTATCAAAAAAACGCGTCGCTATTCAGTTCCTTCAGGGTTTATCTACTAAAATTAAACCTTATTGGCCTGAGATAGGCCGTTCGTCGCTTTGCGTTTTAGCCGCGTTAATAGCCGTAGCTTTTTCAATTTGCGCGCCTCAAGCCCTACAAGGACGGTCCTGGTTTTCCTGGCCTGACAATTGGCGTTACGCTGATTCTGGGGATCTAATGATCTCGGGGGCTGATGGTTTTTATTATCTCAGTCAGGCCGCTAAAGTCTTTACCGAAGGTTTGTCGCTTTCGACTCCCGCCTTATCGTTACTCGCCGTTATCTTAAGTATTATTTTCCGGGCTTCCTTAGAAAATACCGTTTTTTTCGCCAATCTATTTTTTACGATTAGTCTGGCTATTCTCATGCGGGCCTGGTGCCGGCGGTTTAACGCGGGTTTAGCTCTTTCCATTTTGGCCGTGGTTATTTTTTCAATAATGCCGGCCTGGGTTCAGCGCTCTGGCCCCGCCTGGTTTGACACCGATCCCGCGATTGTTTTTTTCTGGCAGCTGGAGATTTATTTTTTAACCCTGGCCGCCGACTTAAACCGTAGCTTTAAGACCAGAATGTGGGATTTTGGCTGGGCCTTTTTAGCCCTTATTTTTTTGATGTGGTTTTGGAATTCTGGGTTTTTCTTAGGCGGAGTCATTACCCTCGGTTATTGGTTTATGTTCCTGACTCCCTGGAAACCCCTTTGGAAGTTTAAGGCTTTTCCGACTTTGGTGACCCTAGGGTTTGTGTGGTTCGCCTTGATTGTCTTTATCCCAACTCAAGTCGCTCCGTTTCCTTCTTCTTTAGCCGAAGAGATAAAAGCTAAAGGGGCGATGGTTTTTGGCGTTGAAAGGCACTTTTTTTACACTTCTATCCAGGAATTAGCCCCAATTGGGTTTTGGGATTGGTTGGCTCGGTTAGGTGGTTTTAAGGCTTCAGGTATTATCGTTCTGGTCGCGGTTTTGGCGGCTTTCCTGACCCAGCCAAAGTTTAGAATGCCCTTAGTCTTGGGGCTAGCTTTTGTGGTGGCGGGTTTGGCGACCCAGCGCTTGATTTACTTAGGCGTGTTTCCTTTGGCCTTGTCCGTGGCCTTGTTGCCGAAAACTTTAGATTCCGTTGGCGATAACCTAAAATTATTTTGGTCTAAATTAACCACCGCTATTCCGCCCCCCGCCGTGTTTGGTCGTTTAGCCGAGGCGTTTAACCTAAAAAACGCTCTGGCTAAGCTACCTCGGTTATCAATTTTAGCTATACCCGCGATTATTGTCGTGTCTTTAAGTTGCGCCTGGTGGACTGGCCATCGGAGTTTTCCCGTCCGTTGGACTAAGGCCCATGACGAGATATTCGCTCCGATTCGCGAAGCTAACATAAAAGGGGCTTCATTTTGTAATTGGTGGGACGATGGCTATTTCATTATGGCCAGATCTGGACAAAAAGCCTTTTTTGATGGGGGCACGCAAAATCCAGACACCACCTACGCCGCGGCCCGACCTTGGATGATGCTTGATCGTCTAGCCGCCGCTCGCTGGATGCGGTTTTTTTCTCGCCGAGGTTTACAAGGTTTGGAACCCTTAGAAAAAGCCTGGGGTAAAGAGCAAGCTTTCGCTATGCTAGAAAGGTTTTTCCTGACTGTTGAGCCTAATGGCGCTCTTAGGGCCGGGGCGACTTATCCCGGGGATTTAGCGGCCGACTTAGCTAAACTACCCGGTCGTCAGGGTTGGTTATTTCCAGAAGGTCGGGTGTTTGTCTTTTTCCCTCGCGAGCTGTTTGACATTAATCCTTGGTGGATAACCATGGGTTATTCCCGACCGGCCGACCGCGCTCAGGTCCGGCACCATATTTCCTTAATTGGCCGGAACGAGTTTCAATTTAATCCAGAAACTAGGAATTTAACCTTATCTCAAGGCTTAAAAAATCGCGGTTATCAAAATTTTGGCGACGTTATAGATACGTCGGTCAAACCTTTAGCCCCGCCTTGGGACGCTCTTAAGGTTTCGGCTCCCTATATCTTATATCATCCGTCTAATAATTTAGCTTATATTGTCGATCAATTAGGTCTGATTTCCTTACCCGTTTATCTTTTGTTGCCTGGCGGCCCAGATTTACCGAACTTTAAACCGATCAAAGTTAATTACGGCGTGGGCGGAATTTGGGAGGTCTTCCCTTGAGCGAGGTAATCGCGTCTCAAAAAGTGGCCGTAATTATTCCTTGTTATAAGGTAACAAAGCATATTTTACCTTTACTTGAGAAGATAGGGTCTTTAGTTTGGCGTATTTACGTCGTGGATGACTGTTGTCCAGAAGAAAGTGGCCGGCTGGTTCAAGAAAATTGTCCCGATCCGCGGGTGGTCGTTTTGCGAAATCCAGTCAACTTAGGGGTTGGGGGCGCGGTCATGACCGGCTTTAAGCAGGCTTTGGCGGATGGGGCCGACATTTTGGTCAAAATTGACGGCGATGGCCAAATGGATCCAGACTTATTGCCTTTCTTTTTAAAACCCTTAGTCACTGGCCAAGCCGATTACGTTAAAGGCAATCGTTTTTACAATCCCGCCGATTTGACTCGGATGCCTTTAATTCGTCTAATTCTGAACGCCGGCGTGTCTTTCGTTAATAAGCTTTCTAGCGGGTATTGGAATATTTTCGACCCTACCAATGGTTATCTGGCCATAAACGCGAAAGTCGCGAATCTTTTACCGATGGATAAAATCGCCAAGCGTTATTTTTTTGAGTCTGATATGCTCTTTCGTCTCAATCTAATAAAAGCCGTAGTAGTTGACATTCCGATGACGGCTGTTTACGCTAACGAAAGTAGTAATTTAAAACTTAGATCTCAATTTATTCCTTTTATTTTTGGTCATATTAAAAATACAGTAAAAAGAATATTTTACAACTACTATCTTAGGGATTTAACGGCCGGCAGCGTTGAGCTTTTGCTGGGTTTGTTTTTATTTTCTTTTGGTTTTATTTTTGGTTTGGCCAAGTGGATTGAAGGAGCTGAAACGGCCGCCACCGCCTCTAGTGGTACGGTCATGTTAGCGGCTTTACCTGTTATTTTGGGGTTGCAGTTTTTATTGTCTTTTGTAAATAATGATATAGCTTCCGTCCCGTATGAACCTATTCAAGGCAAAATTTAATTATAATATTTTGTCTTTTTATTAAATTTAAAAACTATTAAATATATAAACTTTAATATGGTGGGAAGTTATTGGCGTGAAATTAGCATATAAAATATTAATCGCTAACTCTTTTTTGGCCAGTTTTGGTTTGCTCTTAATGAGATATGGTGGGCGCCAGATTGATTGGTCAGCGGGAATTTGGAATATAATAAGTCAAGGTCGTTTTTGGTTTGTCGGAATTTTGTTGAGCTGGATTGGCGGTCTTGTTTTTTCTTTAGTCGTTACTAGAACTGAAGTATCTATAGCTATAGCTTTTAATAGCGCGTTAATATATGTTTTCGTTTTCTTAGGTGGTATTTTTTTTCTTAAAGAGCATTTTTCTATAATGAAATGTCTAGGAAGTGTGTTAATAATCCTTGGCATTATTTGTATGTCTCAAGAATAATTCAAATATTAGTTATAATTTATTTTATGAATGAATAATTAATTAATTAATTAATAAAAAATGATAAAGACAACGGTTTATTAAAAAATAATTATTAACAATAATTTATTTATACATAATATGTAGTTACATCAAAATTGATAATTGCTTTATAACGTAGCTTTTAAATGAAAAATTTAATAATAAGTTTTCCGCTATTTCGTCAGTAATTAAAGGATTTTTAAATTATCGCCTCTAATAAATGTTGGCAAATATGCACTAGCTAAACTTCTAAATTCCTTTATTTCCTCCCTACCTGGTTGCTCTGGATACTCTTTTAGAAATTCTTCTTTTAAAATCCTCTCCCCTCGAAAAGGCTGGAGATAAAGGGGCCATTGACCTTTAGCGGCTTTGGCGATGGCTACTATTGTCTCTTTAGTGACAAAAGGGTTGACCACGGTCGAGCGGTATTCATGGGGTTTGCCAAAACGCTTTAAGGCCCAGATCGCCTCCTTGGTCCTAGCCGTGGCTTCGCTTGGGCCTAACTCTATTGGGTAATTAAAAGGATCGGCTTTTATGTCCAAGGCCACGTAATCGACTAGACGACGCTCCAAAAGATCCGCCAATACCTCGGGCATACTACCATTAGTGTCTAGTTTAACCTGATAACCTAACCCTTTGAGAGCTTTAATAAAATCGCCAAGGTCAGGAGCAAGGGAGGGCTCCCCGCCACTAATTACGACCCCGTCCAAAACCTTTCTTCTGGCCCTTAAAAAATCCATAACCCCGGCCTCGTCTAAAAGTTGGCCAAAAGGCCGGACGAGATCGGGGTTATGGCAATAGGGGCAGTGGAAGTTACAGCCTTGACAAAACAACGTCGCGCTAATGGTCCCTGGAAAATCCAAGGTCGAAACCTTAGTTATTCCCCCCAGACGCAAGAGATTTCTCCTTGGTTTTTGATTTGGCCTTAGGTGGTTTGCTCTTAGGGCTCAGAGTATTAAGGGCTTGGTCTTTGGTCAAATCTTCCGGTAAAAGCCGTTTGGGATCTGTCGTATAAGGCCGTCTAATGGCGAATTCCGCTTTTTTGCCGTCGTGCCAGCGATTGGTTGGCCGCAGATAGCCCACGACCCGAGAGTAAACGTCCGTTTCTTCTTGGCACTCGGGACAAATTGGTTTTTCTCCCGCTAGATAACCGTGGGTCTGGCAAACGCTAAAAGTTGGGGTGATCGTAAAGTAGGGCAACCGATAGTTGGCCGTAATCTTCCGGACCAGGTTTTTGACCATTTCTGGATCGGTCATCTCCTCGCCTAAGAAGGCGTGAAGAACCGTGCCGCCAGTATACTGGGTCTGGAGGTCGTCTTGAAGATCTAGGGCCTCAAAAAGATCATCCGTGTAGTTGACCGGTAAATGGGTTGAATTAGTATAGAAGGGGTCAAAATTGTCCCCTTTAGCCTGACCGTTAGCGAAGATCATGTCAGGATATTTCTGGAGATCTAAGCGGGCCAGACGATAGGCGGTGCTCTCGGCCGGCGTAGCCTCTAGATTGAAGAAATCACCGGTCTTCATCTGGACGTCGGCTAGGCGTCGCCTTAGATGGTTAAGAACGTTTAGGGCGAAGGTCCGTCCCTTTTGACTCGCGATGTCTTCGTTCAAAAGGTTAAGACAGGCTTCGTTGCCGCCGACTATGCCGATAGTGGAAAAGTGGTTGGCCCAGTAAAGGCCATTACCTTTTTTGATGTTGCGTAGATAATGTTTGGTGTAGGGATAAAGTCTATCGTTGGCCAGGACTTCTAAAGTTTTCCTTTTAATGATCAAGGACTCTAGGGCGACGTCGACCACCCGATCGAGCCGGCGCATGAAGTCTTCTTCGTTTTTGGCTAGATAACCTAACCGGGGGAGGTTTAAGGTCACCACGCCAATCGAGCCAGTTAAAGGATTAGCCCCAAATAAACCGCCACCCCTTTTCCTTAGTTGACGGTTGTCTAAGCGTAACCGACAGCACATGGAGCGGGAGTCTTCTGGGGACAGGTCTGAGTTGACAAAATTGGAAAAGTATGGGATCCCATAGTGACCCGTCATTTTCCAGATCGCCTCATACTTAGGGTTATCCCAGTCAAAGTCTTTACCAATATTATAGGTCGGGATAGGGAAGGTAAAGGCCCGACCCTGGAAATCGCCCTTCATCATGACTTCGGCGAGAGCCTGGTTGATCATGTCCATTTCCGTCTGATAGTCGGCGTAGGTCTCTTTCAGATCGTGGCCGCCAACCATGGCCGGTAAGTCTTTATAGATGACGGAAGGACTTAAATCCAAGGTGATGTTGGTAAAAGGCGTTTGGAATCCAACTCTGGTTGGGACGTTGATATTAAAGACGAACTCTTGGATGCATTGGAGGACGTTTTTATAGCTTAGGTTATCGTAACGAACGAAAGGAGCTAAAAGGGTGTCGAAGTTCGAAACCGCTTGCGCTCCAGCCGCTTCGCCTTGGAGAGTGTAGAAATGGTTAATTAGCTGACCTAAAGCCGTCCGCAAGTGCTTGGGCGGGCCGCTTTCGATGTTGCCAGCGATGCCTTTAAAGCCTTGTTTTAAGAAATCGTATAAGTCCCAGCCCACGCAATAAACGGAAAGTTGGCTTAAATCGTGGATATGGAGGTCGCCAGAATTATGAGCGTTCCGAATCCTCTCGGTGTAAAAGACGTTTAGCCAGTAGTCAGAGGACAAGGCGGAAGCGATAAAGTTGTGGAACCCTTGAAGCGAGTAGGACGTGTTGCTGTTTTCGCGGACCTTCCAGTCCTTGCGTCCTAAGTAACTGTCCATCAACTCGATGTGGCTCTTGGAAATGATAGCCCTGGCCTGAGATCTTTGCGCCCGGTAAAGGATGTAAGCCTTGGCGGTGGCCCGGTAAGGCGAAGCTAAAAGGACGTTTTCGACAATGTCCTGAACGCCTTCCACGTCCAGGGGCGTGTTGACGAAGGTCAAGGCCGTGAGGCTCAAGACCGATTTGGTCAGTTCTTTCGCCTTATCCTCGTCAAACTCAGCCGTGGCCCGGCCAGCTTTGGCGATGGCGTTGGTAATTTTAGTGGGATCGAAGGGGACAGATCGACCGTCTCTTTTTTTTATGTTGGTGAGCAAATTCTTTTCTTTTCCTCCTTAGAAATGATCAGACTCAGAGATCTTTAACTAAAAATGAAAAAGAGCACTGATAATAAAAAATTAAGAAATAATTTAATTACAAAAAGCAATTATTAGAACAAACCAAAACTAGCTAATGACCTTGCATGCAATTATAATGTTTATTAATAAATAGAAATAATAGGTGTTGCAATAATGGTATGTTAGTGTAATAAACGATAAAAAAACAACAAACTTGGAAGATCACGAAACGTGAATAAATAAGTAAAGATAAAATAAATTGTATCTTCGAAATTAAGTCTGCCCACAATATGTTGCGCGATGTCTAAGAAATTCTACCTTGTCGTCCAAAGGATGTCAAATCTTAATTGACTAATTTCCCTCGGGCGGTTTGTTAATTTTAAAAAACGTCCGTCGTTTTGTATTG
Source organism: Deltaproteobacteria bacterium (assembly GCA_031257535.1). Classification (GTDB taxonomy): domain Bacteria; phylum Desulfobacterota; class Desulfarculia; order Adiutricales; family Adiutricaceae; genus JAIROO01. The sequence continues at coordinate 10,620 of JAIROO010000214.1, forward strand.
TTAGCGTTTGGAGCTTATAGCCTTTCGGAAAGCGAGAGTTTAATTAGGTTTCCGTCATAAACGCCTCTAAAAAGATAGTCCGAGGCAATCAATTAATTTTATTAAATTGAAATAAATAAAGTCTATTTTGGGAAAATGTTTAGGTAAAAAAAATTTTTTCGCTGGCTGAAATTTTTTTTTTAAACTGAAAATATTCATTTTTTTTTAGCTCCGATAGCTTGGTAAAAATCTTTTTTTCAAAATTTTAGGCTTAGGTTATACTGTATATGCCATTTTATATTTTTGCTAATACTATAAATTGGGTATAAACCAGCATTCAAAGAATAAATGGGGTTTTGCGAGGTTAGCGGGGATTTTGGCCAAGATCAGTTTTAAACAAAGATAATATTTAACCAGTATTATTTAATTTTATCAAAATATTTTTTGGAGTTATAAATGAATTCGACCTTTAGACCTATAACTGTCGGGGCTCTTTTGGTCTTGGCCACCTTAGCTGGTTTTTTGGGTTCAATACTCGCCCAAAATTTTAACCTCGCTAAGGCCGATTCGCCTTCGCCTAGCCAAAAAGCCTTGGTGGCCGGCGAGCTTAGACTGGCCGACGACTCTGGCCGCACCCGTTTGTTGTTAACCTTGGTCCGCGATAAACCCCGCTTGTTTATGCTTGACGACGATGGGGAGTTTCGCTTGGAAATGGGCTTGGGCGTAACCGGGGAGCCCCATATCTGGTTAAGAGACCGCGAAGGAGCCGCTAAAGTCCAGGTCGCTTTAACCGCTAAGGGTCTACCGTCGTTTACTTTAGCCGACCAAAGAGGCCGGGATCGAGCGGTTTTAGCTTTAAGTCAAGAAGGCGAACCGACCCTGATCTTAAGGGATCTTAGTGGTAAAGATCGAGTGGCTTTGTGGCGGGACCAAAAAAGTTCAGGCTTAGCTATGGCCGATGAGACTGGTAAACCCGTGGCCGCGCTAAGTCTGCCGGAAAAAGGTAAACCCACCTTAAGTTATTACGACAAAGGAAAGGCTTACCAAGTTTATCAGTAAATATGAAATATAAGATAGTCTTCAAGGGGTAAGGAGTTGTGAAAGACTATTCAAATAATAGTTCATTAAATAAATGCCATTAAAAAAATTGATATGCAATTAAAATATAATTATAAATTATTAAAATTATATATAAAAACATATTACGGCATTAATTAGTTAAAGTATGAATGATAGTTAAAATTATAATTACAATATTGTTTATCAAAAGCGTATATTTATCTAAAAGCGAGCCCTAGGATTAAGGCTAAGGCGTTTACCACGTATAGCTTGCGGATCAGGTGCCCATAACGATCTAATTCTAGCCAATTTTGAACCATTTTAAAGCGTCGGCAAGCGGCCACGTGCAGAGGTAGGCTCAATAGACCTAAAAGAGCCGGCCATTCCACCAGCTTAGCCAGGTAAAGAGTTAGTAAAAGTAACCAGATTAAAGGCCACCATAAAAGGTAAACTAAAAAAGACCCTTCTTTACCCAAGATGACGGCCAAGGTGATTTTTCCAGCCGCGGGGTCAGTTTCAATCTCTGGGATGCTCTGATAATAAAGGATCCCCGCCACCATAAAGGAAATGGGTAAAGCCAAAGCTATGGTTGTCCTTAAAAATGAGTTAGTTAGGGCGGCCTGAGTTCCAATAGTCATAAAAAGCCCCATATTTATGAAAACTGACAACTCTCCTAAAGCCCGGTGCCCATATTTTATGGGCGGGGCCACGTAAAAAAAACTGGATAAGGCCGCTAAAACGACTATGACCCAGAGGCTAACGTTTTTCCCGACTATAACGATGGCCAAAAGAAACGCGACTGTATAGCATAACCCAATGGCCAGTTTGATCTGGCCTGGTTCTATTAAACCTTCCTGGATGACCCTAGAACCTCCAATTGTCTCCTTAGTATCCACGCCTAAAGAAAAATCAAAATAATCATTAGCTAGATTAGTGGCCAAATGGACTAGAAATGAAGCCAATAAAATCAAAAAAAATAGTCCGATTTTAGCTTCCCCAGTATGTTTGTAAGCCGCTATAAAGCCTAAAACCAAGGGAAAAACCGTGGCTATAAAAAAGGGAGCCCGGGAAGCTTGGATCCAGGCTTTAATAACGCTAGCTCGATTGGGGCTTTGATCCAAAGACTGGCTAGCGTCCTTAGCTTCTCTTGGCTCCTCTTTAAAAGCCTTAAAGCCAGGGTCCACCGGCTCGGTGGCTTCAAAAGATTGAATTTTGGCTGACTCATTTATAGTCGCCGGCGACTGGCTAGCGTCTTTAGCCTCTCTTGGGTCCTCTTTAAAAGCCTTAAGGCCAGGGGCGACCGGCTCGCTGGCTTCAATAGATGGAGTTTTGGCTGGCTCATTTATAGTCGCCGGCGGGAAAGACTTAAGATCATTATTAAATTCAGAAGGCTCGTCGCTGACCGTGCTTTCAGCCATAGAAAGAGAAGCGTTAGCGGCGTTAACCAACTCTCCCGGCGAGGCGGCTTCATCGTCAACGGCTTTTGGAAGATTATCCGGTTGAGTTAGGTCGACTTGGGATTTTTCCGAAAGGTTTGACTGGACCGAGACCCTAAAGTCATCTAGAGGTTTGGCGGGATCTTTTGTCATTTAAGAGGTCTTCCTAAAAAATTACCTTGATATTCGTCGCGATCCAAAAATCGCGGAACATAAATAGAGTGTTATAAACCTTTATTATAAAAATTAAACTCTATTAGAGCCTAATTGGAAAACGCCAACTAAAGCCAAATAAATATTTATTTTTAAGTATAAAAATATTATTAGGATAGTTAGTAAATATTTTAGCGAAAATAAGCTTTATCAACGTAACGAAAAAAATTGAAAATTCATCTATATGACTTTCGATATGTTTTGTGAGGCGCGGGGAATTTTTCTTAGAACATTTTATCTTATATCTTTCAAATAATTCCCTTAAGCCTTGGCGGGTCAATCCAAAAGCGCGGTACGAAAATAGAGTCAACTAAAGTTTTTTTATGACAATTAAATTCTATTTAAGCATAATAGGAAAAACCAAACTTAAGCCAAATATATAGCTAAAATAAAGCGTAACAAGGATATTTAGCTTTTATTAAATTATTTATCCATAATTATACCTTATTAACACAATCAAAAAAAACTGGTAAGTCATCTATATGACTTTTTCTATTTTTTTTTGATTATCGAGGGAATGGCTTTGGGCCTAATTTTTTCTCCCTCGATGCCCTTTAAATTACTTGATAATTGCCTCAAAATCCAAAAAACGCCTTAATTAAATGGAGTAAAATATCGTTCTATTATTTAAATGAAATTCTATTTAGGCGTAATTGGAAAACTCCAACTCTAGCCAAATAAATAGGTAATATAGACTATAATAAGGTCATTAAGCTTATTAACTATCTAATTTGCTATTTTTTTGGGCTTTATTAGCGTTACCCAAAAATTTTATAAATTCATCTATAAGACTTACCAGAGGCTCAGGCGCGTTGTTAGGGAATTATTGTGGTCCTTAATTTCTCAGTATCTCTAAAAAAATTACCTGTGAGTCGCGATTAGGCCAACAACCCCGTTCCTGAAATATAGTCTAATAAAGTCTAATAATAAAATTAAGGTTCTACTAGAGCATAATTGGAAAATGCTAACTATGACCAAATAAATAGGTATAAATAAGTATAACAAAGCTATTAGATTCGTTAACTAAATTATTTACCTCATTTCGCCTTTAATGGTTAACAAAATTTTTTTTGAAAATTCATCTATAAGACTTTTGGGGGATTACAAGTCAAAGGTAATTTTTAGCCTTTTTTGGTCGTTACATTTTAACAAAAAATTCCATAGATCTTTAGAGGGCGTTGGGGCTAAAAAGGGTTGGCCCAACTAAAAGCGGCTTTTTATCCCAAAGTCATCTATAGAACTTCCGGTAAATTATTAAAATCTCGGGCGAAAGAACTAGCGGGCTGGTGACTATTTTTTAAGGTCGAAAAAGACGTAAAGCCGCCTCGACTATTCCTTCTGGGTCTAGTCCAAGGTTCGCTCTTTGCTGAGCTAAAGTCGCTTGCGGGACTGGCTGGTCGGAAAAACCTAAAGCTCGGATAGCGACGGCTGGCGAGCCTAAAGGTCTGGTGGCGATAGTTTCCGCGATCGCCCCAAAAAGACCGCCAATTAAGCTGTTCTCCTCGACGGTCAGGGCGTGGCCGGTGGATTCCGCCGACTTTACGACTAAGTCGCGATCTAAGGGTTTAACGAACCTTAAGTTTAGAACCTCGGCCTCAAGGCCTTTTTTAGCGAGAAGGTCGGCGGCCTCATAAGCTGGCCAGACGGTTTGACCAATGGCCATAATGGTTAGATCCTGGCCAGGGCGGAGGATCTCCCCTTGGCCTCGCGCTACTGGTTGAGGGTTATCCATGGCCGGACGACCACTGATTGGACCGCGAGGATAACGGATAGCCACCGGACCCTTTATGGTTAAGGCCAGCTCCAGCATAGCCTCCATCTCCCACTCGTCTTTAGGGGCCATGACCGTAAAATTGGGCAGAATCCTTAAGTACGAGAGATCCAAGCCGCCATGGTGGGTCGGTCCGTCCTCGCCCACTAAACCCGCCCGGTCCACGGCGAAGATCACCGGCAGGTTACTTAAGGCCACGTCGTGGAAAAGCTGGTCGAAGGCTCTTTGGAGGAAGGTCGAGTAAATGGCCACGACTGGTTTTAAGCCCCCCACGGCTAAACCCGCGGCGAAGGTGACCGCGTGCTGCTCGGCGATGCCCACGTCAAAGGATCGGTCCGGGCGCTCGCGAAAAAAAACCTCCAATCCCGTGCCCTGACTCATGGCCGCGGTAATGGCCACTAGACGGGGCTCTTTCTTCGCGAGTTTTAGGAGATAACGGCCAAAAACCTCGGCGTAAGTCTTGGGTGGGGCCAGAGGAACGGGCTCTGGTCTTGGCTCTACGGGGGCGCTGATTTTGGGACTGGCTTTTTTTAAGCGACCTAGACCGTGAAAGGCTAAAGGATTTTCCTCGGCTGGCGGGTAGCCTTTGCCTTTGGTGGTTAAGACGTGGAGTAAGACGGGTCGGTTCAGGTTTTTAACTTGATGAAGGGCTTTGACCAATTTTTCCAGATCGTGTCCGTCAATTGGGCCTAGGTACTTAAAGCCCCAGCAAGCCAGAAATGAGTTTGGCGAGACTAAAAACCCTTTAATGGCTTCCTCAGCCATCTGAAAGCGGCGAATGACCCGGCGACCTCTTTGAGGGAGGTACTTTTCTAGGGTTCTTTTAACCGTCTCTCTTAAGCTTAATAGCTCAGGCGTGGTCATTTTTAAGGAAAGATATTGGCTAATGGCCCCAACGTTAGGGCTAATAGACATTCGATTGTCGTTTAAGATAACCAAAAGGTCTTTTTGCGCCCCCCCAGCGTGGTTAATGGCTTCTAAGGCCATACCGCCGGTTAAGGCTCCATCCCCTATGACCGCGACCACTTTGCGACGCTCATGTAAAATGTCGCGAACCGCGGCTAAACCTAAAGCCGCCGAGATGGAGGTGGAGGAGTGGCCAACGCTAAAGGCGTCGTAAGGGCTCTCTTCTCGCCGGGGAAACCCAGACAACCCCCCAGCCAACCTTAAGCTCGAAAATTGTTTGACCCGACCCGTTAAAAGTTTGTGGGCGTAGGTCTGATGGCCAACGTCAAACACAATCTGGTCATTGGGCGCCTCAAAAACATGGTGCAGAGCCAAAATTAGCTCCACCGCCCCTAACGACGAAGCTAAATGACCGCCGTTTAGCGTCACCACTCGGATGATCTCGTCTCGGATCTCTTGAGCCAAGACAATTAAGTCCGCAAGGCTTAACCCTTTAAGGTCGG
>JAIROO010000041.1 GCA_031257535.1 Deltaproteobacteria bacterium
TTTTTATCTCAAATGATAACACAATCTTAGCGTTAGAATTTGACAGTTCGTGGAAAAAAACTGATCTAACTAGATATATGTTATACGCCGCACACTTATCGGCTAAATTTTCTTCTGAAACTAATAATAAGTTTTTTTATCCAGTTAAATTTTATGTAGTTTATCCCGCAAACGTCACTATCCCTCCTTGTGTTTACACAAATATGGGCAACCTTTTATTTTCTATCGTGCCTATTTCACTTTGGCGCCTTTGACGGTGACGCAATTTTGGCGAAAGTGAGCCAGAATTTAGCGTCTGACCCCAATTATATACCAAGCCCCGAGGACTTAATCCAATTTTTCTTAGCCCCTCAATGAAGACCACAAAACTTTTTGTCGAAAAGCCGCGCGCTTATCGGCTGAGATGTTTAATATACCTGGCCAGGAAAATAACCTTGGCTTGTCTATCGCCTTTCTTAGTAATTTTTTAGAAACTACCGAAATTAGCTCTCTTACAGGTTTGGATGTAAATAAAATGAACGAATTATATGAATTTCTTAGCAATGGCGAGCGTTCGCGCAATATGGCCAAAATCGCCGAACTCATGGCCGCGAACGAAGCCGCTGAACGCAGGAACGAAGCCGCTGAACGCAGGAACGAAGCCGCTGAACGCAGGGCCGAAGCCGCTGAACTTTTTGCCGAGAAAGAAGCCGCTGAACGCAAGGCTTTGGCCGCTGAACTTAAGGCCGCTGAACAAAGGATAAAAATTACGCAAATTGTCCTTAAACTTAGTCGTATCTATACTAATTCATCTGATATCGCTCTACTTACAGGATTATCAGTCGAGGAAGTTGAACAAATTTTAAGTGATTTTCTATAATATATCATCAATTTACTGCTTTATATTATAGACATCGATTTTTATCTAATTAAAACCAAAATTGTCCTTTAAATTTAATTTCGATAAAAAAATGACTTATTTTTTTTCACGAATATGTTTTTTAGGCTATTTAATTAATGTCTATGAAATTTTAGCGAAAGAGAACTAGAATTTGTGTCTAATCTCACATTTATATATTAAAACACTGGACTTAGTTCAATTTATTTTGTCCCCTCTTTACCGACGCGCTCGTATAAACCTCCTTTTAAATTTTTGAATAACGTTTATACACATATATGGGTGATTTATCTAATATCAAATAAGCTTATATAGTAGATCCACGCCCTTATATTTTCAAAACAAGCTTTCTTGCCGCGACGGGAACGGCCGTTTTTTTCGAAAGAAAGTCTTGTTTCTTTCGTGGTTTTCACTAACTGACTCTTATCGTCGCCGACCCGGATTGACCTTGACCGGCCCAAAAAGGGAGACTAACAGTCCCGAAAAATATTAAAAATAAATTTTTTTGTTGATGGCCTTACACTATCTGGTGTAGATGCCTCAAATATAGTTCCACATATTGAATTAAAAGAGGATTTTCATAAAAGATTTTCTATACAGTTCAATTTAATATTGTTTTTCCCGTAAAGATAACTATCTCTTCTTGTGTTTAAACATGTGAAGGCAACCTTTTATTTACTGTCTAGCCTATTTCACTTGGTGACTTTGACGGTTACGCAATATTGGCGAAAGTGGACTAGGATTTCACTTCTGACTCCATTGATATACCAAAATCTAAAGAATTAATCTAATTTTTCGTGTCCCTCAATGCCAGGTCAATGAAGACCACAAAACTTTTTGTCTAAAAGCCGCGCGCTTATCGGCTGAGATGTTTAATAAACCTGGCCAGGAAAAAAAACCTTCTTTCTTTATCGTGGAGCCTTTCTCAGAAGCCCATTGATTCATCGCGTCAATCTCCTGGCCTAAATTCATATTAACCAGGAGTTAATTGATGGTTTTAAACACAGACCAAAAAACCTCAGGCGCGTTTGACGCGCCTGAGGAGGAAAAAAAGACCAAATCCCGACGGAGCCGCCAGCCATGACACTGGCGGCTCCACTAAGGAGTCTGAGCCTTCGACCTGCTCAAAGGTCGACGGATCAAACGACAACACTTTCCGGTACCGAGGCAAGAAGAATCAGATCGACCTTCTACCTACTGACCTCGACTTAAATCGGCGTAAAGTCACATTCGAGATGAGGCTTAACAGTCGAATGGCAATCCTGCTTGGGAAAACCTACTATAAGTTTCAGGAAATACTATAGTTACCATAGTTTGTCGACAAAAATATATATAATTTTTTTATATATATTATCTTTTACTAGTTGTTTTGACTAATAGTGAAAAAGACAAATAAGCAAAATCCATGCCAACCTGGGTCAGGTAGTAACCCCTGACCCAGGTTGGCATGGATCCCTTAGCCAGGACCGTAAAACCAAAAGCGACATTTTTGCTTTGCTGAAAAGAGGACATTCTTGCTTTGCTCCAACAAAAATTTTAGGCGCCTGAGCGCTATATCCAGGAAAATTATTTTTAGGTGAACAAATTGAGTGAGGAAACGAATAAACCAGGCAAGTTCGATTTTTTACGGACAAAAGTCGCCAAAATCGTTTTAGGAGCTCTCGGCGGATTATTTCTCTTTTTTTTGATTGTCTTCATAGCCAATTATCGTTTTCCATCTTTTTTTGAACCACCCACGCCGCCTAACCCTAACCCCCCGGGCTGGACTTTCGTCACCACCATCATCACCATGGGTGACCAGATGTTTGACAACTGGCTCCCCAACGACCTTTTCTGGCCCACCGCTTTCATGGACAATCGGCCTAATTTCCAGCTTGGTCAGCTCAAAGCCTTAAATTACTCGGTCTTCCGCTTAAGGGAAAACCTTTCACGCTTAAGGGCCTCGGACTCCATTGACTCTGACTGCGATATGGCTTTCACCCTTTTAAGCAATGACCCCAAAAAATGGATCTTCCCCTCGGCTGAGTCGCGCTTTGAAAAGGCCTTAAACTCCTTAGAGGATTACCGAGAAAGGCTAATCAAAAATCAAGCTCGCTTTAGCCCCCGGGCTGACAACCTAACGGTGCTTTTAACCGACTACGTCTCTTATTTAGGCTCCTTAAACTCCGAGCTAGCCAAAGCTCCTGGAGAATTAAGGCTTAAAAGGGCGGAGACCGTACCCAGTAATCAGCCCCCAGCTCCCGGAAATCCGCCGGCTCCCTTAAATCCGCCGGCTCCCGCGAATCCCCCAGCTCCACCTACCCCCTCACCCAGTGGATCCGCGCCGCCAACTCCGGCTCCGCCTTCTCCCAATAACCGGTTAGAGGCCGAGACCCACAGCGTTCCTTATAGTCAGGTGGATAATAATTTTTACCAAGCCCAAGGAGCGGCTTACGTCTTTAGGGAGATGATGACAGCTATTAAAGTAGATTTTCAAGATATTTTAGTTGTTAAAAAAGCCGAAGAAATGGTCGACGACATTATTTTAACCTTAGACCAGTCTCAGTTTGAGCCTTTAATTGTTTTAAATGGAGATATTGGCTCAATTACCGCCAATCACTCTATGGAACTCCATTCTATTTTAGAAAACGCACGTCAAAAAATTAATAGTCTTATCTCAATTATTAGTCAATAGGATTATTTATTTAATATATTTAAATTTTCATACTAGTATAACATGTAATAACATTTAAACATTATTTATTTACTTTATATTTTATAAAAAATACAGTGTTATATTGTTTGGTTAACCGATCGCTTTAAAAAGCCACTAAGCGTCGAAAACGTTAGCCCCAAAGCGATTAACCCAGAGAACATAATAGGTCCGACCATCTCGGGTGGCTAAGGTCGCAAATCGCCACCCTAACCTTCTGGACCAAATACTCGCGCCTTGATTTAAAAGTTGAGGGCCCTTTTGGGACCTCAACGTTTAAATCAGCTGGCTATGGTATTTTACCGCCAAAATAAATCGCGATTTAAGGTTCCTTACGACCTATAAATTTTACGGCCGACCCTCTTAAATTTTACGCCCAACCATCTTAAAATTAACGGCCTCTCCCCTTAAATTTTACGGCCCAGCCAAAGTAGTAAGCTAAAATCAATTCAAAAAAAAGACTAGGAAAAAAAGTCCTCCCCATAATTTTAAAGCTTTTAGAGGGGGCAAAGGAAAAAATTACTATAAAATTCAGCTAGTTAATAAATATTTCCCCTCTCCCCCCTTTAACTTAAAAGACCTTGACCCGACCTATTTATTGGCCTCATATTTGCTAGTTTCCAATTAGCCAGGTCCTTTTGGCTGACGACGGAATTTTCAAAACGGAGATTTTTCCCATGAAAATAGACGAGAAACAGGTTTTTAACGTCTTTTTGCGGCCCCAAGAGGCTCAAAAACAGGCCGCCAACAACGCCCTAAAAACCAATTCCCCTGATTTCGCCGCCCTTTTGGGCGAGAGTTCCCAATCGCGAACCACGACTTTAGAGGAATTGGGCGTAAATTTACTGCCCAAGTTCGACGCCGTTGGCCAGCTTCAAGTGAACCAGGCTCAAGCGACTAACTCTAACCCCTATAGCTACGCGGCCGACGACATCGATTCCTTACTAAGCTTACTCGACAATTACGCGACCGCTTTATCCGACCCTAAAAATACCTTAAAAGACCTGGCTCCCTTAGCCGACGATCTGAGTCTTAAGGCTCAAGAGCTGGGGCAAACTAGCCAGAAATTGACCGCGGACGACCCTTTAAAGTCCCTGGCCAACGACGCCTCTACAGTAGCCATGGTCGAAGCTCTGAAGTTTAAGCGCGGAGACTATATCTAAAATAATCCTAAAATTTAGCTCTTTTAGAGCTTATTTTAGCTTTTAGCCAGTTTAAGCGCGAAGTTTTTTTTAACTTCTATTGGCCGTAAGGAACGACTGATGATCGATAACCTCAGCTATAATCCTTTAGGCTTATTAGGCCCCATCCACCCGCGACCAGAGTATCGCCCGCCAGCCAGTCGGGAAGAATCGCCCGCGGCCGCGGGCGATTCGGCCAAAAATAACGCCAAACAAAGCCAGGTTAAAGACAACCAAAGAGTCGCCCAAAGCGCGAAAAACCAAAGTAGCCGCTTAAACCTGGCCGAGGCTAAGGAACTAACCGTCAAGGTGAACGAGGCCATATCGCGACTAAGCCCTACCGCGTTGAACGGTGGCCCCCATCGGCTTAACCCCTATTGGGGACTTTACTCCTCACGCTACGTTTAGAAAATCTTAACGTCCCTTACAATTACTTCTAAACACTTCTAAAAATCCTCCAAAAATCCTCTAAAAACCCTCTAAAAAAATCTTCCTCATTTTGGTCAAAATTCCGACTTCCGCGAAAAAGACGCCTTCGTAAAACTGCGTTTTTTGTTTTTGAGGACTGGTTTATATACAATATAATGGATAGAGATAATTTATATTGACATATATAGGCGAGGCCCGCGTCAAAAATTTCTAGAGACAAGGTTTACTATGGTCTTACGAGGGCCATCAAAAAAAAAGCCAAAAGTTTTATTCGCCAAAAAGGCCTTAAGTCCGCTTCGCCAATAGATCAAAGTCCCTCCGTTTTAGCTTTGGTCCATAAAATTTAAAACAAAAATACCCAAGGGAAAATAAGGCCCCAAAAATTTAAAGTCTTAAAACAAACCAAATCAACGTCAATGCCCGCGTCATTTTCGCTATTTCTCCTTTAAGAATACGGAAAACCATACGGCAAAAAAATTTTTCCTCTTTTCGCGAACTATTTTTGGCCATTATGGCTTAAAAATTTTTTCAGGCTTATAGGGCTTTTCTTTAAAATTAATTTTCCAGATTTTTCATGGCGAAATAATAAGGCTTACGACGCAAATTTTCTATTCTCGCCAATTTTCACCCTACCATTATTCGAATTTCAATATTAATAAATTTAAGAAAATTTAGATATCTACTTAATTTTTTCAGGGTAATACTCATATATGCGAGTTTTTTTTATGCAAAATTATTATATTTTACATGTTAAATTCTTGACCATAACCTAAACTTATTGTTAAAATAATTTTAAGGAAATGGCTTTTAGCGACCCAGGCTAAAATTAAATTTCAACCTAAAAAATTTTTAGCCCGGCGCCATAAGGCATGACGAGCTTAATTTTTTTAAGCCCTAAAAAGGCCTAACCAATTGGGTCTAAAAAAATAGTCGTCTATCAATTTTGGCTCCTTATTTCGCCTTTAAACATTTATGACTCGTAATCGCGAACGCGCTCGCGGTCGAATTTTGCCGGACGCGTTTTCATTTATCCAGAAGAAATACTTTAGCGCGCCTTTTTTTCTGATTTTAGTTTTCCCAAAAATATTTATTCATACGAGCGAGTTCATTGATTCTATCAATTAACTTGTCTGTAAAGGCCATAACTTTACCTTAATAACTTGCAACTTAGTCGTTTTGTTCTCACGCTATTTTGGAGGTTCCCATGAAAACAACGGTATTAGTGACTGTTTTTATGGTTCTTGTTTTTTTGCTTTGGTGGGTTTACAGCTCTCATAATGTACCGGGCTTTTACTTGCCAAATCCAGAAGTCACCAAAACCTGGATCTATAGCTAAGGCCTTTTTATCGCTATTCGGAAAAGATCATCTATATATTTTTTTACGCTAAACTTAGCCCGATTCTTCTCCAAAAAGGACAGAGCGTAATGGAGGTCTCGCTCTCGCGAATATAGCTTACGCGAGACAATTATTTTTTGGCTACTTAACGCTTTAGCTTAAAATATTAAGCATTTTAAAGCTCGTAAACTTTACGCGCGACACTTTTTGGTTAACATTTTTTGGTTTTTTTTTTAGCCAGCTATAAATCCAATAACCAAAAATACGCCAAAAAAACATCTACTCAAAAACTAAAAAGTTTTTGACAAGGATCTTGACACCGTTTTTTAAAGCGTTTTTCGCGCTTGGCTTATGGCCTATAGGTTTTAGCCTTTCGACTATAGCTTAAGGCTTGTAGCTTATCTTATCGCTTAACCCTTGACTTAACTTGGCCAGTAGCGCCGGCGGTTTTTTGGTCTTGGCCGCGACTTAAAGATTAGGCGAGCTATAACTCCTTTAGGGATAATTAGGGATTATTTACTCGAATCCCATGGTTCGCGTTTTTACAACGCCTTTGACCATTTTGGAATCAGCTTAAACGCGTTTAGGCTTTTTTGGTCTAAGTCCGACTCCGTCTGGTTAAACGGATTTAGGCCGACTTTGTTTGGCTAAGCGGATCTAGGTCCGACTTTGTTTGGTCGACTTTGTTTGGTTAAAAGACTTTAAGTCCGACTCCGTCTAGCTAAGGGGCTCTAAGTCCGACTCCGTTTAGTTAAGCGGCTCTAGGTCCGACTCCGCTTGGCTAAGCGGATCTAGGTCCAACTCCATCTGGTCAAGTGGATCTAGGTCCGAGACCGTTTGGCTAAACGGCTCTTTAACTGTTTTTCCGCCAGTCTGACCAGCCAATAGGTTCGCGACCCGACTTTTGAGGGCGGCTAAGGTTTGGGGAGTTAGCGTAGCCACGGCCAAAATTTCCGTATCGCTGGCTCGACCTAAGTCTTCTAAGGTCGCGAACCGCTCTAAGATGGCTTTCCGGCGAACTGGGCCTAGGCCAGTCAAACCGTCAAAAAGACTGGTCGTCATTTCTTTGGATCTTAACTGGTGGTGATAAGCCCGGCAGTAACGGTGAGCCTCGTCCCTTAAGCGACCCAACAGAAGGAGACCCGCGGAGCCAGGCCGTAAGTCCACGGGATTTTTGCGGTAAGGCTTAAAGATCCGGTCCGGGCCGCCACTAGTCCGATCTTTGGCGATCCCAGCCATTGGCGGCGGTTCTAGGTTAAGGTCAGCGAAAGCCTTTAGAGCGGCCGTTAAATGACCTCGCCCACCGTCGATAAGGAGTAAATCTGGCCTCGGCCATTTTTCCGGGTCTTTGTCTTTGGCGAACCTTCGACTTAAGACTTCGTGAAGACCCGCGTAGTCGTCGCCGCCGACCGGGGTCTTGATCTTAAAGCGCCGATAAAGGTCTTTCTTGAGTTCCCCGTCCTGTAAAACGACTAGACCAGCCGTGGTGGCTTCGCCTTGGAGATGAGCCAGATCAAAACACTCCACCCGCCGAGGAATCGCCGAAAGATTTAGTTTCGCCATAATCTCGGCCAAAGCCCCTTGAGTCCTTAAGGTTCGCTCAATCCTTTCTTCTAAGCTAACCTTGGCGTTCTCCATAGCCATGGCGCTTAAACGTCGACCTAAGTCGCCTTTGGGCGCCCCCACGGCCACGGTCTGACTTAGAGATCTTAGCCACTCCTCTAAAGCCTCGCGGTCCGCGCCCAAGTCTAAAGGCAACCAAATGTGGGCGGGCAGAAAATGACCTTGCCCATAATATTGGGTGACTAAACTAAAAAGAACCTCTTTTTCCGATTCCTCGCCCTCCGCCCAGACCGGCCGACAACCAGTGACCACGCCCGCTCTGACGGTTAAGACCGCGGCTTGGGCTAGACCTTCCAATATGGCTAACCCCCAGACGTCTCGGTCTCCGTCGCCGGCTTTAACCACGAACTGCCTTTCTAAGGTCACCTCCAGATCCCTTAACTGGTCCCGGGCTTTGGCCGCCGCCTCGTAATCCAAAACGCTGGCCGCTTTTTTCATGGTTTTAGTCAGATCGTCCTTAAGGCTCTGAGCTTGACCTTGAAAAAAAAACTTCACCCTTTCGGCTACGGCCCGGTACTCGGCCTGGTCCATTTCTGGACGACAAGGGCCAACGCAGCGCCCCATCTGGTAATTAAGGCAGGGTCTTTCGACTTTTTTCACTTCCGGCCGCCGACACTTCCGAAGAGGAAATAGCCGGTTGACCAAGCGTAAAGTTTCCCGTAAAGCCGAGGGCGAGGGAAAGGGGCCATAAATAATCGAACCGTCTTTGACTGGCCGCCGAACTATCTCTAAAAAAGGGTAAGGCTCATGAAAGTTTAAGCGGAGCGAGGGGTAGGTTTTGTCGTCCCTTAAAATGACGTTAAAGCGTGGCCGGTATTTTTTGATGAGGCTATTCTCTAAAATTAAAGCCTCTTTTTCCGTGGCCACGACCACAACCTCAAAAGACTCGATGAGGCTCACCATTAGAGCCACCCTTGGGGATAACGAACTCTTTTGAAAATAACCGCTCACCCTTTTGGGCAAGGATTTGGCTTTGCCCACGTAGATTATCTGACCGCGACGGTCGCGCATCTGATAAACCCCAGGCTGAGGCGGCAACTCTTGGGCTTGGCGACGTAAATTTTGTACCCGTGAAATAGCGCTCGCGTCAGGGGTCGGGGGCGGGTTCTGGGCGTCTAGTTGGGGTCTACTAGGGTCAGGGGTTAGGTTAAGGCTAGTTTCCAAGGTTTCGGGGGGTTGGTTAGAATCAGGGTTTTCGCGGGTTTGACTAGCGTCAGGGTTATCTAGCGTTTGGCTAGAAGCCAGATTTTCGCTCGAGTGGCTAGAGTCAGGGTGGTCGCTCAAGTGGCTAGAGGCAGGGTGGTCGCTCAAGCGCCTAGAGTCAAGGTTGTCGCGGGTTTGGCTAGAGTCAAGGCTAAGGTTCGCGACTGACCCATAACTCGCCTTAGCCGGAAGATCTGGGTTAGGCTCGCTTAAAGCTGGTCCCCTAGTCTTAGAGGGGTCAAGAGTCGCGCGGGTCTTTGAGCTATCGGTTTTAGGGCTAAAGGACTCTTCCCCTTCTAACCGAGACTCGCCCGCGGCCCTTAAATCGCTGGACTCAGTTATAGTATCTAGCCAAAAGGTCATCCCAAAGCCCTTGACCCTTTAAAATAAACTCCACCATTTCCCGAACCGCCCCGTGACCGCCTTTGGCTTTTGACACAAAATGAGCGGCCGCTAAAGCCTCAGGACAAGCGTCGGCTGGAGCCATGGCTAGGCCCACGCGCCTTAAGACCGGCAGATCGACTAAGTCGTCCCCAGCGAAGGCCGTTTCTTCGGGTTTTAAGCCTTTTTCTTCTAAGATTTCTAAATAAGTGGCTAATTTATCGGTCGAGCCTTGACGGGGGTCGGTTAAGCCTAACTCTTTCGCGCGAAGGGCGACGACTTGGCTTTGGCGGCCAGTAATAATCCCAATCGAAAGACCTGCTCGAGCCAGCATTTTTAAGCCATGGCCGTCGCGACTATGAAACCGCTTCGACTCTTCCCCTAAGTCGTTCAGAATAATCCCGCCATCGGTCATGACCCCGTCTACGTCAAACCCGACCCATTTTAAGTTTAAAAGGTTTATCGGTTTGACGTTTTTTTTGATTATAGGTATTTTAATGTCTGTAGTCATAGTTAACCTTGTTTAGCGTATTACTCATTGTCTAAAGACACCAGCTCATTTTTATGTTAATGGCGAAAAAAGGCGCTGCCCACAAAAAAAAACTAATAATAGCGGGAGATCCGTTGACTAACCTTTTGGAGGGGTAAAATTATCAATTAATCTATAAAGTCAGCGCGGCCTTAAAACTTTTTTAACAAAGAGTATTATCTTTTAAACAACGGGCTTTAAAACTCGCAAACGGACCTTAAAGCTTTCAATCGAGCCTTATGGCTTAACGGGCCTTAAAGCTTTCAACCGAACCTTAAATCTTTCAAACGAGAGCCAAAAGCCAAGATTAAAAGCTTTCAAACGAGCCTATAACTTTCAAATCAGAGGTCAGGTAAGCTTAACGAAAGGGACGGTCAAGCTTAAAAGTTAGACCTTAACCGCCAAATGGCCAGCGCTTCGGTTAGTAAGGACTCAAGCTGGTCTAAAGGCCACTGATTAGGTCCGTCGCACTTGGCTTTAGCGGGATCAGGGTGGGTCTCTAAAAAAAGCCCGTCCACGCCCACCGCCACCGCGGCTTTGGCTAAGGCCGGAATAAACTCCCTTTGGCCGCCAGAACAGCCCCCGGCCGCCGTGGGAAGCTGAGCGGCGTGGGTCGCGTCCATGACCACTGGCCAACCACAGCGAGCCATGACCACCAAAGACCGCATGTCCACGACTAAATTGTGGTAACCAAAACATGACCCCCGCTCAACTAGGGTCAACCCCGCGAAGTTTTGGCGGTTGGCCATTTTTTCGGCCACAAGGAGCATGTCCTCAGGCGCCATAAACTGACCTTTTTTGACTTGCGTGGGTCGACCACTGTCGGCGGCGGCGATTAAGAGATCGGTTTGCCGCGCTAAAAAAGCCGGAATCTGGATCAGATCCAGAACCTTGGCCGCTATTTTCACTTGCCAGGTTTCGTGGACGTCGCTAACGATGGAAAGGTTGTACTCTTTTTTTAGATCCGCGAGTAAGCCTAAACCCGTCTCAAAGCCCGGGCCCCGAAAAGAGTCGCCCGACGAGCGGTTAGCCTTATCAAAGCTTGATTTAAAAACTAGCCTTAAACCCAGTTTTTCCGTGACCTCTAATAGCTTTTCGGCGACTATTTTCAATAATTCGTAAGACTCGATGACGCAAGGACCCGCGATCAGGGTTAAAGGCCCACTCCCACCAATGGCGGTCTGGCCGATTTGGACAAGTTTCGCCATAATTTTTACTTAAACGACGTTAGATTCCACCGCGGCAGCAAAAGGCCGCGGGCTAAATGGATAAACAACTCGTCGGTGAGACCGGCTAAAAAATCTCGGGCCATTTCCGGCGGGGAAAACTCCATAGCGTAGGTCCCGTCTAAGCGCTCCAAAAAGAGCCGCGCCGATTCTAGCTTGGGCCCCTTAGTAAACTCCTCGGTTAAGGTCTCAAACAAAATCTCATAGAGCTTTTGAATCTTCGGGGCTTCGCTTTTCACGGTTGGATTGTAATAGATGTTAAGGCGGTTAAAGTTCTTCAGATCCAAAAGAGCTCGCCCCACTTTTGGGGAAAAAGCCACTAAATTGGGGTCGTCTTGGGAGCGAGTCAAAAGGTCGTCCACCAGTCGATAGACGATGTGGCCATTGGAAAAACCCAAAATTTCGCCAATTTCTTTCGGTAAATCCGTTCTTTGGATGAGGCCTATTTCAATGGCGTCTTCCAGATCTCGGCCAACGTAGCTAATAGAATCGGCCAGCCTAACCACGCAGCCTTCTCGGGTCATGGGATTAACTAAAGCCAAGGGGTTATGGGTCCTTATGGTTAAGCGTCGATCGAACTCCTTAAAGTCAATGGGTCCCATGGGGGTTAAGGAGGCGTAATCCGACTCGCCGTCGTGGCACAAGATCCCATCCAAAGTGGCTACGGTTAAGTTTAAGCCGCGGCCACCCTTTTCTAAGCGCTCCAAGATCCGAGCGCTCATGACCGCGTGGCTAAACTGGCCAATACCCGCGGCTAAACACAGATCCGAGAGAAACTTTTCCCCGTCGTGCCCAAATGGCGGATGGCCTAAGTCGTGACCTAAAGCCATGGCCTCGATGAGATCCAGGTTTAAGCCTAGCCGCCCGCCAATGGTCCTGGCGATCCGCGAGACCAGCTGAACGTGGAGGACCCGGTGCGTAATGTGGGAGTTTTTTAAAAGGTAAAAAACCTGGGTCTTGTCTATATATCGGGTGTAAGCCCGGGAGTGGAGAATCCGATCCACGTCTAGGGCGTAAGGTAGACGAAAATCCGACTTTTCCATGGCCGTAGCCGGGTGGCGACGCGTTAATCGGGGATCAAAAGGGGCGGACAAGGGTAACTAGTTCCGGCCGCGCTTTTAATTAATCAGCTTCTGGAAGATTTCCCGGCAAGCCTCTACGGCTTCGGGCGATTTCTCGAAAACCGCCACCCCCAACCGGTCGGAGTCAATAATGCTGTCAGCGTAAGGAATGTAGCCTAAAACCGGGAGCCCAGCCACGTTAGAGGCGATAAAATCGCGGTCGGCCTGATTCCTAACCTTGTTGCCAACCACGTAAACTTTTTTTAAGCCCAAGTCCTGACAGAGCTTTTTAACCACCCGAGCCGTCTCTAAAGATCGCATGCCCGGCTCGGTCACGACGATTAAAGCGTCGACCCCGGTGGAAGTGGCCCGACCCAAGTGCTCTAGACCGGCTTCCATATCCATAATGACCACCTCGTCCCGGGCTAAGACAAGGTTCATGACCAGGCTTTTTAACAAAACGCTTTCCGGGCAGATACAACCGCCGCCGCCTTTTTTGACCCCGCCTAAGGTCATAAAACGAATACCTTTAATCTCCTTAGCCAAGGTCTCGGGCAGATCGTCGACTTTGGGGTTAATGGAAAAAAAAGTCCCGTAAGTCCCGGGAGCGCTTCCGGTGCGCTCAGCCACCAGCTCGGTCATCTCCGAGATGGGGACCAAGTCCGAGAGATTGGTAAAACCCAGAGCCCCGGCCAAGTTAGCGTCGGGATCAGCGTCAATGGCGAGAACTTTAGACCCGTTTTCTTTGAAAAGATAGGCCAAAGTCGCGGACAAGGTGGTTTTGCCCACCCCACCCTTACCGGATACCGCAAGTTTCATATGTTTTCCGCTCCTAAAAGACGGTCGCTTAAACCAAAGAGAGCTATTAACGCTTTAACCCTATAAGCCTTTGGTCAGGCCCATCAACCGATAGACCAAAGCCGAGCCTAACCAAGCCACGTCCTCAATGTTAAGATAATGAACAATGGTTTTGTCGAAGAGAACTTGACCGTCTGGCTCAAACTCCTCGTCCCCATGGCGTAACAAAAGTAAAATGTCTAAATGAGGCAGAACCCGAAAAATAGCCGCTTCGTCGCCGAGATCTGGACGAGGTTGGCCGGCTAGTAAGGGGGCGGCTCGGGTAAAAAGCCCTGGTTTATGGCCAAAAACCCCAGTTAAAGGAATCTCGGCCCGCCGATGAAAAGCCTGAAAGTAAAACTCGCCCCCTGGGATCTGACGGTAGGCGACCAGTTCGCCACTAGGGCCTAAGCCTTTGGCGCCTAAGAGGTAGTGGAGGACCAAAACCCCGTCGGTTAGGCTAAACTCCTCTTCGGATTTTTGGTCTGCCCAGCGAACCTCGTAATTAGGCGGCCCCGTTATGACCGAGCGGGCCATAAAATCAAGGCTTATCTCGCTCCCATTCCAGTTAGCTCCAGCTTTTTCGGCCGTCTTAGCTGGATCCAAAGTGGCCAGCTCAGCCGCCGCTAATCTTAGGGCGTTTTTATAGTCGTCAACGCGCGTCACCGAAAAATGACCTCCAAAAAACCCTATTATAAAAGGGTTAACCGGCCAGATCATATCACAGCCTCAAGACCTTGGCCAAATTATCCTTTTTTGTCTTTACGGTTGACAATTCTCGCTAAGGCTTCTTCCGCCTCGCCCAAAACCTCTTAGGCTCCTCTAAACGCGCTATCTATAGTATATGGGCCTATAAAATCAGACTAATTCTTTAAGGCCCTAAGTTTGATGGCCTAGTAAAACCTTTATTTTTTAATTTTTAGCGGTTGTCTCAACTATATATAAAGGAAAAAAGTTATCTCATATTATATATTACGTATAAACCAGCTATCTACAATTAATAATGGTTTTTTACGAAGGCGTAAAGTTGATGACTTCGTAAAAACCCCTTTTTAAAAAAGCAGGGGTAATGGCTTTCAAGGCCCTTTCAAGGCCTATTCAAGGCACAAGAAAAAAAACATGGTCCTTAGAAAACCCTTATTGCGAAAATTTTCCAATAAAAATCGAAAGTTTTAAAAAAAAATGACCTCGAACTATAAAAATCCCGAATTTTCGTCCTATATTGGCCTATTAAGCGGCCT
>JAIROO010000048.1 GCA_031257535.1 Deltaproteobacteria bacterium
CTGACGAAGGCGGTGGCCCTAGACCTGGCCGCAAAATAGGCCATAACCTCGTCGGCTTAGGTAGCTTTAGCCCATTTCTGGTAGCTTACGGCTCCAATATTGGTTTAGGAACCGGCAACGCGGTCAACGTTTTAGGCGACACCGGATCCCGCGGCGTCAACAAATACAAGGCCGTTAACCACTGGGCCATTGGCGTTTTAGGCGATCACAATTTTACTAAAGACGTGAAATTTCATTGGGGCGTCGGCTATTTTCGGGCGGTCGAGCCGCGCGGGCGCCATCTTGTCGGTTATAACGCCGGGGCTCGAATTGAGGCCGACGACTCCAAAGACTTAGGCCTTGAGGTCGACGTTGGTCTCATTACCAAGCTATTGGATAATCTAACCTTTGAGTCGCATTTTGGCTATTTTAAAAATGGCGACGCTTTTAAGCGCTACGACGACGCCGTCCCTGGCCCTGGCCGAAAAGCCAAAGACACTTACGCCTGGGCCAACGCTTTTATCTTTACCTTTTAAAATTTAAAAGTTTTTTTACCTATAAGCTAAGGCCATTGGCCCCCACGATAATTTTTCATGGGGGCCAATGGCCTTATTTTGGCTAAAGGCTCTGGCCTTAATTTTAGTCTTTTTAGGGCCTAAAAAGGATTTCGCGCTCAAAAAAGCCTTTAGGAAAAATGGCCTAAATTTTGGCTAATTGGTCGCCAGGGCGAAGGTAAGGAGCTAAAGAAGGCCTAGAGGGGGGATGGGCGAATCAGGGCTCAGGGCTAAAGGGTCTTAAGGGCGGTATTAGGGGACAGACGCGCAAAAATCGCTCGGGCGGTTAAGGCTAGGGCGTCCGAGTCAAAGCTTTGGGCTAAAAACAAGGCTATCTTAGGTTCTTTTTGGGCGACGAGGGTTATCAGCTCCTCGGTCGCTTTTTCGGTTAGTAAGGCCACCAGATCGTTAGCCCCCAGCGCCCAAAGCTCATAGGTCGCCCCATTCGCTATGACCGTTTCGTTTTTTAACTCGCAAGTCAAATCTAGGCCCAAGGCTATAAGAGCCTCAAAAAGAAGGTCCAAAGGGGAGCGGTCGGCTTTGACGGACGCGGTGAGTTCGGTTAAAGCCGCTTGACTAAGCGTCGCCGGGTCGCGCCTCGCGTCGATTAAGCCAGGGGAGTCGACTTTTAAAACCCGAAACCCCAAGTCCAAAGTCTCTAAAAGGCCCCTTTGGTCTAGAAAAAGGTCGCCTTCTTGGCTTTTTAGCTCTAAGTTTTGGCGGATTTTTTGGCTAGCTCGCCTTAAGCGCTCTTGGCCAATTTGACTGACGGTTTGGTAACCCCTTTGAAACGCTAAAGATTTAGGGGAGACGCTCTCGGCGAGTTGAGCCAGGATAAACCGTAACCGTGAGCCTTCTTCGGCGTTTTTAGCCATGACCGCGTGCCCCGTGGTCGCCGAGCCCGCGAAAAAATCCAAAACCAGGTCGTCGTCTTTAACCCCGCCTAAGCTCAGGATGATTTTGATCAGCTCCAAAGATTTGGGGTAATCGAATATTTTCTCGTGAAAAAGCTCTTTAAGGGAACCACTAGCCTCGGCCACCCCAATCTGGTCGAGCCAGGTCGTCTGTTTAGCCACTTTTTCCGGTTTTAGCCAAACTTTTTCGTAAGCCACGAACGCGTTATGGCTCTTTTTAAAAAAAACCTGGTCGTTTAAAATAGCCCGCCGCATGGTCTCTGGCCCCCAGCGCCAGCGACCTGGCTCGCCATTACGTAAAGTTGGGTAATGGTCGCAGCCTAAAGGGTCTTTAATGGGGTAGTAAAGGGTTGGTCGGTCCTCGCGGCGGCTTTTATCGCCCCATTTGCGTAAAAGGCGGGCTGTATAGCCTAGGCTTTGGGCGGTTTGGGCGGATTTTTGCTCTCGGGGCTCTCTTTTTTGGCCCGCGACGAAACGAGCGGCGTTTTTAGCCAATGCCAAAACGTAACTGTGAATTACCGCGAAATGGCGGCTATCTTGGCGGGCCCCGGAGCCTTTAACGCAGATCTGGGCCAGAAAATTGTTGGCCCCAAAAATCTCTAGGCTAATTTTTTTGAGGTTTTCGACCTCATGATCGTCGACGCTTATAAAAATAGACCCGTCTTCGGCCAAAAGTTCGCGGGCGAGCTTAAGACGCGGCCACATAAAACTTAACCAAGCCGAGTGAAAGCGACCATTGGCCTCGGTGTTGGCCACTAACCGAAACCCTAAGGAGTCCATCTGGCCAGTGGCCTTCAGATACTCGTCTTCGCTCTCTTTAAAGTCGTCGTCGTAGAGTAAATCCGAGCCCGTGTTATAAGGAGGATCAATGTAAATAAGCTTAACTTTACCCCTAAAGGAGCGGAGTAAGAGCTTTAAAATATCTAAATTGTCGCCTTCTAAGAAGAGATTTTTCGTCTGATTAAAGTTGAGGCTAAGAAGGGGGTCAGGCCTTAAAGTTTTGGCTAAGGGGAGGTTGGCTTTAACCGTGGCCGCGGCTTTCCCGGGCCACTCAAATCTATAGCGCTCGCCATCGCCGAAGACCAGACAATCGCCAAGCTCGGCTCGGAGTCGGTCAAAATCGACTTTCAGCTCGTTTTCGCCTAAATCGTTAGCGACCAGAACGACGCAAGACGGAAAAATGGCCTTTAATTTTTCAATATTTTCCGCCAAAAGATTAGGGGTTAAGGTTTTTAAGCGTTCCATTTTTCAAAGGACGGCCTTTTTTTAATTTTTTTTTAGCCGCTTAGCCCCTTAAGACGACCAAAAAAAGGGGCGGCCAAAAAGGCCTTTTAATATTTAAGGCCCACCTTAGACCAGACCGCGTCCATGGTTGGCCTCGCCGTGGCCCTGGCTTTTTGGGCTCCGGCCCGCATGACGTCCCGGACGTAATCAGGGCGTTTGGCTAAATCCGCGCGAACCTCGCGATAAGGAGCGAAATAGTTCCAAATGGTCTCGATCAGCTCTTTTTTCGTGTCCCCGTATTTTAGGCCGGGTTTTAAGTAACGAGCCGTAAGCTCGGCCTCCGCCTCTTCGGAGAGGAACAAGCGGTAAATGGCGAAAAGGTTACAAGTCGTGGGATCTTTGACCTCGTCGACCCCTTTGGCGTCGGTCACGATGGCCATGACCCTCTTTTTTAACTCTTCCTTAGAGATAAAGATGTTAATGGCGTTATTGTAGCTTTTGCTCATCTTTTGGCCATCTAAACCCGGAATAGTGGCCAGATTAGCGTCAATAGCCGCTTTAGGCATGGTAAAAGTGGGGCCAAGACATGGTTAAAAGTCCCGGCGATATCCCGGGTAATCTCTAAGTGCTGCTTTTGGTCTTGGCCGACCGGGACTAATTCGGCCTGATACAAAAGGATGTCGGCGGCCATGAGCACTGGGTAAGCGAAAAGGCCATGGTTAGGGGTTAAGCCCCGGCTAATCTTGTCCTTATAGG
This sequence comes from Deltaproteobacteria bacterium, assembly GCA_031257535.1. GTDB lineage: Bacteria > Desulfobacterota > Desulfarculia > Adiutricales > Adiutricaceae > JAIROO01. The sequence continues at coordinate 3,428 of JAIROO010000048.1, forward strand.
AATGACTCCGCTCCAATAAGCCCATGGAGGTAAAATTGTGGAGAACCCAAGTCAACTCGGCGTGTTCTGGCACGTCGCCTTGAACCCAAAAATGGCATTTGTCCGGGTCTAAGCCCAAAGCCAAAAAATCCATGGCCGCGTCTAAGGTGTTTTTGGCTAAACAAGGGCCGTCGTTGACCGAAGTTAGGGCGTGGAGGTTGACGATAAAGCAAAAAAGATCGCTTTTGGCTTGCCAATTGATCATGGCCTTCATCATGCCAAAAAAATTGCCAATATGAAGACCACCCGAGGGCTGAATGCCAGAAAGAACGCGCATTAATCAATCCTAACGAATATAAGAGCTAAAAAACCAAAGCTTGATCCCAAAAATGGATCTTTAAAGGCCTAAAACGAAAAATACCACTAATCCGTCCTTAAAAACAAAAAAAGGCCGAAAGAAGAGTAAAATTGGCCGTCAAAAAGGCCAGGCTTAAAAATCGCCCTCAAAAGGGCCAAAAGAACTCGCCCCCAAGCCAAAAAAAACTAGTAGCCGCCGCTTTCGACTTTTAGCCTCTCTTCGCCACCCAGTAAACCGCCAGGTTTATCCACGTCGACTAACCGCAGCCGGCCCAAGTGATAAGCCAAAAGCTGGAGCGGAATTATGGCGACAATGGGCCTAAGACGAGCTTGGACCGCCGGCAGAGGAAAAAAAACGTCGGCCAAAGAGGCCATGACCTGATCTTTTTGCGGCCCATCTTCGGAGAAAAGCCAGATGGGAGCGCCTCGGGCCCGAAAAGCCCTCGCCAAAGACAAATTGGACGAGTCGACCTCGTCGGCGAAGGCGATGAGAATAATCGGAGTATGGGGCCCGACCATGGCCAGGGGACCGTGGCCAAACTCCCCCGTGGAATAGCCCTCCGCGTGAAAGTGGGCCACTTCTTTAAGTTTTAAGGCCCCCTCGTAAGCCATGGGCAACAAAGCCCCGCGAGCCAAGATAAAGACGTGGTCGTAATTGGCGAGGTCTTTGGCTATGGCCGCGGCCCTATCTTCTAAGGCCAAAACCGAGCGCACTATTTCCGGGACCCGGCTCAGGTTCTCCAGCTCCCGTGGCCACCTCTCCTTCATTAAGCCTCGACTTTGGGCTAGCCGAATAGCCAAAAGCTCCAAAGCCAAGGTTTGGGAGGTAAAGGCTTTGGTCGAGGACAAGGTGTTGACTGGCCCCGCTAAGGTCATCACAAACCCCTTCGCCGACTCGGTCAAGGGCGAGGGCGAC
>JAIROO010000068.1 GCA_031257535.1 Deltaproteobacteria bacterium
ATTTTCGATGACATCAATATTACTTGTTGTCACCTCGGTGAAGTTTCCGGGTTTCCAAATCAGGTGATAGACTCTTCAGGAGACTGGCTTGGTTAAACCCAATTGCACAGGTGGAAAAATTTTTCAGAAGCGTCAAATTAAATTTGTCACATATTGGGAACGATGCAGGAAATCCGCATAAATAAATGACTTTAGATTCGGACAATTTTTTTAATACAACGCCAAATATTTGAACTATAAATTGACTAAGCGTAATCAAATTTAGATAAAATATCTGAATTATTTCAATTATTGCTAAACTAATTGTTAGTAAACTAATATAAATGTTCCAATATAAATATTTTTATAAATAAAATTGACCGCTCGATTATTCTGGAATCCACTAACTCTTGCAAGGACAGCAATGAATTTCAAAAAAATTTTTTAAAAAAAAAAGAGAATCAAAAAAAAAACCTTGACATAACCAGGATATTATAGTAAAAAAATTTAGCGAGAAATTTCTAGCTATAATCCTTGTGAGTTAAAGGTGGAATCTATGGAATCTAGTCATGGTATTAGTCATCCACCAGTAGATTCTCTGTTCAATTTACAGGCAGCGTCTAGTGGAGAGCTGTCACCACCTCTACCTGGACATATCCGCTTTGAGATAAAATCAAGCGGTACTTATGGAATCTGGAGCAAGTCATGCTATAGCAAAAATGGTAAAATATGCCATGATATAGAGTATCTTGGTAGATGCATCGACCGAGAAAAAAATATTTTTATAAACCGTCATCGTGGTTTTTTCAAATTTACTTTGGAAAACGGGTATGAAAATGTAGATAGTCCACAACAACAAACCTCTTTACCGGCACAAAGACCAGAAAATCTAAGTTTTTGCCAAACTTGGGTATTTGATGAAATTATCAAGAATATTGGATTGAATAATATCCTTGATAACATATTTGATAACAAATATGACACTGATACATTATATGCTTTGGTTGATTTCAGAACTTTTTCCAGCCATATGGCATATTATAACGTTGACCCTTGGTTTTGGCAAGATTATTGTAGCATTATTTATCCGAATGCTAACGTTACATCTCAGCAAATTTCTGATTTTTTATTTAAAATTGGAAATGATATAACTTATAACAAATTTTTCGGTTTATATCTTGCCTATATAAACGAAAATTATTTAGGTAATGGTGATGTAAAATCACCACTTTTACTAGATACTACTGGGTTAATAAATCATATTAATATACCAATAACTGCTCTTAGCAATCATAATGGTGAAAAACATACTGAGATAAGGTTAATATATGTAGTAGATTATAATTCAGGGTTACCTATTTATTTTAGATATGTAGCAGGAAATATAATCGATAATTCAGTATTAAAAAATACAATTAAAATATTACAAGGATATCATATCGATATTCAAAATATAATTATTGATGCTGGTTTTTATAGTGAGGATAACATTCGCGAATTAACTAAATTTAATATACCTTTTGTTATTAGAATGAAAAATAATCTAACAAAATTTAAAGAGATTATATTAAACGAAAGCCACGACCTATTGTCTGGTCAAAATATTATTAAATACAATAATAGAGTTCTTTTTTGCAAAAAAATTACTATAAAAATTTATGATAATATTTATTATGCATATTTACTTCATGATGAAACAAAAAAGAACATCGATAGTAATGATTTTGTTAATAAACATTTTGAAGACAATAATTTTATTGATCTTTATAATGAAAAAAAGATATATTTTGGTAAATTTATAATACTATCAAGTGCTGATATTGATACTAAAAAAATTTTAAATGTTTACTATAATAGACAAAAAATTGAACAAATATTTGATATTGCTAAAAATATGACAGGTCTTATTCCTTTACGTACTCATTCTGAAGAAACATTACGTGGGCATTTATTAATATCTTTTATAGCAACAATTATATATTTACAATTAAGTAATAAGATTAGTGATAAAAAATTATGCCCTACTAAATCTTTACAACTACTTTCTTATATTCGAATTGATATGCATCAAAACGGTAATCATATAATTAATGAACTTTATAAGACTCAACGTGAAGTTATTGATGCATTAGGATTAACATATCCGTTTTTAACAATATCTGGTAACGAGCGAAAAGCTAAAAATATATTTCAAAGACCATCTAAAGGTAAAAGAGGTCGCCCTAAGGGAAGTAAAAATAAGTCGAAAAGCGTTTTTACTTCTTCTACTAACAGTGATAGTGATATCACTAAAATAAAACGTAGCCCTGGCCGCCCTAAGGGAAGTAAAAATAAACCGAAAACAGATTTTACTTCTTCTACTAGTGATAGCGTTATCACTAAAATAAAACGCAGCCCTGGCCGCCCTAAGGGAAGTAAAAATAAACCGAAAACCGACTAATTAGAAATTTATAATATTGGTACTAATTATCAACTTAATACGACTTAAATTTCAATTATAATATTAAATTTCTTAATTTTTATTCAAATTTTTTTTCAAAAATATTTTTAGTGCTTAAATCAGACAAAATACCCAGCACTAAAAAATCCTGAAAAATATTATTTTTTTAGCGAGAAAAAAATTCGGAATTCAAGATTACTTTTCAAACGACTTAAAAACCTTCCTAATTACCCCCAAACCCCGCGTCAATCCAGGACTTGCGGGGTTTTTTATTGCTCGAAAGGAACAACTTAACATTGAAAATTTAAAAAGGTATTTTAAAGGCATCGGGCTACTGAAAAACGGGCTAATACCTTGTCACCCGCGAGCGGACAATCGCCCAAGAGACGGGCCGTGAACGATTTTTCGGCTGCTCCTTTCATCTTCGGTATAAGGAATGTAATTGGTGGGAGTCCCGCCCGTCCCCGCCGCCAGCTTCATGATATCCGAAAAAGGGACTTTAAAGAATTCGCGCTCGCTAAGTTCGTCTGGAGACAAAAGACTCAGTTGAAGATCATTTCTCGACTTGGATTACAAGAAGTGTTGATAAATATAAATTTATATCTAATGTTGATTACTTACAGGTTTTACGCGAATCCGCGAAAAACCCATTAGGTGGTCGGCCAAACCGTCTATCGTCACCAATTAGTCTAGTTATAGATAATTAAATATAAATATTAAATGAATAGATATTTAAAATATATTTGAACACCGTGTCAATCCAGGACTTACGAAGATTTTTATTACCTAAAGGGTTATATTTTTCATATTGATAATAATATTCCATTTATTCATAATATTAGTTTTTTATAAATCCAATAGAACTAACTTACTAGCGTAACTGAGTTCGAGGCGACTCCCTTTCTTAGAGACTTCTTTAAAACCACTCTCGCCGCTCTTCTCTGTCTTTAACGCAGCTTAAATTGAAGGGGCGCGGTTAGGGTCACGGTCGCGGCCCTAATCTCGTCGGGGATGGAGGGTAAGGGGTTGACGCGCCGCAGTAAACCCATAGCCTCGTCGTCTAAGATCGGCGAGCCGGAGCTGCGGGCGATAGAGCTATTGACGACTTGGCCATCTTTATTAATAGTAAACGTCACGTAAACTACGCCCTCCACGAAGTTAGAGCGGGCTTGGGGCGGGTATTTTTTATTCCGCTCTAAGCGTCTTTGGACGCGAGTTTTATAGGCCGCCAAAGCGTCGGCGTTGCCGCGGCCGGTCCCACCTCCGACTCCACCTTGGCCTGAGCCTTCTTGACCCGTCCCTAAGCCAGTCCCCCCAGTTCCCGTCCCTTGGTTATCAACGCCCGCGGTTTGGCTAGAGGGCGGAGCGGGCGCGGGTTTGGCTTTTGGTTTGGGTTTGGGTTTGGGCTTGGGTTTGGGTTTGACCTCGGGGACTGGGGGTGGGGCGATGGGGGTCTCTTCCGCTTTTAGCGAGGTACTTTCCACAAGCCGCGGGATCTCTTCTAAGGGTTCTTCAGGTTCTGGCTCTGGTTCTGGCGTTTGGATTTCGTCAGGCTCTGGTTCGGGCGTGGGTTCCGGGGGCGCGGCGGGAGCGGGGGCGGGTTCCGGGCCAGACTCGTCCAACTGGCCGCCGCCACCAGGCTCGCCACCTAAAGGGTCGTAAACCTCAAACTCTAAATAACCCAAAACCTCTAATGGCGCTTTAGCTGGGCTTGGAATCAGCAAATAGAACGCGAGGGCCAAGTGGATGGCTAAAGAGAGGCAAAAAGAGTTAAAATACTGTCTTTCTTCAAAGACCAAGGATTTATCGGCCATTTACGCGAGAGATATCCTTAAAAAAACTAAAAAAATAGGCCAAATATATTCCGTGGCATTAATACTGGGCAAAGGATTGAGGAGGCGAGAGAAGCGAGGGAGCCAAGGGCGGGCCAAAGGTGTGGCTAAAAGACTCTAAAAGGTCGTCGTTAACTAAAGGTTTTTTGATCTAATCTCAATCAGGCAAAAGAACCTCTAATTAGACGGCGTTGGTCCACAAAAGGGTCCCGTGGGTGGCTCAGTCCTCAAAGCCAAAGGCCACGGCGCGAAAGGTGGGTTTTCTGGCTTTCGGATCATCCTTCGCAAAGCTCGCCTTCCCAGTCGTCGCGACCAGTGGCTAGTGAGCCCGAAGTCCCCGAGCACAGCGGTGGGTCCGCTCTCGATTCTAACGAGATTCCCCTTTAAGGCCGTTAAGGTTCCTTTCGCTTGATTTGGAAATATAGACAAAAAAGAAAAGCCTGTCAATTTCCAAATTGACCTAAAGGTTTAAAGATTATTTGGCCATATTAGGCCCTCATCGCGTCTTAGATACCTTGGGAACGCCCCTATTAAGTCGCGGAAAAAGGCTGGACTAAAAGGACTTGGCCACCTCTGGTGGCGACCTAATTTTGGTTAGTTTCGCGGCGCCCATGAAGGAACCTTAGCGAAGCGGCGTAAGTCCGCTTAAGGGATAGTCAGCGTCCCCGTAACCAATCGTAACCGCCGAAATCGCCGAAAAGACTAAAGTCGTTGATTTAAGTACGGCCCTAACCGTTAACCAGACCGCTTTAACCGCCCGGATAAACGAGGTTAAACTTCTGACCAAAGAAATGACCGCAAAACACTAAACCTTAAGTCAATTTTAAAGTAGCTCGCCAAATATCTAACCCCGCTAATCTGATTTTTAAAACAAGGGCTTATTTTTAGTTATAATAAAATTTTTCAATTTATTTTTACTTCATATTAATATCCTTCTTTAAATATTTCATATAGTTCGCTAGTCATGTTTTTGCCGTTATTTTTCCCCATCAGACTTGATTAGCCAAAAAAATTTTTATCGACCAAAAAAATTGATTCCTTATTTTTGATTGAGGAATTTCTAATAAAATCAATATCCTAGCCTCTGAATCTTGAGTTTATCGACCAATCCGAGAACTCAGAAATTTAATTAGGCTTTTCAAGTATCTTTAAATTTTACTTTATTTTTTTCTTTCCTTATGATATTAAAATGAGAACAATAGGACCCTGCCCCCTTTCAGGGTTTTTGGTCATTCGAGTTTGCGGGCTATTGGAAGGCCCTGGAGGTGATTATGCGACATCTTTTAACGACCAAAGTTGGTTACTTGACGGTTTTCGTCATGCTAGCTTTGACCTTGGGGTTAGGTTTGACCCCCAAAGCCGCGGTCGCGGGGTTTTTACCGACCGTCGCTCCCAAAGAAGAGCGGACAAAGGCCGATCTAGACAAGGTCAGGCAGGCGTTAGAAAACAAAAAAGTGGCCGGGACTTTAGCTTCTTTAGGTTACGATAAAGCCGAAATCGAAGAGAAGTTGGCTCAACTGTCGCCAGAGGAGATTAGCTCTTTAGCTGGCCAACTGGACGAGGCCATGGCTCCTTCTGGTAGCGCGGCCGGTATCGTCATTGGGGTGGTAGTCGTTGTTTTGGTGGTCTTAGGCGTCTTAAGCTTGATGGGCAAAAGAGTGGTCGTCTCCGAATAGTCGCCTCCCGCCTTAACTTTTTTAGGCCCTCCAAAATCCAAAAACCGACCATATGAGCCTTCAAGGCTTTTGGTCGGTTTTTTTTGTTTTTTAGGGGCAATATCTTCCAAAAGTATCGGATTTGGAGTAAAATCTTGGGTCATAATGTCATCGACTCAATTAACGTTACGAGAATTATTAGGTCCAACTGGGCCCTTAGCCCAGTGGAAGAATTTTGTGCCTCGAGAACAGCAAATTCTCATGGCCGAAGCGGTGGAAAACGCCTTTAAATCCAATTCTCTCTTGGTCGTCGAGGCGGGGACGGGAACGGGGAAAACTCTGGCTTATCTGCTCCCAGCCATTATGTCCGGCAAACAAACCGTGATTTCCACGGGCCTTTTAAACCTTCAAGACCAAATCTACAACAAAGATCTGCCCTTTATCGAGCGTTATTTTGGGGGCAAATTCAATGTTACCCTCTTAAAAGGCCGGCACAACTACCTTTGCCTGTGGAAGATGTGGTCCTTAAGAAGACGAAAGGTTCATCTTTTTACGGACCCCAAAGTCGAAAAAGCCTTTGACGCCCTGACCGACTGGTCTAAAAAAACGAACTCGGGTTTTAAGGAGGAGATTTATAAAGAAATCAAAAGGCAGATCGCCTGGGAGGATGTCTCGGCCGACGGGGACGACTGCTTAGGCCAGCGCTGCCGGCGCCAAAAGGAGTGTTTTGTGGCTAAGGCCAGAAAAGCCGCTCTAGGCGCCGACTTGATTTTGGTGAACCATCATCTTTTTATGGCGGACCTCGCTTTAAAGGACGACTTGGCGGGACAGGTTCTGCCCAACTGGGAGGCGGCGGTTTTAGACGAGGCTCACATGCTAGAGTCCGTAGCCACCGATTATTTTGGTTACTCCATCTCCAATTATTATCTGCGGCATTTGACCGAAGATATTGAAAAAGCCGCCGACGTTTGGCCGACTCTAGGCCGGCATGAGGATAAGATTATAGATTTATCCAAATACTGCGATTTATTAGAAACTTTTTTTCCTGATCTTAAAGGTGAAAAAGAGTTATTCTTTGATAAAAATGAGCCTTGGAACACTAACTTCAGAACTTATCTGACTGAGTTAATGGACATCGCTTTCAACGTGGCCGATAAGATTGACGAAGCCGACGCGGAACAGGCCCAAAGCGAGGAATTAGGAGCCTTAAGCAAAAAACTCAAAAGAGTGGTTGGGGCTTTACGCTTTTTAGCCGGTAATTTGGATCCTCAATTCGTTTACCAGGCTCAAGCCGTAAAAAAACGCTTAACCATAAGCGCCCTGCCCTTAAACGTGGGCCCTTTTTTAAAGGATCATCTGACCGAGTCTGGGAAAACGGTCGTCATGACCTCGGCTACTTTAAGCGCCAATGGGAATTTTAAGTATTTTCAAAAAAGCTTAGGCGTAAGCAATAGCTCCAAGTGCTTAAACCTACCCTCGCCTTATGACTTCGCCACTAAGACCCTTTTGTATATCCCTAAGCATCTGCCGGTCCCTAACGAAAACGTGGAGATCTTTTGGGAGGCCATGATCCCGGAAGTCGAGAAGCTTTTAACCTTAAGCCAAGGTCGGGCTTTGGTTCTTTTTACCTCCACCGCCAAAATGATGAGCTCTTACGAAGCTTTAAAAGATAGCCTGCCCTTTACTATTTTAGTTCAAGACGAAAAACCCCGAAATGAGCTTTTGGCCGAGTTTAAAGCCGACGTCAATTCGGTCTTGTTCGCCACGGCTAGCTTTTGGCAGGGGGTGGACGTCCCTGGCGAGAGCCTGACCTCCGTTATTATCGAGAAGCTCCCCTTTACCACGCCCAATAAGCCGATCCAAAAAGCTCGAGAGCGACTTTTAATCCGGCAAGGGAGCAATTATTTTAAAGAATACTCCTTGCCTGAGGCCACCTTGAAGTTAAAGCAAGGGGTGGGTCGCTTGATTCGCCACGAGAACGACCGCGGGGTCTTAGCTATTTTAGACAACCGGTTATGGAACAAAAATTACGCTTCTTCTATTCAGAATAGTTTGCCGGCCAGCCCGAAAACGACCAAAATAGAAGACGTGGCCAATTTTTTGGGGGTCAAGTTGGTTAGTCCCCCTAAGCCCCCTGGCCCGCCTCTCCCTACGCCTTCCCCGCCTAGCGATCCAAAAGGCGGGATAATTACTCTGTCGAAAAAACCTTTAAAAATTTAAGGCTAATTTTTTGGCTTAAGGTTTTGGCTAAGGTTTTGGCCTGGAAAAGACTTAAGTTAAGTCCTTGGGGAGGAACATGGGCATTCAAAAGGGCGGAAAAATGTTTTTTTGGAATAAAAATAAAATAAGTTTCGATCTTGACAAGAGCCCGCCTATTGTCTATAAATTACATTTCAAGAACGTTTAATCGACAAAGCTCTGACCCAAAGAAAAACATAGAACAATAGGGCCTTGCTTCTTTTGGGAAGCCTTATGAGATTTTTTTTGTTAAATTCTTTATGGAGGGGGTATGGTTTTGCTATTTTTGTATAATTCGGGTTTAATTATTTTAATAAAGTAATTTATATATATTTTAACATGTTATTATTGTAATTTTTTTGATAAAAATCAAAATATTTTTTTGTTATCAGATATAAAACAGTTTTTTAGGATAGTCTGAATTAAATAGATAAATAATTGTTCTAGGTGCTCCTGTTAAGGAGAGAATAGGGAATCCCGTGAAAAACGGGAACGAGCCCATCGCTGTAAGTTCCGTCGTTAACGACAACCTTTTCGCCTCTAGCGCCATTGTTCTTCTACGTAAGGATGAGAAGGCCGGGAAAAAGTGGGAACAAAGTCAGAAGACCTGCCTAGAATTGTTCGGGAGTTTATGGGGTAGTAAGCGCCGAACATTATTTTTATTTCGTTCCAGGGAAAATGGGCTCCCAGATCTTTTTATTGATCTGAGAGCTTTTTTTTTGGCCAACGAAAAAAGCCTTTTTAATTTTTAGATGGCTCATTTATAATCAATATATGGTCTATTTTAAGTTATAAATACTGTATAAAGTAGTTGCCCACAGTTAATAAATATCTACCGGGTTTTGACGCTTTCATAAAAACTACCTTTTAATTGTTAATGGCCATAATTATAACTAATATATGCTATTAGATTAATTTTTATTTGGCGTATATAGTACAAATTTCAAGCTAAAATTTATAATTAACTTTTTAAATCATTATTTTTTTGTGATGTATTAGTAATTAAATATTATAAATTGTAATTCAATCATATAGTGATTTAATATTGTATTAATAAAAATTGTATATAATTATTAGGTATAAATAATAATTTATAAACTGATTTGAGATTTATAGTGTTGTTTTACTTAGATTATTTATCTCACCTCGAACTTTAGTCGTCGGCTTACGTCTGGGATTGTCTTCACGTTTAAGCTCGAGTTTAATAATAGGCTATTTAAATCGTATTGGGCACGTTATAGCTATTAAAATGTGATAAATAACTATTTTTATTTTTTTTATACAATATTTCCCATAGACGATTTCTGACCGAATTTTCTGTGGCGAGTGGCGATGTAATCGCTGGGAGGTTTTCGGCAATGTTTTTTCGGTATTATACCACAAATCAAACCTGTAATAATTTAACAAGGAGAACTAATGTTAAAACAGGCTTTTTATATCAGTATTACTATGGTTTTAGCCATAGTAATATCTGTATCAACTTCTTTTGCCCAGGTCCCTGATCCTCTGGCCACGGCGGCTAGTGGGTCAATATTAGATACAATTGTAGTTACTAGCAGTCGTACATCTGAGGAATTAAGAGAGGTTACTTCAAATATTACCATCCTTGACGAAGAGACGATCAAAAATTCCTCTGCCCAGGATATAGGACAATTGCTGGCCCAGCAAGGATTCCAAGTTTCTGGATATCCCGCTGGCGGTAAGCTTTTAGTAATTCGAGGCATGGGGCAAGCCTCGATGGGAAACGCTCTCACGAATCGTGTCTTAATTTTGTTGAACGGTCGCAATATTTTTGTTAATTCAATGGATTTTACTTCTTTGGCCAACGTTGAAAAGATCGAAATTATTCGAGGTCCAGCGTCGCTCCAATACGGCCCTATGGCCATGGGTGGAGTCGTTAACGTTATCACAAAAAAAGGATCTGATAAATTTAAAGGCTACGCGGAGGTTGGTTTTGGAAGTTTTGCTCTTAATAAACAAAAAGTTGGATTTAGTGGCAAAGTAAATAATTTTGATTTTTCATTTGGGTTTTATCGTACTGAACAAACTGAAGATTATAAAACAGGGAAAGGTTGGAAATGGAAAGGTAATACTGTTGGTACTTCCAATAATATTAATTTAAATATTGGTTATACTTTTTTAGAAAAACATCGTTTCGGAATTGATTATTATCTTTTAGATATTAATGATGCTACTGGGTCTTCTGCGGATGTTAGTTACTTTCATCCAAGGCCGAAACCTTATGCTGGGTTAACAAATCATGATGATAGACTTTCTAATATAGCATTTTCTTATGAAGGAAATACATCAGACAAATTATTTAACTGGTCAGTAGTATATGGTACTGGTCGAAATAAAGACATTAGTACTGGTTTAAATGCAGATAAAAGTATATCGTGGGGTCCTTCCTATGTAACTTGGGATATAAATACATTTACAAGTTTGTTATCTTATAATGGAGATTTTATTAGTGGTGTTATTGGAATTGATTATACTAAATATGAAGATAAAAGTGCAATTCATATTACCCCATCCGCAGAAGATACAGGCTTTTTTGCATCATTAAAACTGCATTTGCTTGAAAATAACCTCATTTTTTCAGCCGGTGGCCGCTACGATACCTATGATTTGAAAAGCGGACAAGCTGGCAGGCACAATATGAAGCAAAATAATTTTGTTCCTTCTGTTGGCGTCGCCTACACCCCTTTAGACTGGCTAAAACTTCGAGCTAATTATTCTGAAGGCTTTAGGATGCCTACATTATCTGAAATTAATGGAACTTCTTCTTATTACGGTAATACAGATTTAGATCCTGAAAAAAGTAAAACTTTTGAAGTAGGTTTTGATATTTTTTGGGAATACATAACTGCTAGTTTAACATATTTCCATTCTATTTGGGACAATAAAATACTCGGTATAGACACTGGCATAAATAATCCTAATGGATGGCCTCCGGGGTCTAATTGGTGGCAATACGTTAACCTCAACGGCGCGGAAATAGCTGGATTTGAATTCGCTTTTAGCGCGGACCTTGGCCAGGCGTTTAACAAAGATTTTGTCTTAAAGCCTTATGTCAGTTTAACTTACTTACCGACGCGGGAGAATAAAGACAAAAAAGGTGGACCTGCCTCCGCGAATTATTTAGGTTTTGATACATTACCAAATGTCGCCAAAATTACGTACTCTTTTGGTGTCTTATTTTCTGAACCTAATTTCCATATCACATCTACTATTAACGCTCATTCTTCAAAAGATACAATTGGTGGCAATTATGGTGATTTACCAAATATGTGGACACCTTTAATGCCTAAAAATTATGTAGAGTATAGTAATGATCTAATTGTGGATTTTATGATTCAGAAAAGAATCTTAGATTGGGAGGAAAAAGGTCATCTTAATCTACGGCTAGAGATTAATAATCTTTTTGACGCTTACGATCAGGCGTTTATTAACTATCCAGGCCCAGGACGGAATTTTTACGCCGCTGTAGCGTATGAGTTCTAATTTTTTTTATTAAAGCTTAAATTAAGGGATCTTTTATCTTAGATAAAAGATCCCTTATAACCTAAGGCTCACTGAAAGGCTAGGGAGACTTAAATTTTTAAATATACGCCATGATTTAACCCCAATTTATGCCATCGTAAAAAACCCCTTTTAATTTTTGAGGGCTTGTTTATCCACAATATAAGGTAGTCGCTTTAACTTTATATTCGCGTTTTTAGTAGAACCACACACGCCTAAAATCGTGAAACAGGGGTTTTTACGAGTCAATCCCCAATTTGAGGGATCATCGAATAAACATGCCAATGTCGAAAGTTTATTTTTTTGGTCACATCACGATGTTCCTTTAATATTAAGCAAGGCACGTAATCGCTAAAACTTGTCGGAAAAATATTTTTAGGAACGTGGTCGCTATACCCAGTTTTTTTATTATAGTATTAACATAATTGTCGACTTTTCTATTATCAAAATGTTTATTTATTTGCATCTAAAATGTTATTTAACCATATAAATAGTGTTAATAGTTTGTTATTGGTTTTAATATTGATTATTTAATCTATCATGATCCTAGTTAGATTTTTTATATGGCATTAGCTTACGAATTTTAGATCTCTAAAAGTTCTAGCTTATCTTTTTGATTTTTTATTAATTTTTTTACTTATTTATTTGTTATAAGTAATTATTTTTAGGTTATTATTAAAACATTTTCTATTTAATTTTATATAAAGTTTATTTATTTATATTTTTATAATACCTTGAAATAGTTTTTTTAAGACTGTTTCAAGGTTTTTTTATTATACATAGCAAGTTTTTAAAGTTTTATGTTATCATCATATTTAGTTAATTAATATTTTTATTATAAAATACATAATAAATGATAGAAAAAACATAATATTTTATTTTTAGTCAAATAAATGCTATGTATTTTTGTTTAAATTTATATATGCACTATATATCGTGTATAAAGAGCCAGTAATAAATAATGATGGAGGGTTTCCCTAAGACGGATTAAAAAACCGAAGGCTAAAGCCGCCCCACCCAAAAAAATTTGTCAATGAAATTAAATTTACCTCAAGTCACCACGTTAACAAACTTAAAGGTTGTAAATTTAATCTGATCTTTGATATAGTTATTTTAACGCTTCTCAAATACCAAAGTCCCCCCGTCTTTGTTTGGATTCGCCGCGACTTTTTGGTTTCAACATTGACCTTGGCCTACTTTTTTATGACAAAAAATTTACAATTATTTAACGAAATTTTGACATTTATAGGCTAGATTGATAGAATCTTTCATCGCGTGAGCCTTAACTCGCTTTATGGCTCTTATTTTGTTTCGGGGAGTTTATGGCCGAAAATAAAAGGACTACGGGGCGCCAACCGACCGTAGTGGACGATCGTCAATCTGGCTCAGGAGCGATTTTTTTCAATCGGGAACTCAATTGGCTGGAATTTAATCGGAAGGTTTTACTGGAGGCGAGCGACGCCGCCAATCCTTTATTGGAGAGAGTCAAGTTTCTTTCGATTTTCTACAATAATCTTGAGGAGTTTTTCATGGTCCGGGTGGCCGGCTTGACGCGGCAGCGAAAGCTCGGCGTGGGTCAGGTCTCGCCGGACGGCCTGAGCGCCACCGAGCAGCTCGTTCGGGTGCGCCGGGTGGTTATGGGTCTTTTCCAAGAGGCCGGGGAGTTGTGGAAGAAACAGCTTAAACCCGAGCTTTTCTCGAACGGCCTTAAGTTCATCGGCTACCAGAACCTCAGTCGGACCGAGAAAAACGCTCTGACCGACTACTTTCAGAAGGATGTTTTTCCTATTTTAACGCCCCAGGCTCTGGACAAGGGGCGGCCTTTCCCCCAGGTCTCTAGCGGCAGCTTAAATCTCTTCATTGAGTTAACCGACGAGGCCGCCAAGCTTTACCAGGCCCGCCTGAAGATCCCCGATAATCTCCCCAAGTTTATCTGCCTGCCCGTGGAGCACGGAAACTTAACCCGGCAGACTATCCGGCCCAAGTTTTCCTCGCTCGGGGTCAAGATCCTGCCTTTGGATATTCTTATTGGCCACCATTTAAAGGATCTCTTTCCCGGCTACGAGGTGACGGCCCATACTCTTTTTAGGATTACCCGTAACACCGACATTGAGATCGAAGAGGACGAGGCCGACGACCTTTTAGTCGCGGTGCGGGATCTGGTTTACCAAAGACGATTTGGCGAGGTGGTCAAGCTCGAGACCATGGCCGACGCTCCTTTTCGTCTGGTGGAGCAGCTGGTTAAAAGCTTTGACGTGGAAAACTGGCAGCATTACGTCATTAAAGGCCGTATGGGTGGGGAAAACCTGGACATCATCTCTGGCCTTGACATGCCAAAGCTCAGATTTCCGACTTTTAGGAGTAAAACGCCTAAAGTTTTAAAAAAATCTAAAAGTTTCTTTCGGATTTTGCGTAAAACCGACGTCTTCCTCTACCACCCTTACGACAGTTTCAGCCCGGTATTAGATTTTATCGGTCAGGCCGCTAAAGACCCCAAAGTCAAAGCCATTAAACAAACCCTTTATCGGACCGGCGACGACTCCACCCTCATTAACGCCTTGATTGAGGCCAGGCGAGCCGACAAGCAAGTGACCGCGGTCGTAGAGTTAAAGGCCCGTTTCGACGAGATGCGGAACATTAACTGGGCTAAAGCTCTAGAGGACGCTGGCATAAACGTGGTTTATGGTCTAGTTGGCATGAAGATCCACGCCAAACTGTGCTTGGTTATAAGGCAGGAGGAAGAGGGCCTTAAGACTTACGTTCACTTAGGCACCGGCAACTACAACCCGATTACGGCTCGGGTTTACACGGACATGGGCCTTTTGACCGCCAACCAATCCATTGGCCGGGACGTGGTTCACCTTTTTAACGTGATGACCGGACTCGCTAAAATCAAAAACTACGAAAACCTCTTGGTTAGCCCTAACACCACCAGGACCGAAATAATCGCCAAGATCGACCGGGAGATCGAGATCCACAAAGCCCAAGGCGCGGGCTTCATGGCCATGAAGGTCAAACAGCTCAGCGATCCCGAGATTATTAAGGCTTTATATCGCGCCTCCCAGGCGGGGGTTTTGATTCGGCTCCAAGTCCGAGGGGTTTGCTGCTTAAAGCCGGGCGTAAAAGATCTGAGTCCGACCATCTCCGTGACTTCCATAGTCGGGCGGTTTTTAGAGCACGCTCGAATCCTTTACTTCCAAAATAACGGCCAAGCCGAGGTCTACATCGGTAGCGCCGACCTTATGCCCAGAAACCTCGACCGCCGAATTGAGGTGATGGCCCCTATCTTAAACCCCGAACTTAAGACCATGATTTTCCAAGAGATTCTCATGACCCATTTAGACGACAACCACAACGCTTATTTTTTGCGACCGGACGGGACTTACGAGGTCGTGGCCGCGAAGGGCGAGGTGGTCGATTCTCAAGCCATCATGACTCAAAGGACGCGGGATTTTCAGATTCTGGAAAAAGTCGATAATTAAGGCCTTTAGACTAATTTTGTCAAAAGCGTCGAGCTAAAAATTAGACTAAAGAGTTCCAAATGGTTATTCAAAAATTATGGGTTTTGTCTAGACTCATAATGGCCCGCCCGTTTTTTGGGCGGGCCAATTGACTTTCTTTCGCTAGTTTGGTCGCGAAGTCATACGGCTAAGCCAAAGTCGCGCTGGTCAAATAATTTTTTGACAAATTTGTAATATTTCAAAATTTCAAAATTTAAAATAACGTCT
Source organism: Deltaproteobacteria bacterium (assembly GCA_031257535.1). Classification (GTDB taxonomy): domain Bacteria; phylum Desulfobacterota; class Desulfarculia; order Adiutricales; family Adiutricaceae; genus JAIROO01. The sequence goes on from JAIROO010000068.1 coordinate 15,395, forward strand.
AAGGGTAAGCCATAAGGCGCCTTTGAGCCTTTGGTCAATTTTTCCTCTAAGAGAGAGAGCGAAAAACGTTAGCTGCCAAATCAACGAAAATATCTTTCGTTATAAGGCCTTAAAGTTACGCGCGTTCTTGTTATAAGACGGATTTTAAGTTATAGTTAGTTCGTTTTAGGCCTTAAAAAATTCTTTCAGTTAGGTCAAAACAACGGCCACCCCTTACGTCTTAACCGACAAATCCCGGAAAAATCTTTAGCCCTTTGATTGCGGTTTTCAAAACCAAAACCAAAAATAAGCTTTAGAAAATTTTTCAATTTCGCGGGCTAGACTTTAAGGACTATTGAAAACGTCAATCTTTTTGGAGGCGACTTTAATGGCTTTCGCGCGCCGCGTGGTCGGGGCTCTCATGGATCTAGGCACCAATTCCGTTCGCTTAGCGATCGCGAGGTTAGAGGAGGACGGGTCCCACGTAATTTTAAAGCAGGAAAAAATTCCGGTTAACTTAGGCGATGGCTCTTTTAAAGACCATGTTTTAACTAAGGAGGCCATGGACCGGACTTTTGAGGCTTTAAAAAGCATGGTGGAGACGGCTGGTTTTTTTGAAGCCGAGTATATTAGAGCGGTCGCCACCTCCGCTTTACGCCAGGCCGAAAACCGGGAAGAGTTTCTGAAAAGGGTGACCAAGGAGCTGGGCCTGGATCTAAAGATTATCCCTGGCTTAGAGGAAGCCCGGCTAGTTTATCGGGGGGTGGCCAATAACTTAAGCTACTCCCCTGACCCCGCCCTTATCCTAGACATTGGCGGGGGTAGCGCGGAACTGATCGTTAAAGGCCCAGAGTCATATTTGGAACTGGACTCTTTGCCTTTGGGGGGAGCCCGAGTCGCGGATCGTTTTGATATAGCGGAAGGCAATGGGCAAGTCTCCAAAGAGATGTATAAGTCCATGGTTTTGTACGTGGCCGACCGAGTCCGTCTTTTTAAGGACAAAGTCTTAGGCTACAAGCTCAAGGTTTGTTACGGTTGCGCGGGCACTTTGGAGAATCTGGCTCGAGTTCAAGCCAAACGCTTAGGCCGGGACGAAAAGCTGCAAAAATTTACGCCCATGGAAACCAAAGAGTTAACCGACTTAGGCTTGTGGTTAGGCTCCATGCCTATCGAGGAAAGAAAAAAAGTCAAAGGCTTAGACCGGGAGAAGGTCCCCATAATCGTGGCTGGCTGCGCCATCGCTGATTCAATTTTAAACGAATTGAACGTCGAGACCTTAGAAGCCGTGGATTATGGGCTCAAACACGGCCTGATTTACGACTTTTTAGACCAGTACCGCTTAGACGGCTCGTCCACGGACCGGGAAAATGGCGTGCGTCAGTTAGGTCGGCGCTGCCTTTTCGACGAAGAGCACGGGGAGGCGGTGGCTAAGCTCGCGGTTCTTATCTACGAGGCTTTAGTCAAAGCGGATCTAACGACCTTCTCCAAAAAGGACCAGGAGCTTTTGTATTATGGGGCTTTGATCCATGATATTGGCAAGTTCTTGTCCTACGAGCAGCACCAGATTCATAGCTGGTACTTAATAAAAAACGCGACTTTACTGGGTTTCGACGAGGACGAGATCGATCTGATGGCTTATTTGGCTTTAGTTCATCGGAGCACGAGCAAAAAAAGAGCCGAGGAAATTATTGGGCTTTACCAAAATTCCGAGCTTTTGGATTACCATAAGTACCAGATTTTGGGCCTGGCCTTGGAGACGGCCGAGGTATTAGAGTCCCGCCGGCAAGGGGCCATCACGGCTTTTGAGATTAAAGTCCATCGGCAAAAAGCCGATTTAGGCGTCCGGGTCCTGCCTGGGTCGAGGTTAGTCGAAGAAATTAGCCGTCTCGACCGGGTGGCCAAAAAATTTCAAACCGTCTTTAATTTGCAATTGGGCGAGGTCAAGATTCTGAAAAACGGCGATTAAGGCTGCTTTCCGCCTTAAATTTTATTTTAAAAAAGCTTAAGCGACTTTAAGGCTCGGTTTGGTCGCTAAAGCTAAAGGGGCTTTCGAACCCTCCCCCCAAAAAAAGGACCTATGGCCGTTTTAGCCTGGCCTAAAATTTAGGCTTTAAAATAATCGTAGCGTTGGTTTTACTGACCAAATGGGGCTAAGAACGGCGAAAGTGGCCCGTGATTTCGGGGGCTTTTAAGGTTTTTAACCCTCGCTTTTTTAGCCTTTTTTTAGGGGCCCGTTTTTGGCGAAGAGGCCTTTTTGGTTTTTCCGCTTTTTTTACCCGTCGTTGAGACGAAAATATATGGGCAGCGCCCGTCGGAGATTTTATGAGGCTTGTCCTTAGTTTTAAGGGACTGAATTTTAAAATCAGTCAAGGGAAGGGGCATTTTAGGCGTAAAAGGCCTCGTTTTTTTTAAGGTATTAGTCCGTTTTTCAGTAGCCCGACGCCTTTAAAAAAAACTTTTTAAGTTTTCAATGTAAAGTTGTTCTTTTCGCGCCAGTTGTTTTTTTCGACCATTAAAAAACCCCGCTAACCAAATATTGGCGCGGGGTTAAAGCGATTCAAACTTAAAATTCTTAGCTTAATTGTATTTAATTATAATTGACTATAATTAAACTAATGGTGCCGAGGGACGGACTCGGACCGCCGACACCCGGATTTTCAGTCCAGTGCTCTACCGACTGAGCTACCTCGGCCGGCTCAAATCGCGTAATTCGGGCAATTTACCAATCTTCGCTGAGATTGTCAAGGGAAAATTTTTGAGCCAAAATATTGATAACTACTTGAAAATACTCTAATATTTAAAAGTTTTTTGAGCTTAAGGCTATTTCTTTAAGAAGTTAATGGGTTGAAGAAACGTTAATGAGGTTGGTTTTTGGTTCCTCCCCGTTAGATTGGGTTGGCTTTTGGTTCCGGCCCTTTAGCTAGGGTTGGCTTTTGGTTCCGCCACGTTAGCTAGGATTGCCTTTTTTGGTCTTTTTTAAGACGTCACGGGGGTTTGGCCAGTTAAGATTGATTGTTTTATATCGTAAAAAACTTTATATTTATATTTTTTACGCTGTTTAGATGATTAGGTTAGCTTGGTAAAGATCTTTTAGGCTTTTAAATTTCGGTCGCTGGCTATTTATTTTGACCTGAGGTCGTTTTTTTTGGTTAGGCCTGTTTGGTGGCCTCTTTTTCCGCGTAATAGCCTAAAAAGCCGGCCGCTGAGTTACGCATAAAATATTTTTCGACTTTTAAGGTTTCCTCGTCTAAAGCTAAGAGGGGGCTTAACTCTGGATCGAGTTGAAAGAGTCGGTCGGTTAGCTGAGTTAAAAGGACCTCGGAATCGGAAGAGGGGGAGCGCCCGTGAAAGGCGGACCTTAAAATTTCGTCCCAAAGCTTTAATTGGCGCCTGTAGGCTAAAATGGCCTCAATTAAAGGCCCTTTTTCGTGAGTATGGGCGAAATACGCCGCCCGAGGCGACTCTTTAAGGAGTTTTTCTAAGGAAGCGAAGGTAGGGTCCGGGTAGAAGCGAGGGGGAGTAGCCGGGCGACTATAGAATCGGGAGCCCCAGTAATAGGGGCAGCCCACGGCTTCGCCGCAGAACATGGTCTCCCCTAGGCCATAGCTTAAGTGGTGGGGCGCGTGGCCAGGCGTTTCTAGGACTTTAAATCCCGGCTGGGTAAAAGTCTCGTGGGAGATTAGGCGCTCGGGATTTACGCCTTCTGGGCGACCGTACATCGCGGCCAGTTCGCCCATGACTTTTTGGGTGCCTTGCCAGAGTTTCGTAGGGTTGACTAGGTGACTTATGGCTTTATTGTGAGCCACGGCTTTAACTTCTGGCCAGGCTCCGAAGATAGCCGAAAGACCCCCGGCGTGGTCAAGGTGAGCGTGGGTTAATAAAACCAGATCCAAGGGTCGCTCGCCTAAAAGGTCTTTTAAGCGGGCCACTAAATTGTCGGCGCCAGTGACGGTGCCGCAGTCAATTAAAAGGTTTTGGCCGTTGTACGCGACGAGGAAGCCACCGAACATTTCGCCAAACTCCGGTCGGTTGGTTAGGCCAGGGACAAATTGGACAAATGACGGCGAATTTTGGGGCATGTGAGCTCCTTAAAAATAGGAAGGGGGTATAGGGGGCGACAGAAAGACGTTTGATTGAAAGGTCTAGCAATTAAGGATAAAAAGCTCTTTGCGGCTAGACCAGAGCGATATTACACTTATTTTATTCGAAAATGGTTATCTTGTAAAATAGGATGGTCTCGTAAAAACCTTTGTTTTGAATTTTTTCGCGCGTAGCTCAACTACTATATAAAAGAAACTATAATTTTTTATGCCACTTTATATTGTATAATAACGAGCCATTTAAAATGGATGGCTTCGTAAAAACCTTGGCCTTAAAATTTTAGGGGCCTGGCTCTATATACGCCTAACTATAATTATAGCGACCACTATATACTGTATATTAATAGGCCATCAAAAATTAAAAAGGGAGTTTTTACGATAACGTCAAAAAGGGGGTTTTACGAGCGCGTCAAAAATATTACGCCGCCGACTTTTAGCGATCCCCTCGACTTAGCCATTAGGCTGACCTTCTTTTTTTGGCCTAAAAAAACGCGAAAGCGATAATCGCCTTAAAAAAAACGCGCGCGACTCTTAACCCTTAAAATCGTAAATCATGGAGATCAGGGCGAAAAAAAGCCCCTTTGATAAAAAACGCGATGAACCCTAAACGGCTAATAAATTAAGGCCTTTCGCTTGCCGATAGAATTAAATTAAGGCTTTTAGGCTTTTGGCGACCGTTTAGGCTCTCGCGGGAGTGGGTTTTTTAAGGCTTAAGGGCTGATCTTAGGCGAGGGGCTTTTTTGGGGCTCTGAGGGGTTTCTCTTAAGCGGGG
>JAIROO010000085.1 GCA_031257535.1 Deltaproteobacteria bacterium
TCTGGGCGCGCAAGGGCCAGCGGTATTAAATTGTTTAATGGATTTAGCTTCCACGAGTTCCTCTATAATATATCGCCTTAGTTTGTTTTAATTGAAAGCCATGGAGTCAACTAACAAATACCGTTAACCGCGGAGATAAGGGTCTTTTAGGAGAAGTTCATGGAGTACTTTTACCGAAAAATCTCAAGAATTCAAAGCGATTTTGGCGGATCCAAAAAACGGAAAAACGCGCCGCGAAACCCATCAAAAACGTCATGGTCAACTAAAAAAACATTATCCTCCTTTTAGACTTGAAGTGGGCCAGGACGGGTCGAACCACGTCTTTAGCCATTTATTATTAGCATTTTTTTATGTCAATCTGAGTCTTTGTCGATATCTTATTTATTTTATTAGATGAAAGTAGATGGTTGGGGATTTTATCAACATAAACTCTACTCTTCAAAACTGATCATTTTGGTAAAGAAAAAAAACTAATAAGCATTATAATGTGGATAGAGTTCAAATATATTAGGTATATAAAAATATTTTTTTATATATTATGGATAGAAAAATAAAACCGATAGTCGGAAAAACCAAGTAAAAATAAATGAGTTAGCCAAAATAACTTTGGATATGTCAGATTAAACAATATATTTTTAGACTAACGGCCTTTATAAAAAACGATATTAGAGCTAAAAAAACAATTATCTATTAGATAAAATAAAGTTACTGAACCTCAATAAGATTATATTGGTCAGAACCTAACTTGATCTTGACCGCGTGATCGATCTGGTCGCGCCAATTAGTGGCGGGGTGGATATTGGTGAAATGGTCGGGACCGGTCGCGCTTCTTTCGCCCAGAATGCTTTCTTTTACGCCTACCGCCGCGTTGACCGCTAAAATGGAGGCCAGATCCAAGGCCACGGGATCGAAACTCGCGTAAATTCCTAAATCCGGGACCACGGCCGCGTCGTTTTCCTGGTGGCAGTCGCAATAAGGCGAGACCTGGTTTATCACGTTAATATGAAAATTGGGTCGACCATAAACCACGGCCAGAGCGTACTCGGCCATTTTATAGTTAAGGGAGCTATTGGCCGTGTCCCAAGAGTTTTCAATGGCGTGGTAATTGCAAGTCCCTAAGCAGCGGCCGCAGCCAACGCATTTGGCCTGGTCAATACTGGCTTTTTTCTTGTTAAAAGAAATAGCCGCCTGAGCGCAAAATTTAGCGCACGTCCCACAGCCCACGCACCGCTTTTGAGTGACGCTAGGCTTACCGTCGTTATGCATGACCATTTTACCGGCCCGGCTGCCGCTACCCATGCCCAAGTTTTTGATGGCCCCGCCAAACCCGGTTAGCTCGTGGCCTTTAAAATGGTTTAAGGAGACCACGATATCGGCGTCCATAATGGCCCGCCCAATTTTAGCGCTTTTCACGATTATCCCGGTTGGGACCGGGGCCTCCACTTCGTCGGTGCCTTTAAGGCCGTCGGCGATCAGAATCTGGCAGCCTGTGGCTAAGGGGAAAAAACCATTTTCGTAAGCCGCCTCCAAGTGAGCTAAAGCGTGGGTCCGGCGGCCGACGTACAAAGTCCCGCAATCGGTTAAGAAAGGGCGCCCGCCTAAGCTTTTTATCCGGTCCGCCACGGTTTTGGCGAAGTTGGGCCGCAAAAATGCTAAATTGCCCGGTTCCCCAAAATGAATCTTAATGGCGCAAAATTTCTGGTTAAAGTCGATCTTCTCTAGGCCAGCCGCGGTCATTAGCCGATCCAGCTTCGATAAAAGGCTATCGCCTAACCGGCAACGCATGGAAGTAAAATAAACCTCAGCCGCGCTCATAAAAAGCCTCCCCTTATGGCCTAAAAAATCTGGCTTTTTTTTAGGCTAAAAAGCGAGCCAAAAAATCGGCCGCTAAAAAACCTTTTTCCGTGGGCTTCATGTAGCCACCGGTTTTAATAAGATAACCATCGGCGGTCAACTTGTCGACGAGCCTTTGGTCTTTGGCGAGGCTTAAGGGGGCTCCTTGGGCCAGCCGGAGCCCTAACATCAAGCTCTCTAGCCTCGCTTGCTCTGGGGAGACGTCCTCAATGAGGCTCAAAGACGTGCGCCCCTCCGACAAAGCTTTAGCCCATTCGGTAATGGAAGAAACGTTGGCCCACCTTCTAGTCCCGTCAAACGAATGAGCGGCGGGACCTAAACCTAGATAGTTGTCCCGTCGCCAATACTTTAAGTTGTGTCGACATTGGGCGCCTCTTTTCGCGAAATTGGCCACCTCATACCGCTCGTAGCCGCGTCTTTTTAAGTAACAGCCGGCCGTTAAAAACATCTCGGCCTCAAGATCCTCGGCCACGGGGCGATATTGTCCGAGTTTAAGGCTCTGGGCTATGGGCGAGCCAACTGGCGGATAAAGGGCGTAAAGCGACAAGTGCTCGGCTCCAGAGTCCCCGGCCCAGGCCAAGTCGTCTAGCCAGTCCTCTATGTCTTGGCCAGGCCAGGCGAAGAGCAGATCTAAGCTTAAAGACAGGCCGCTCCCTCGAATGATTTTAATGGCCGAAAGAGACATGTCCCTTCTGGCCGTCCGGCCTAAGGGCCCGGTTAAGGCTTTTTCGAGAAAAGACTGGACCCCCAAAGAGACCCGGGTCACGCCAACGCTCACCCAACCGCGAACAATCTCCGCGGTCACGTCCTCGGGATTAGCCTCAATGGTCACCTCGGCTTTGGGACTGATTTTTAAAGGGCCTAAGGCTTCTTTAAATGACGTCAGCTGTTGGCGATTCAATAGGCTTGGGCTGCCCCCGCCTAAATAAAGGGTGTCGAAAGAATCGGTCCAATAAGGAAACCTTAAGGCGGCCTCTTGCTTTAAAGCCGTTAGCCATAAAGGAATCAGGGTTAGATCGGTATCGGAGTAAAAATCGCAGTAAGGGCACCGCCTTTGACAAAAAGGCGCGTGCGCGTAAAGACCGGGTAACATGAGGTAGACTAAGGCTCAAGCTTCAATTTAAGGCCCGCCACCAGCAAAAAAGCCGAACTGGCCCGGGCCGCGACCAGTTGGTTGACCAGTCCCAAAGCCTCGCGGTAAAAACGGCTTAAAGGCTCCATGGGGACTAAGCCTAGACCTACCTCCCCCGAGACCACAATAGCTGGGCCAGGTCGGGCGGTTAAAACGTCAATTAATTGATTGGCCCTGGCCGCGACCCAGACTAAGTCTTTGGGGTCGGCCGGGTCCTCCAACAAATTACTGACCCACAAAGTCAGGCAGTCGACTAGGACGGGCCAGGCGCCTGGCAGAAGGGAAATAGCCGCCGCCGGGTCGTAAGGGGCTTCCACGGTCCGCCAGTCCGGTCCACGCTCGGCCTGGTGGTTTAAGATCCGGGCCCGCATCTCCTCGTCGCGAGCTTGAGCGGTGGCCAAATAAACTTTTGGGCCGCTATAAGCCTCGGTGGCCTTTAAGGCGGCTTTGGTTTTGCCGCTTTTCGCTCCGCCTAAATAAAAAAACAATTGGCCCAAAAAAAACCCCTGGCTCGCGGCGTCAACGCCAAAAAATCCTAGCTCCGATTTGTCAAGGAATTGAATCGGGCTTATTTTAGCCAAGAGCTTAGCTAAAAACAAGAATCTTTTTTTTAGCTAATAAAAACAGCGTGTTAAGTTTATAAAGTCGCTTAACGCGCGGACGTAACGTTTATTTAACGATAATAATTGTTTGATTATTAGTAATAACAACCAAAAAATTACGTTAAAAATTTTTCTAAAGATTCATGTTAATTAGTTATTATTCATAAATAAAAATAATATTAGCTAAATAACAAAATAAATGGTTTTAAATATATTTTTATAACTATAATATGTCTTAAGTCGCTTAGATAACTTTTATTGTCTGATAAAAAATGCTCGTCGACAGTTAAAAAAAGGCCGCCTCAAATAACGTTTCGGCTTAAGAGGGCGGGCTCGGGCGGATTCGGCCGCTTAAGAGCTGACGCCGAACCTTAAAAAGGTCTAAACCCTTCTTAGATAAGGCGCCTTTATGAGCCCAACATAAATCTAATTTTACCTTTTTACTGTAAATATTCAGTCTAAAATTTATTTTATTTAATGACCGACATGTTGACTTTCTTTTCGCTTGGTTTTAAACTGGACCATTAAAATAGGGGCTAACCAAAAGCCTATCGCCTCATGGCGCGATTATAAGGCGTAATTTTTTTTAAGGCGATATATTCGCTAAGGCTTTTTTAAAACTTAAATTTTCCGCTCCGTTCGCCAAAATTCTCTGGTTAAAATAAGAACTTTTCGCGAATAAGCGCGGTCTTTCTAAAATCGCGTTTCTAAATAGGCCATTAGACGAGGCCTTTTTGGCCGTTTAGGCGAAAAAAAACATAAGGCCTTAGGTCGCCAAAATCTAGAGCCCCTTTGGAGGGAAAGACCTCAAATGGACAGCCATCATTTCGAGATTAAACGGACTCCCAAGCCTCGGCTTCTCTTCGAGGAAAATGTGGAGGAGTTCAACAAGCTGGCTAACTTAGACCAAATCCCGGATCTCGCCAACCAAAATTTAAGCGATCTGGATTTGCGGAATTTTCACCTTAAAAAGGCCAACCTCGCGGGATGTTATTTACGGGGAGCCAATTTAGGCGGCGTGGATCTGTCCGAGGCCAATTTAGACGGGGCCAGCATCAAAAACGCCCAAATCAGTGGCTGTTTTTTTCCCCGGGGTTTGTCGGCCATGGAGATTAACCTTTCCCTGATGCACGGCACCCGGATGCGCCAGTCGGGAAAAACCTGAAATATTAGCCATTTTTAGCCAAAATTAAGTCAGAACGGGGTTTTTGCGTGGCCCTAATATTTCTTGACTTTTTAGCAAAAAAATTCGCCTAACTAACCTTAAAAAAAATATATCGCTCGACTTTTTTAGACTTTCATCATCTTTTTTTATGGCTCTCTATGTTTATTAAGGCTTTCACTGGCTAAATATTATTCTTTCTAAAAATATTTTTCTTTCTAAAAATATTATCTTTCTAAACAAATTTTCGTCCTAAATAGCTTTTCGTTCTGAACATCTTTTGTGTTCAAAATAGCCTTTTTTGATCTATATATTTTTTCTCTGATTATTTTTTGGATTCATACTTTTTTGCCTTGACTTCTATTGATTTAGTTTTATAAAAAAATATTTTATTAGTTAAGTTAGACTTTTTTACCTTGACATCTTTAGTTTTAGTTAACTAATAAAGATTTATATTTTTAAAAATTTTTTACTTGGAGTAGTTTATGAAGTTTTGTTTTTCCTTTAATCGTCTTTTAAGCGTTTTGACCATTTTAGCCCTTTTGGCCTTTCTTTTAGGCGTCGACTCAAAAGAGTCGTTCGCCCAAAAAACCCAGCCCCCGACCGGGATCACTAAAGCCCCCAGCCCCACTCCCGCGGAGACTCCGACTCCGCCCGCCCCAGCGGACGACAACGACGTTTACTTTGACGAGGAAGGCAATTCCTTTCCCTCTAAGGGCTTTGAGTTCTTAAGCTCCCAATCGATCCGGCAGAACGCCGTCTATAGCAAATGTCCCCGGCTTGGGTTTTCCATTGTCGTTAGTTTCCCCACCTCCACCGGGAACGAGGCCGTGGATAAGTTGATTTTAGACGACTTTAGTCAACGATTCGCGACCAAAAAAGCCGACAACGTCAAGGCCTTAAAAGAACTCGAGTGCCCCGCGCCTAAACCCGCGACCCCAGCCGCTGGGGAGGAAGAGTTGGAAGAGGAAGACGAAGAGCTTGAGGCTGACTCCATCATTAATTTTCAGGCCTTCGCCCCAGGCCCGGGTTTCTTGAGCGTAATTTACCAAGATTTTGACTCGCCTATTTTCGCGGCCCATCCGTCGACCTCTTTCTTTTCCCAAACTTATCTGATTGGTCAAGGTCGGGTCATGAATATAAAAGATCTCTTTCCAGATCCCGCCAAAAGCGCGCCCCTTTTATGGGCTTATTTAGCCCCAAAATGGTGCGAACAAAGCCACGCTCTTGGCAATGAGGCCGATTCGATCCCCAACTTTTACACCAATGGCGAAAATGACCTGACCTCTTGTCAAGCGGCCAAACTAAGCCAAGTCCCCGCCCGGCTCAAAAAGGCCGACCTCGCCTTAGCCGACCTGGGCAACCCGGTCTTTACGCCCGAGGGGGCTTTTTTAAATTTAGGCGCTTATGATGGCTGGTCCTACGCCGACGGGCCCGCGTCTTTGGAAATTCCCAAGGCCGAACTCCTAAAAATGGGAGCTAATCCGGCTATTTGGGGAGGGCGTTAAAGTTTTTCTCTTGTCTAGACGATAAATACTTGTTAACATAACCTGGTAATTCTTTAGGGCCTAAACGGGCAATAAATAAGGTAGGTAAATATGCTTAGGTCGCTCATAGAAAAAACCAGCTTTATTATAATTTTAACCGCCCTCATAATTGGGGTGGGAGTAGCCAAGGCCCAAAACGAACCCCAAATCGCTCCCCCGCCGACTAAACCACCCCAGATTAATCCAGTAGACGACGCCGACATTAACTTCAAATACTCGGGCCCGATCAATAGCCTCGGCAAAGCCGAAGGCCAAGGCGCGGCTCAAGGTCGGGACAAATACGTTGGCGAGTTTAAAAATGGCCAGAAAAGCGGCTATGGGGTTTACGAGGAGCACACCGGGGTGCGTTACGAGGGAGAATTCGCCAATGACTTGGCCAATGGCCGCGGCGTCTCCTTGTTTCCTTTTGGCCTTATTTACGAAGGCGACCACAAAGACGGTTACTTTCAAGGTCAAGGGACCTTATCCTTACGCCACGTTTTCACCTATACCGGCGAATTTTCCAACAATAAGTTCGACGGCTACGGCGTTTTAGAAAAATACGGCCAGATGACCATTAAAGGTCGTTTTAAGGACGGCAAACCCAATGGCTTTTGCGTCATAACCGTCCCCGGGGGCAATGGTTATCAAGGCGAATTCCAAAATGGCCTCTTAAACGGCCTAGTCACTTTCTTTGACTATCACGGCAAAAACGATTACACCACGTTCTTTAATAAAGGCCGAGAAGTGGGGCCCCGCGAAAAAGTCAGAAACAGCCTAAGAAAGCTCATTTAAATCGACTTTGGGTCGTTTTTCGCTACTTTTTCTGTTTGATAAATTATATTGTTTTTTAAAAAAAAGGGGACAAAATTGTCCCCTTTTTTTTTTGTTAGAGCCTTAAAGGCCATGGTTTAATCGCGGGGCTCTTTTGGCTTTTGGCCTTAAGCCAAGCTCAAATTGAAGTTCTCTCTTGGTCTTGGCGAGGGGGACCAACCCATTTTTTTCAAAGGCGCGAAATTTATATTCAAACAATAATATTATTTAATGACAACTATTGTTTTACATATTCTATTAATTCAAACAACTAAATATTTTTAATTTAATAAAATTATGGTAAGTAAAAAAACATCTTTAACGCTTTATTGCAATAAATATCGGAAATTATAGTTAGACCTTAAGACCCCACCTTAGCCTCTTTCGCCGAGTTCGCCATTTAGCTTAAACCGCGAGCTAAAGCCTCTAAAACCGCCGCCCCAAGAGTTTCAAAGGATAATAAATCAAATGAAAAAATACTTTTATTATTATAACCCCTTGATTACGCTCAATTTTCCGTTTTCGGCACAGAAAATGCTTTCGCTATTTTGACTAAAACCCAATTTGAAGATATAATCAGACCGCCAGTTTAGATCGCGCCCCTTGTGGCCAAAATGTCTTTTAGAAAAGCGCCCGGGCGAGTTTTTATGGCTTTGTCCATTTTTTTCGCGAATTCTCGTTAATTGTTATTTTGTTCGCTATAGGGATCGCCGCGCCTATGACCCGCGTTAGGTTTATTATCCTCTGCGCCTTTTTCGGCTTTATTTTGGTCTCGAGCTTTCTCCTCATAAACACGCGCTTAACCGGCGCGCGTTTAGGGGCTTTAAAGAACATGCTCCCGGCCAACGTGGACATGCGTTTAAGCAACCTGGTCTTAAACGAGGCTGGGGAAAACGGCCGGCGTCTAGCCTTAAACGCGGCCTCGGCCCAGTACTTTAAGCGGGAGGACTTGTTTGTTTTAAGCGACGTCGCCGCTTTAGTGGCCTCCGAAAGCGGCACCTTAAACGTCAAAGCCGAGCAAGGTCGTTACGCCCCGGAACAAAAGAAGGTCGTTTTATCTGGCCAGGTCCGCACCGAGGACGACGAGGGTCGGATCTTAACCGGCTCGAAGCTGGCCTTAAACATGGACGACGGAATTTTGACCAGCCAAGAAGAGTTTTGTTTAGAGGATCCCCGTTTAAGCCTTTCGGGGCGGGGTTTCGTTTACAACTCCCGAACCGGCGTCTTGGAAGTCGAGGGCCGGATTTTATTCATGATTAACCTATGACCATAACCTTAAAATTAGTCTTGGCCATTGGCCTGGGGCTGGCTCTTAACTCCTTGGCCTTCGCCGCCCCACCGGCCCCGCCCCTTAACCCAAACCAGAGCTCAAGCCCCGCCACGACTCCCCGGGACGGGCCCATTTCCATCACGGCCGACCACATGACGGCCAACGACAAGACCAAAGTCGTCACCTTCTCGGGTCGAGTCATCGCCCGGCAAGACGATCTCATCATCTCTTGCGACGTCATGAAGGTCCATTATCAAGCTAAAACCGCGGCTAAGAAAACCCCAGACTCGGCCGCGGCGACCGAGGAACCCGCCCCTTTAGCGACCACCGAACTCCCTAACCCTCCCTTAGCCAACGCCGCCCAAAACGAGTCTCCGGCCTTTAGCGGCGGCCAAGAGATCGAGCGGGTGGAGTGCGAGGGCGCGGTCAAGATTCAGCAGGGCGACCGTCTAGCCGTGGGCCAAAAAGCCCTTTATCTAGCCAAAGCCGCCCCGCGGCGGCTTATTTTAACTGGGGACGCTCGAGTCTGGCAGGGTCGAAACGCGGTCACTGGCCACGAAGTGACTTATTTCTTAGACGAGAACCGTTCCCAGGTGGAAAGCCAAAACAACTCCCGGGTCCGAGCCTTCTACGAGCGCCCGACGCCCAAGGAGCCGCCAACTCGATGAAACTTCGGCACTTAGCCGCCTCGGGTCTAGTTAAAAGTTATGGCCCCCGAAAAGTCGTGGACGGGGTCGACGTCTCTTTAGGAGTCGGCGAGATCTGCGGCCTATTAGGACCCAACGGGGCGGGCAAAACCACGACTTTTTATATGCTGGTCGGCCTAATCCCGCCCGACTCGGGCACGGTTTTAATGGACGACCACGACCTGACCGACTGGCCCATGTATAAAAGGGCGCGGTTGGGGCTCACTTATCTTCCCCAAGAGCCCTCGGTCTTTCGGCGCTTAACGGTGGCCGAGAACGTCATGGCCATTTTAGAGACCATGGATCTCGACAAAGCGGCCCGTCAGGAGCGGCTGGTAGTCTTGCTTAAAGAACTGGGGCTGTCTCATCTAGCCAATAACAAGGCCATTTCCCTGTCCGGCGGGGAAAGACGACGCTTAGAGATCACCCGAGCCCTAGCCTTAGACCCGGTCTTTTTGCTCTTCGACGAGCCCTTCGCTGGCATTGACCCCATCGCCGTGGGCGACATCCAGCAACTGATCCGCCTTTTAAAAGCCAAAGGCTTAGGCATTCTCATCTCCGATCACAACGTTAGGGAAACTTTGCACGTCTGCGATCGAGCTTACATCATTAACGAGGGTAGGGTTTTACGCGAAGGTTTGCCTTTTGAGCTAGCTGGCGACGAGACCGTCCGCCAGATTTACTTAGGCCCGGGGTTTTCCCTATAGCCGAAAACCAGCCTTTAGAGCTTTACGCCAGCCGACGATAGGCTCATAAATTTACTTTTAAGGACGATATTAACGTCAAAACTGGCTTTTTCGCTTTTTTGGAGTTCTCTTTATGGCCATGGATATTCATCTAGTTCAAAAACAAACCCAGACGATGGTCATGACTCCTCAGCTTCAGCAGGCGATCCGGCTGCTGCAACTGAACCAGTTGGAGCTCAAAGACGAGATCTATCAAGAAATGCTGGAAAACCCAGTTTTAGACCTGACCGCGCCCAACGACAACTTAGAAAGCCTAAACGACAACGCCGACTCCCAATACGACAACGCTGACGACCAAAATAACGAGGACGACCAGTTCGCCGAGGCCACTGGCGAGACCGAAGAAAAAATCCGCGAGGAGTTTGACTGGGAAAGCTATTTTGGCGAGTACTCCAGTTCGCCAAGCTCCTCTTTGGGCGTAGGTAGCCATGAGACCCCTGAGGAATCCCCAGGGTTTGAGACCTTTATGGCTAGCCGCGCCTCTTTAACCGACCACCTTTTGTGGCAATGGCGATTCGTGGCCCTTAACCAAGCCGACTTTCAAAGGGGCGAGACCATTATCGGCAACTTAAACGACGACGGCTATCTGATGGCCAGCCTTGAGGAAATCGCCCAGATGACCATTAGTCAACCCCAAGAAGTGGCCGAGACCTTAACCCGCGTCCAAGAACTCGATCCCGCCGGGGTCGGGGCCCGGGATTTAACCGAGTGCCTTTTGCTTCAACTGGCCCGCTTTGACTTAAAAGACAGCTTAGCCGCTCTGATCTGCCAAAAGCATTTAAAGCTCGTGGAAAAAAAAGACCTAAACGGTTTGTGTCGGATCCTCCAAAAGGAGCGGGAGGAGATTTTAGCCGCGCTTGAGTCTTTAAAGGCCTTAGACCCTCGGCCAGCCCGAGCCTTCGTCAACGCCGACCCCATTTACGTTATTCCAGACGTCTACGTGACTAAAGTTGGCCACGACTACGTTATCTCCTTAAACGAAGACGGTCTCCCTAAGCTTAAAGTCAACAAATCCTATAAAAGGATGTTAAGCGACAAAAGCGCCCCGGACGAGACCCGCAAATACTTAAACGAAAAGCTCAAAGGCGCGGTCTTTTTGATCCGGAGCATCCACCAAAGACAAAGGACCATCTACCGGGTCACCGAGTCGATCTTTAAGTTTCAACGGGAATTTTTGGAATACGGGGTCGAGCACTTAAAACCCATGGTCTTAAAGGACGTGGCCGAAGACCTCGGCTTTCACGAGTCAACCATTAGCCGGGTGACGTCCAATAAATACGTCGACACTCCCCGGGGCGTTTTTGAGCTCAAATACTTCTTCGATAGCCCTATTAGTCGCTTAGCCGGTGACTCCTCCCAGCCCTTATCCTCGGAAAGCGTCAAAAACCGGATTAAACAGATTATCGGAGCCGAAGATCCAAAAAAACCCCTCTCCGATCAGCGGATCGTGGAGATTCTGCAAGGCTCAAATATCTCCATCGCCCGCCGCACCGTGGCCAAATACCGCGAAATCTTAGGTTACGCCTCATCCAACGATCGCCGCCAGATGTTCTAAATCTGGTCGGCTCCCCTTCCCTCTCTGGCATTTGGCGTAACTTTAAGGGCTTATAGGCCCTTAAAAACAGGCGTAATAGCCCGCCGGCGGACTAAGAGCCGACTTTAGCGAGATCCTTAAAGACTTTTTGGCTAACCCCCTTTAGGCGCCGCTTTTTAGAAGGGCTAAAAAAAGGCGTCTTTGGAAAAGCGGGGCAAAACTTCTAGCGACTGGCCAAAATGGCCTAAAAATTATGCTTGTTTTTTTACTCCGCTTAAGCTAAAGTTAACGCTTCAAATTTTGGCAAAAACGCTGGTTCTTTTTGGGGGGCGACATTTTGGCCGAAAAAATGGTCGCTCGCTTTTTTGTGGGCGAGAGTGGCGGAATTGGTAGACGCACCGGCCTTAGGAGCCGGCGGCTTTGGCTGTAGGGGTTCAAATCCCCTCTCTCGCACCAGCGGCTTAATTCCTTATAATTTAATATAAATCTCTATAGTTAAAAATAAGCCTTTAAAACCTTTAAACCCCGCGTCAATCCAAGACTTGCGGGGTTTTTTATTTGATTTTACGCGCTCCAAAAAACTACCTTGTTAATAAAATTTACCTTGACAGAGAAAAGTTTTAACGGTAAATTTCAAGAGTCTTTACCGCGAAAAAATTTTTTTACCGTTTTGGAGATTTATGCCAAGGTACGCGCCAGCAGCTTAATTCCTTATAATTTAATATAAATCTCTATAGTTGAAAATAAACCCTTAAAATCTTTAAGCCCCGCGTCAATCCAAGACTTGCGGTTTTTTTATTGGCTGAAATAAACAACTGGCCCAAAAGAAACAACTTGCCATTGAAATTTTTCCACCTGTGCAATTTGGTTTAACCAAACCAGTCTCCTAGAAGAGTCTATACTGCTTGCCGATAACTTTTTCCTATTTTGGATGCCTGAGCCATAGACGAATTCTCAATATTGGGACACCTAACATTTTATCATTTTGAGGTGAAAAAAACTTCATCTATTTATCAAAAGTTTTTATGAAATAAATTTACTACTATGTAGTTATTAGGGCTTGACAATCAAAATTTTATTGTTTATCTTT
>JAIROO010000284.1 GCA_031257535.1 Deltaproteobacteria bacterium
AGTCGTAACAAGCCAAAACAATCCGATGGCAACCTTTCTTCTGAAAGGTCTGGCACTATGGATAAACCTAAAAGAGGTCGTCCTTTAGGTATTCGTAACAAGCCAAAACAATTAGATGGCAACCTTCCTTCTGAAGGTGGCACTATTGATAAACCTAAAAAAGGCCGCCCAATGGGCAGTCATAATAAGTAGATGTTGTCTATTTTTTTACTGTTTTAATGCTCTAAAAAAACATATAAAACGATGGTTTATATGTTTTAATAAACAAAATTTATAATTATTAATAAATCATCCTTTGCTTGTTGGCTGGATTTAATACTAAAAAATCCTCCAAAAAAAAACTAAAAAATGTTGCGGCAAATAAATAAAGAAATTCGGTTAATTCCTTATAATTGAATTTGAATCTCTATAGTTAAAAATAAGCCTTTAAAACCTTTAAACCCCGCGTCAATCCAGGACTTGCGAGGTTTTTATTTAATTTTACGCGCTCCAAAAAACTACCTTGCTTATTAAAATTTACTTGGCAGAGAAAAGTTTTGACGGTAAATTTCACGAGTCTTTACCGCAAAAAAAATTTTTTACCGTTTTGCAAGTTTATGCCTAAACTAACCCCCCTTAACTAATTTCAAAATAAAATCTTTTAAGTCAAAAGGGGGCCCCCTATAAAGTATACGACGGAGGCGGCCTATATCTTTACATTTCGTCAATCGCCACAAAGACTTAGAGATTTGACTATAAATTTGAAACTAGACAAACTATTACTTTTGGGTCATATCCAGAGATTGGCGTTAAACAAGCTCGCGAACTTTTAGAGAACGCGAAAACTGCCTTAAAAAATGGCGTTAAGCCTATGGCTCAAAAAAAGGCCATAAATATAACCACTGAATCTAATTTATCGTAAAATTCTTTTGAATATATCGCTCGCGAATTTATAGAACTTCATAAAAGTTTAATCGCTCCAAAAAAACATATAAGAAATGTCTAGATGGCCGAAAAGAGGCGGTGAGTTATTTTTTAGTGAACGGTTACAAAATTTCAAAGCCAGTAAGGAGTACTTCTTTGACAAAAGGATTGTCATCGTAAAGATCAGAGACTTCAAATGCTATCGGTTATATATAAATATCTATATATTTATGAGACATTCCAAGTAATTGCGCCCTAACATCAAACAGGACGATATCGCCGTAACTTTCGAAAAAAAAACAAACGTCTACATCGCTATAATCAGTAGCTGTGCCTTTTGCGTATGAACCATATAAAAAAACTTTATTTATTTTAAATACTTTCCTAACATCATCAGAATATTATTTCACTACAGAGCTTACTTTTGTGACATTGAGAATCATAAAAAACTCCTCTGTCTTAATAATATTGATTTCAGCTTTTTATTTACTAATGAGATTTGTTAATGATTGTTTTATATTATGATAATATGAATCAATATAAAAATATGGAAATCTGATCCAAAAAAATCTTTTGTTTTTCATTAATGAAATTGAAAGACTAGTTATAAATATTCATACGGTAGCGAGATAAGTTCTAAAAGTTAGGTTTAACGAGTCCCCCCTTTCATCCAAAACAGAAAAATTACGGAAAATTACCATTAAATATCTTTAAGACTGTCTTATTTATTTTATTAAAAACCACCTCTCCCTCGCTAAGGTCAGCAAATTTTCTTACCTCCTTCTATCGACCCCGAGACCGAGATCGACCGCCGTTATTACGCGGTCTATTTGGCCTCGCGTTCCGGTCCCCCCATTCTTTTTTAAAAAGCTGAACGGCGTAGTTTAAGCCATTGTCGCCCCGCCGGACCCCCACCCCAATATGGGTATAGTCAGCCCCTAGGATGTTTTGGCGATGGCCCGACGACCCCATCCAGGTCTTAACCGCCTGAGCTGGGTTTAAGCGGGGGTAAGAGTCGTAATAGATATTTTCGGCGAATTTTTGAAAATCGATCCCAAATTCGTCAAAGACCGAGGACGCCTCTCGCCCGTTCGGCCGGTCGTGGCTAAAAGAACGCGTAAGTTCCTGAGCCCGTTTGGCGGCGGCCTGGCTTAAGGCCGATTCCGTTTTGAGAGGATTAAGGCCTCTTGAGACCCTTTCCCGGTTGGTGGCCGCGACGATCTCGTCGGCTAGATCAGCGAAAGCCACGCTTGGGCTAACCAAAAAAAGAACTAAGGCCACGGCGAATAAAAAACGAATCAAGGCGAACAGCATCTCCCCTCCCATTTTTCTTTTAGGCTTAAAACTCCTAAGCGACGCTATCAGACCCAATTAAACCACAATATCCAAAAAGCGTCTATAAGCTTTAAGCGCCTTAATCGCGAGTTGAGGCGCCTGTGTTAGTCGTTGTTTTTTGCCTTAAAAATCGCGATTTAAAAATCTCTAAACTGTAGAGCCTCTAAAGCGTTTTTTAGACCCTTTGAGCCTGTCGCCAAAAAGGCCGTTTTCGGGCCACAGTGGCCAACATATCGTTTTATTGTATAAAAATCCAAAAATTCCAAAAAAGCCCGCCAAAAATTACGATCTGAAAAACTACGTAAATGTCAAAATGTTTACGGGTAAAGCACGTTTATGGACCGAAAAAAAGGCTTTTCAAGGCTTTTCTTCGCTATTTTCTTACCTTTCTGGGCCAATCGCCCAAATCTTTTGGGGCCAGGCCAATTTAATTTAAACCCCTAAAATAGGCTAATTTCTTTAGCTTTAGTCACTTTGGCCAGAGTTTTTTGGACCCACTTAAGGCCACTTAGGCGAGCTTTGGCACGACATTCGCTTTTATTTACCGGGCGCGAGCTCAAAACTATTTATTTTTTGGAGACATTCTTTAGGGGCGAACGATGATAATCAAAAGACGGAGGCGACGATGCGCGGGTTTAATATGAAACGTTTGTTATTCCTTTTAGCTCCAACCTTGGGGCTACTATGGTTCGGGACCGGGTTGGCCCTGGCGGATGACGCGACCTTTTTGGCGCAATCAAACGCCAACATCACCTGGACGCTATTGGGCGGCGTTTTGGTTATGTTTATGCAGCCTGGCTTCGCCTTGGTCGAATGCGGCCTTTCCCGAGCCAAGAACGCGGCCAATATTTTAATGAAGAACTTCGCGGACTTCATGATTGGCTGTTTAGCCTTCTTGTTCGTCGGTTTTGGGCTGATGTTCGGATCTTCCGAAGGGGGGATTTTTGGCAGTAGTTTTTTCTTCATTAACGGGTTAAACGACGGTTCCACCCCGGCTACGCAATGGGGACTGACCTTTTGGTTTTTTCAGAGCGTCTTTTGCGGCACCGCGGCCACCATCGTGTCGGGGGCTATCGCGGGCCGGACCAAGTTCGCCGCTTACCTTTTTACCAGTCTTTTGATCTCGGTCGTGATTTACCCCATTAGCGGCCACTGGGCTTGGAACGCCTTAAACGCGGGGGCCAATGGCGGCACCAACGGTTGGTTAGGCGACCTGGGGTTCATTGATTTCGCCGGGTCTTCGGTCGTCCACTCGGTGGGCGGTTTTGTCGCCATGGCCGGGGCCATAGTAGTTGGCCCGCGCCTCGGTAAATACTCCCCCGATGGCGTCGCCCGAGCCATTCCTGGGCACAATCTGGCCTTTACGGCTTTAGGCGTCTTTATTCTTTGGTTCGCCTGGTTCGGTTTTAACTGCGGCTCGACCAACGTCCCCGACGGGACCATTGGCTATATCGCCGTGAACACCAACGTCGCCGCTTGCGCCGGCTTTTTAGGGGCCATGCTCGCGAGTTGGTATATTAGCGGTAAATCCGATCCTTCGATGAGCTTTAACGGCGTTTTAGCCGGATTGGTGGGCATTACCGCTGGTTGCTACGACGTAAATCCTTTTGGCGCGGTCATCATCGGTTTTCTTTCGGGTATTTTAGTCGTGGCCTCGGTTCTGTTTATTGACCAGAAACTAAAAATCGACGACCCCGTCGGCGCGGTCTCGGTCCACGGGGTCTGTGGGTTTTTTGGCAGCGTCTCGGTTGGGTTGTTCGCGGCCCCGACTTACGGTAGCGATACCCTCGGCCTTTTCTACGGCGGCGGTTTAAAGGCCTTGGGCGTTCAGACCCTAGGGGCCGTCTCAATTGGGCTTTGGGCTTTCGTCATGGGCCTGGTTATTTTCAAAATAGTCAAAGCCGTGATCGGGTTAAGGGTCGATCCTAAAGACGAAATTAAAGGTCTCGATCTGACCGAGCACCGGACTGAAGCTTACAGTGGCTTCCAGTTTTTCTCCAATAACTGACGGAGGGCCAAATGAAACTAATTATAGCTTTTATTCGTCCTGAGGCTCTGCAGGACGTCAAAACGAAACTTTACGCCCAAGAGTTATACTCCTTATCCGTCACGAACGTTTTGGGGGCTGGCCAGCAAAAGGGCTATACCGAGGCTTACCGCGGGATTCAGACGGAAGTCAATTTGTTAAAGAAGATCCGCCTGGAAATAGGGGTGGCCGAAGAAAAAGTCGAGCAAGCCATTAAAGCCATCACCGAGGGCGCCCACTCTGGTCAGGCTGGCGACGGGGTTATCTTTGTCCTCGACGTGGCCCGGACTTTGCGGATCCGGACTGGGGACCCTATTTAAAGACTATTTTGTCTCCTGCCTTTTACCTCCTTAACCGCGGCCGAAAACTTCTTCGGCCGCGGTTTTTTTGGCTTTATTGGATAATTATGGCTTTTTTAGTTCTTTATAGTCTTTAACGCGCTCTTAAAATAAAAATATCTTGATATTTAATTAAGATAAAATTTTTCAAATAAAAAATTTGTATAATAGCGTTTTTAACCTATTTATATCTTGTTAGTCCACGCTAATATCTTTCTTAACGCGCCTTTAAGCGTTACTAACTAGCCTGCCCTAAAATACGCCCCCCACCAAAAAATACCTAAAACACTCATGACCCTGGGCGCTCACCCCGGAACCATGAAACTGTTGGGATTGCTAGGTCTTCAAGACTCAATATTGACTCTTATACCTAGTTTAGTTATATAAAGTTGTAATG
>JAIROO010000118.1 GCA_031257535.1 Deltaproteobacteria bacterium
TCAAGACGGATTGGCCAAGTCAAATGTTGGGTGGCCAGAAAACGAGGCGATTAAGCCCAAAAGAGGACGACCTAAAAAAGTACCTCTCAGTTTAGCTAGTTAGCGGTTAAATTGCACTTCATATATTAAAATTAAGCGACATTATCTATGACGGATGGGTTGGTTTGTCCATTTTTTTATAATTGATATTTTTTTTAAAATTTATGTTTCACGGTAAAAAGGCGGGCTTTTGGATCATGGCTGACCAAATCGAATTAAGTCCTTGGTAATCGAACTCGACCGCCAAAACGCCCCTAAACCATTAGCGAAAACCTAATCGGAAAAACTCTGATTTAGTTTTTGATGGTTTGTTTACGCGCGATATATGCAATTTTCATGCCAAAAGCGCTAAAAAATAATCCGACAGGCTCCTAGGCTAGCGTTATAGGCGGTAAGTTCAAATAGGGAGCGAAAAAAACAAAAAGATCCTTTGCGAGAAAAAAGCTCGTCCCCCCTGGTCCTTGGTTAATAAATCTTCGTTAAGACGTAAGCTCTTTCGACAATTCCTACGGCCATTTTTTTGACCGCCGGATATTCTTGGTCAAATCCAGCGTCATATTCCTTAAGCTTAATTTGGGCGACGGCCTCTTTCACCGCCTGGTCTAGAAGCTTTTTTACGTCTTCTTCGGTCGCTAGGTCTTTTTTGCCTGGTATTTTTTTGAATTTGATTTCGACTATAAAGATCGCTTTTTTGGGGATCTCAATAAATAAATCAAACACGCCTTCAGAAACGCTGACTTCGCTTTTGACCTTAAAGTGGAGGGCCTTTAAGACGGAATAGATGAGGGCGTGATGATAACCTTCCAAAGCTTTTTGTTCCTGATGAGGAACCCACCTTAAAATAGTTTCCAAACGCTTGGCCACGGCCACCTCGTCAAAAGCCAAAAGAGCCGTCTTGAGTTCAGCGGCTAACTTTAAGATATGAGGCTCTTTCCGCCCGGTCAAAGCCTTCACAAGGCTCGCGTTAAAAGCCTGGTCAACTTCCAAGTTGGGACACTTAAGACGATAATTTGAGGATCCTATCTTTTTTTCGACCGTTAGATAACCGGTTTGGAATAAAAGAGGTACAAGTTCAAGTTTATCCACTTCTATCGCGTGTAATCTGGACTCGCTTAGTTCATAGCTTTCGGCTTCTACGTAATCAAAGGGTTTTTTCTGGATATACTTCACCAGGAAAGATGGGGTCCCAGTATTGAACCAGAATGGCTCCACGGATTGTTCAGCCAAGCATTTGACCAGCGAATAGGAATTTATTACTCGCTTCTTTCCATCCCAGGAGTAGCCGTCGTAATAATCCAGGAGTAATTGTCTTAAATCGGACTCGGTCGATGATTTTGACAAGGCTCCTTCCGATTTGACGTTTTCCAGCATAGCCGGTAAATATTCGGCGAAATAAGAGTCGAACTCTTCTAAAGTAAAGCCGCAGACCCCGTTGTAATCCTTGTTTAAGGTCAAATCGGTAAGGTTATTGAAGACGGAGAAGATCGAAGTTTGAACGAATTTGGTCACGCCAGTCATAAATAGGAGACTGAGCAGACCATCGTCCGAGAGATCTTTTAGGATAGCGTAGAAATCGTGAAGAATCCGTTGGTTAGTAGCCACTAAAGAAGGGTTGTCTATCGTCGCGTGGATCGGCGCGTCGTATTCGTCAATGAGGACGGCTACCCTTTTTTTGGTCTTCAAATATAGTTTAGTCACAAGATCAGAGAGAGCGCTGGCGGGATTAACGTCCGTTGTGACCTCTTCTCCGTTTTTCCAGGCCACCCTTCTTAACTTGCTGGCGATGGTGTCGTTAAGCTGGGTTTCGCCTTGACTGGGGCCCGACATGTTCAGCTTAACTACTGGGATCGGCTCAAAGTCGTAGCCGGATGAGCCAATCCAGAGATTATTAAAAAGTTCGCGCTGGCCCTGTAAAACCGCTTCCATAGCTCCTATAAGGAGGGATTTGCCGAATCGACGGGGCCGAGACAGGAAAAAGCAGCCGTCGTTTCGAATAATATCGTAAATATATTTGGTCTTATCCACGTAAAGTAGATTATGTTTTCGTATTGAGAGGAAATTTTGGCCATCGGTAGGAAGTTCGCGCACGTCTGGTCCTCCTTCGTTAAGCGAACAAAAGTCGTTAAGTATTTTTTAAGCTCTCTTAACGTGTCTTAGCGCTTTTTGATTTTATTCGCCTTATTTTTTTATTTTAAGGGAGCCAAGGCCAAGATAAAAGCGCTAGAGCGCTAGAGTAAGCCCGTCTGAAGTAAAGAAACAATTGGCGAGTTTATATACAACATATAGTGTTATAGATTGTTGGAGCCTCGCTTATATAGTAGAACTACGCCGACTTAAGTTTAGAAACAAGGGCGCTTACGAGGCTATTAAAAAAATCCATAATCCCCTTCCCAAACTTTAAGCTCTTCCTGGCCAAAATTTTACCTTTAAAAAGCCCCTTTAATAGCCAACAAAGAAGTTTTTTTAAAGTCTTAGGCTCCTTTATTCGGCGTCGCGTCCCCAGGAATAACTTTCAGCCTCGGGCACTCCCGTTCGTGGAGCGGGCAGACCCAGACCTCGCCCCGGCCTCGATGGACCCTAATATAGGGCGTGGTCTCGTCTTGGGGACAGACCGGGGGGGCAAGAAATGGCCAGCGTTCGTCTAAGCGTCTTGGGTTGCGGTGATTTGGGCAGCCGGGGTTTAAGCAGCCTAAGCGTAAAGGCTGACGGTGGTTAAAGTCTTGAGCCCGGGCTTTATTGACTAAGACATACGGCCAGCCGCACTGGGGGCAGTGTCGAAAGCCCCGGGGGCCTAACTTTTCGGCGATTAAGGGGGCCTGGGCCGCGTAGGCTATGATGGGGGCGGCGTGGGGTAACTCCAAGGTCCAGACGTTATTCCACTCTCGAGAGCCTGTCCGCGTCTTAGAGGGAGGCAGACCAAAGGCGAAGCTTTTTTGGTCAATTAAGCCCATCAAGTCCGAAAAACCCTCGGCCACTACCACTTGGGCTCCAAATAGCTTTAAATCCCGAATAGCCGCGTCGCAGTATTTTCGGGCCTCGGGGTCTTGGGGCGGAGGGGGTTCGGTTAAGATAGTGATCCTGACGTTCCGGTTTAAAGCCCCTTGAAAATGGATCGACAGAGGAGTCCACCAGTTGGGCTCAAACGCGGGTAGACAGAAAAGAGCCTCCCTTTGGGCCCGGTTTAAGGCCTCCCACATGGTGAGGTCGCTAACTATCGGCCACCGAAATGACGGATAACTCTTAACTGAGTCTCGCCAAAGTCGCGGCAAAGGCCCGGCGTAAGGGAGATCGGCGATGGCCTCTTCGTCGCCAACTAAGACCAGGGCCCCTTTAGCTAAGCGGCGAGCCGTTAGTAAGGCCGCGCGCCCCGGGGCCGGCCAGGCCCAGGGGTGCTCGCGGCCTAAGGCGGTGTCTAAAATGACTAAAGCCGCTTTGGGCCAAGCGGCCAGATCGCTCGGCTCCCCAGCCGCGAGGCCGGTCTGGGTGGGGGCTAGATCTTGGATTAAGGCCCGTAAAAAAGCCCCTTGGGTCGGGGAAGGGGCCAAGATATAGATAAGATCTTCGGGTTTAGCCAGTCGTTTGGCGGCCAGAGCCAAGGAGACGGCTAAAAGGGCCGAGACAGGGTTAAAAGG
>JAIROO010000215.1 GCA_031257535.1 Deltaproteobacteria bacterium
TGGTGGTTTGGCGGGCTTTTGGGGAACAGTTTGGCGGGGGAGGATGGAAAAACCAAACCCAAAATGGAATGGAGTAAAGCGCGCGAACGGCTAACCGAAATTTACGCGTGAACGGTTACTCGCTAAGTCTCCTTAATTATAGCTAAGATTGCCAATTTTAGCTTGGCGCAACCTTTGAAAAGCTTGTTTTTGACCATATTATATTTATATTTATATCTAAAAAAGCGATAAGTATTAGTTACTTAAATTAGATAGTCGTATAGTGGAGCTTTTAGCAATAAAAGTTTTATTAACGATAACTGTTTAATCTAATAAACTTGAATGTTGTGATATGAGATATATTTTTTTGATATAGTCAATAAGTATATGGCGTAAAATTGTCTCTGTCGCCAAAAGCCTATAATTCGCGTTTTAGGGTTTGAACTTTTAGGTAAGTAAACTTGCGTTTGAATTTTTGTTTTTGGTTTGAATTTTTTGAGTTAGAATTTTTGGGTTTGAATTTTTGAGTTAGAATTTTTGAGTTTGTATTTTTGAGTTAGAATTTTGAGTTAGAAATTTTAAGTATAAATTTTTGATTGTCAACATATATTTAGGTAAATACAAAATTTTTTTGTTTAGCTAAAACTAAAAAAACTGATAGAAATATAAATTAGCGTAAAAAAAAGGACCAGTTTAAGCCACCGCCCCCCCTTTCTAGCTAAATGACGACATTTGATTTATTACCCCCCCCCTTAGACCTCTCTAATTTTTCGGGGGGCGCGAAAGTTTTTTTTTCAAAACCCGCCTCGCTAATTTTTAATAGCCATAAATTTTCAAAAATGGTAACTTATGGCCAAAATAAGCGGCTCGTTTTTGGTTTAAGGGCCCCTTCTAGCTTGGCTGGGCCTATTTTTTGACCGGGGCTACTTTTGGCCGAGTCTAATTTAAAACGTCATCGAAAAACCCTCTTTAATTTTTGAGGGCTCGGTTATATAGAGTATATAGTGGCGACTTCAATTTTAGATTGGCTTATATAGTAGAGTTTCTCGCCTTAATTTGTCAGGCCAAAGTTTTCGCGAAGCCAGCGTATATAGGAGCCAGGCGTGAAAAAATTTCAAATTAAGGTTTTTTACGGGGCCATCTTTTAAAACCTTTTTTGTCGTTTAAGCCGCGCTCGCCTTTTTTGGAGATAAACTTTGAAAAAAGAAGACCCTTTAGATCTCGCTGATTTGGCTAAGGACGCGCGGATCTCCGACGAGGAACTAGCTAGCCTAGACGAAGTCGACTCAGCCACCGCCCCTTTGGACTTAGCCGCCTCCGATCCCCTAAAGGAGTCTAAGTCGCCTAAGAAGGCTAACCGTTTAAGCTCAGTTTTTAGGCCGCCCCTTTTTTCCCAGTCCGCTAAGGCTCAAGCGGAGCTTTTCTCGCGAAACTTAAAAAGGCCTGACGCCTCCACCCCCACCGACGCCGAGTTTAGCGAAACCGAGTTTAACGGCGAACTTAACGACGAGCTTAACGACCCTAAACCGCCCTTTTCGCGGTCTTTGGTTAATCTAAGGCCAACCTCAAAGAAGTCGCCCCCCAAAAAAGTCGCCAAAACCTGGATTCGGCGGTTACCGAAAGCCTCGCCCGACGACCCGTCAACCGTAGTTGACCAAAAGCCCCCCCGCTCAAAACCTAGTTTTTTAGGCCGCCTAAGCCGGGCCCTATTATGGGGTGGGTTGACGGCGCTGATCTTTGGCTTAACCGTGGCTTTTTTAGGATACGCCTACTTATCCCAAGATCTACCCTCAGTGGAGGTCTTAAAAAACTACCAGCCAAAAACCGTCACCTTCTTTTACGCCCAAGACGGCCAAGTTATTGGCGAGTACAGTCACGAGCGTCGACTGGTCCGGCCCTTAAACGAGATTCCCCTTTTCGTTAGGCAAGCTTTTATCGCCGTGGAGGACGCGAACTTCTACCAGCACGGGGGCGTTAATCTGGTGGCCATGGTCCGGGCGACTTACAATAACCTCTTTCACGGTCGCTTTCAGGGGGCTTCGACCATTACTCAACAGGTGGTCCGGTCCTTTTTTCTGACCAGGGAAAAAAAATTAGACCGAAAGCTTAAGGAAATCATCTTAGCCTTCCGGTTAGAAGGGGCTCTAACCAAAGACGAGATCCTGCATTTATATTTGAACCAGATTTATTTAGGTCAAGGGGCCTATGGAGTCGAGGCGGCGGCCCAGACTTATTTCGACAAAACCGTGGACCGCTTAACCTTGGCCGAAGCCGCCATGTTGGCCGGAATCACCCAGTCCCCGGAAGGCAAAAACCCCTTACGCCAACCCCAAGAAGCCCGGGCTCGCCAAGTTTACGGGCTAAATAGAATGGTTCTTAAGGGCTTTATTACCGAAGAGGCGGGTCAAGTCGCTAAAGACGAGATCTTAAACTTAGTCGGGGAAAGGCCTAACCCTAATCTCACCAGCGCCCCTTATTTTACCGAGCACGTCAGGCGCTTATTAGCCGAGCGTTTTGGCGAGGATAGCTTATATAACGACGGCTGGCGGGTTTTTACCACTTTGGACTTAAAAGCCCAGACGGCCGCGGACGCGGCCGTCTTTAAAGGCCTGCGAGAGTACGCCCGCCGCCGCGGTTTCAAGGGTCCGTTAGCTCGCCTCGCCGAGTCGGAGATCGAGCCCTTTTTAGCCCAAGAGACCAAAGCTTTTCCCGACGAGGGTTTAAGCGCCAACCGTTTGTTTAAAGCCGTGATCTTAGCCAAAGACGAGACGGGGAGCCTAAAAGTCGCGGTCGGGCCTTACTTAGGCCAAGTCGCCAAGAAAAACCTTGAGTGGATAGGCGCGAGTCACCGCCAGAAACTTACGCGGGGCGACGTGGTCTTTGTCCGTTTAGACCCAACGGCCAAAGACTTTACCGCCCCCGCCTCCAAAGCCGAGGCCTTAGCCGCTTTGACCGCCCAAGCCGAAGCTTCGCCGCCCGATCGCGCCTTTATCTTAGAAGCGAAGACCGACGTCCAGGCGGCCTTATTAAGCCTTGACCTAAGTAACGGGGCGGTGGTGGCCATGGTGGGCGGTCGGGACTTTCGGGAGAGCCAGTTTAACCGGGCCACCCAAAGCCAAAGACAGCCCGGGTCGTCTTTTAAGCCGATTGTTTACGCCGCGGCCTTAGACCACGGCTTTACCCCGGGCTCGGTCTTAATCGACGGGCCCGTGGTTATCGACGACCCTTGGACTGGTCGGCGCTGGAAACCCGTGAACTCTGACCACAAGTTCATGGGGCCCATAACCATGTATACCGCTTTAGTATCCTCCAGAAACCTCGTCTCCATCAAAATCTTAGAGCGGATTGGCTTTGAGGCCTTAGACAAGACGGCCAAAGACCTTGGCCTATCCGCCAAACTCCCCCACGCTCCCCCCGTGGCTTTAGGAGCCCACGGAATCGCGATGCCCGAGATGCTCACGGCTTACTCGGCCTTCGCTAACCAAGGGGTGAGGGTGGAGCCGCGATATATTGACCGGATCGAAGACCGTAAAGGTCGGGTCGTGGCTAAGTTTGAGCCAGTTTATCAGCCAGCCATTGATCCGGGCGTGGCCTGCGCCATCACTTGGATGCTCCGAGGGGTAGTGGCTCAAGGCACTGGGACTTCGGTCAGGCCCTTAAACCGACCCGTCGCCGGCAAAACCGGCACCACCAACGACGCCTCGGACGCTTGGTTTGTGGGCTTTACCCCTGAGCTAGCCACGGCGGTTTGGTTAGGGACCGACGAGCTAAAACCCCGAGCCGTCAACGAGGTCGGCGGCAAAGCGGCGGGCCCAATCTTTTTGTATTACAACCAAGAAGCTTTAAAGGGCCGGCCCATCGTGGACTTTCAAGTGCCGCCGAACGCCCAGCTAGCCCCGGGGGGAGCCTTTGGGATCTGCTACCGGGCCGGAACTATTGGCCAAGGCCTGTCCGAGACGCAAATGACCGCGAGCTTGGAAGAAGATTTTTTAAAAGCCGACCTAGCCGGGGAAAACCCCGTGGGGGCCGACTCGCCAAACCCACCGGAAGAAACGTTTTTGGAAGAGACTCCCCTAAATTAAACTTTAGGCAAAAAACTAAAAAAAACTAATAGGCGATCTATTAAACAAAAAACCACAAAGAGCCTTTAGGGGGAAAAAACAGGCTTCCCTAAGCTTTTTGTGGTTTTTTAACTAAACTATAGCCAAAAAAATGGCTAATTAGCCATTTTTTTGGCTTATTTTAGGTCTCAGCTAAGACTTTCCCCATGTCGGTGATGTCGTAGCCTTTCATATGCTGAAATTGCTCCCTAAACTCCCGCGACCGTAAAACGCTTAAAATAGCCTGGACCACTGGAGTGTCAAAGTCCTCTTTCCGGACCACCAGATCAAACTGCTCGGTTTGTAAAGGCACAAAATCCACCCCCTCGACCATGGAGGCGGCCTTCATGTCGCCAACGCCCACGTCGGCTTCCCCCCGACCCACGACCCCAGCCGCGGAGATGTGGGACAAGGCCTCCCTATCGTAACCCGGAATGGCCCGACCATTAACCTTCATCAGCCGTAACTGCTCGTCTAAAAGAACCCTCGAGCCCGCCCCTTTTTCGCGGTTAATTAGGGTCAAAGCCCCGTAGCGCAGATCAGCCCAGGTCTGGACGCCTCGCGGATTGCCAGTGGCGACGTAAAGGCCTTGGGTTCTTTTGGTGAGGTGAATGACCACGGCTGGCACCCCGGGGAGCAACCGGCGCACAAACGGCACGTTGTACCGATTCGTGTCCCCATCCCACAAGTGGGTGGTCGCCGCCTGGACCTCGCCATAGTAAAGGGAGCACAGCCCCGTGTAACTGCCCACGTAAGCGCGAAGCGGCGGCCGATCCACGTCCGAGCGTCGACCTAAGTAGCCGGTTAAAACGTCCAGCATGGAGTCTTTGCCGCAAATAATAAAGCCACTTTCCTGCGGGGGAGCCTCGGAGCGGGTCGAGCTGGTCTCGCCTTCGGATTGACGGCTAGCTGAGCGGGAGGTGGCGATATAAGAGTCCACGTCGGGCCGGGTAAAACGCATCTTCCGACCCACCTTATAATGGTTCAGCTCGCCTCGTTTGACCAACTCGTATACGGTATTTTTAGCTATCCGCAGGATATCGGCCACGTCCTGAGCGGTCAGGGTTAAATTTTCGTCCATCGACATGTTCTTCTCCACGCGGGAAAATTGGTAACGCGGCTTTTTCGGCGCCTAAAGCCAGGGAGCCGGAAAATTAGCCCAAAATAACCTTAAGAGACAAAAAATAAGCTCGCCTCCTAAAAAAACCAGAAAAAAAAGCTAAAAAGCTAAAAAACTAAAAGCCAAAAGCCAAAAGCCCGCGGCCAGTCTTAGCCCATACCTCTTACGAAAATCTTCAATAGCCACCCCAAAAAACCTAAAAAAAAGTCGCCGGCCAGATCGCTACGGGGCTAACCTTAAGATTAGACCCGGATTTTTTCGGGAGTTCGTTATTTTAAGCGCTTTTTGAGTCTGTGGAATTGTAACATATTAAGCTAAAAAATAAGCCCCGTTTTAAAAAAATTTTTGGCCAAAATGAAAAAATAAACCCCAAAGCCTTAACCGCGACCATGGCCGATAACAAGCTAAAAAAGACTTTATAAGGCTAAAATTAGTTTTTTGTCACGTTTAGTAAAGGAGATTCCCGCAAAAATCGCCTCTCAATTCCCCGCCTAAAAGTAGAAAAAATTTTTTGACGCTTTTCCTGTTGACAAAACAAACTTAAAATGTGTATAGTCATGAAGCCAAAATCAAAACCAATATTATGTTATGTTTCGTCATTTTTCGCCGTCAACAACTCCAAGCCAAATTAACCTTAATTTATTCTGGCTTAAAAACAGTTCAGACGGTTTAAGTTCTAATTTGGCCGTTAAAAGCCACGGCCATTCATTTCAAATAAGTCGTTCTTTTGGAGGCGCGATGAAAAAATTATTACTAACCTTAGCGGTAGTCACGCTCTTCGCTTTTGGGGCGAACGCTAGGGCCGACGAATTCCAAGTGGCCGTGGCCGCTAATTTCACTAAACCCGCGGAAGACATCGCCAAAGCTTTCGAGAAGAGGACTGGTCACAAGGCCGTGCTCTCTTTTGGCTCCACTGGCAATTTTTACTCCCAAATCAAGCAAGAAGCCCCCTTCGCCGCTTTCTTAGCCGCTGACTCGGCTACTCCCCAGAAGTTGGAAGCCGAAAAGTTGATTAAACCCGGCAGCCGTTTCACCTACGCCAAAGGCGCTTTAGCCCTTTGGTCCAAAACCCCCGGTTACGTCGATAGTAAGGGCGAGGTCCTGAAGAAAAACGCCTTTGAAAAAGTGGCCGTGGCCGATCCCAAACTCGCTCCTTACGGCAAAGCCGCTTACGAGGCTTTAGCCAAATTGGGCTTGGATAAAACCCTCGAACCCAAAATCGTCACTGGCAACAACATTACCCAAGCCTTTCAATTCGCCGAAAGCGGCAACGCGGAAATCGCTTTCATCGCCTGGTCCCAGGTCTGCAAAGACGGGAAACTGACCACTGGCTCGGTCTGGAACGTCCCCGCTGATCTTTACTCGCCGATCCTCCAAGATATGGTCATTTTAAAACCCGGCGAGAAAAGCGCCGTGGTTCAGGCCTTCGCCGATTACGTAAAATCCGATCCCGAAGCCCGGAAAATCATCCTGTCCTATGGCTACGAATTGAATTAACGACCTGACCCTAAAGCTAAAAGAGCTTTACCAAACTTTAAAATTGGCGAGTCAAGGCCTAATAAGGCCTTGACTCGCCAATTTTCTGACTAAACCCTATTGTCCATCCACGAATAATTATTATACAATCCCCCTACTATGCTTAACCAAGCCGATTTAAGCGCTATTGGCCTGTCCCTAAAACTTGGGGCCTTTACGACCTTTTTCACCCTTTTAATAGGCGGGCCCATCGCCTGGTGGTTAAGTCGAGGCGACTCCCTTATTCGCCGCTTAGTGGGTTCGGCCGTGACCATGCCCTTGGTTTTGCCGCCCACGGTCTTAGGTTTTTACCTTTTGGTTTTTTTGGGTCCCTTAGGTCCAGTGGGGAAAGCCTTTAAAGCCATTGGCCTGCCGACCCTGCCTTTTACCTTCTCTGGGTTGGTCTGCGCCTCGGTCATCTGCTCCATGCCGTTTGTCGTCCAACCTCTGCAAAACGCTTTTGAGGCCTTAGGGGAAAGGCCTTTAGAAGCGGCGGCCACCTTAGGAGCCAGCGCTTTAGACGCCTTTTTAACCGTCATTATGCCCCAGGCTAGACCAGCTTTTTTAACGGCCGCGGTCATGTCCTTCGCCCACGCCATTGGCGAGTTTGGGGTGGTGCTCATGATTGGCGGTAATATCCCTAACGTGACCCGGGTTCTGTCCATGCAGATTTACGTGTACGTGGAAAACATGGAATACGGACGAGCCCACGTTTTAGCTGGCGGGCTCATGGCCTTCGCTATTCTGACGATGATGGCCATTCAGCTTTTGAACCCTGGCCGAAAAAACAAACTTAAACCGGGCCTGGTTCGCTAAAAGGCTCTTATTTTAATAAACAAAGTCGGGCCTTTTTAGTTTATTGATACTGTTTTGAATATCTATTTAGGCTATTTAAGTCCTATTTAAAGTATTTTGAAGAGCCATTTAAAGAATTTTAAAGTCCTATTTAAAGTATTTTGAAGAGCCATTTAAAGAATTTTAAAGATCTATTTAAGGTATTTTGAAGATACATTTAAGAATTTTAAAGATCTATTTAAGGTATTTTGACGATTTATTTCAGCTATTTTGAAATTCTATATAAGGCATCTTGAACATTTTTTAAGATATTTTAATATATTCATAATTATTTAAAATATTTAAAATTGTCTTTCTTCTTGTTCAGGTTTAAATTTCAATTCTTTTCGGCCCTAGGCTTAGCTTAACCGTTCATTTATCTAGAACCTGAAACCAGGCTCGCCATTTAGGGCCAGCCACGGTCAGCTTATTAATGACGACCTTAACATAATTAACTAATTATCTTAATATATATAATAATAGATATAAAAAAACCAAAAGGAGCCCTTTAGCCTTTAAAAAAGGACTCCTAAGCCTTTTAAAAAAGGCGGCTTTTTGGCTCTAGAAAAAAGCCTTTTCTTTTGCCAAAAAATGATCCATTATAATTGACTAAACTTTTGGCTCTAGCTGGTCGAGATTATTTTTTTCGCTAAAATTCGCCGCGGAATATAATCATTAGCCCGACCTCAATTTAAAGCCATCTTGAGGAGATTTAATGCCCCAAAAGGTCCTGACTCTTTTTAGCCTTCTGGCTTTTGGGCTCTTTTGCCTAGCCGTAAACGCCCTCGCCCAGACTGGGGCCTCGAATTTCAATAACCTAGATCTGAGCCAGTACAAACTTCCCCCCAATTTCGATAAAATGTCCCAGGTGGAACAAGCCCTGGTTATCCTGACTCAAGAAGCCGAAAAAGATAACCCGCAAGCCATGGTTGAGCTAGGGGTCTTTTATGAGCGAGGGATAGGGGTTCGTCGCGATTATACCCAAGCCTTAGAATGGTACAAAAAAGCCGCGGCCAAAGAGTTTCCGCCCGCTTTTTATAACGTGGGCATGGCTTACTTGATTGGCCAAGGCGACGCCCCCAACGTTAGCCAAGGTTTGGACAATATCCGCCGAGCCGCTCTCCGGAGCTACCCCATGGCCGACTTCCAACTAGCGGTTTTTTATTTAAGAGGCCAACACGTCCCTAAAAACGTGAGCGAAGGCTTAAAATATTTAAACAAAGCCGTGGAAGCGGGTTTGCTCATAGCCATAAACGAGTTGGCGGTCATTAACTATAATGGCCTTTGGGAGCAAAAAGTCGACAAGACCAAAGCCTTTCAGCTCTTCACCCAAGCCGCTGAGTCTGGTTATGGCGAGTCCATGCGGAACCTCGCGGTTTGCTACGTAAACGGCGACGGCCAGGCCAAAGACCCCGTCCAGGCCTTAAAGTGGTTTATCTTAGCCCGCAATATAGGGTTTAACCCCGCCGAAATGGATCAGATGGCCAATAGCCTGAAGAAGAGCCTGACTCCCTCGAATATCGCCCAAGCGGAAAAAGACGCTAAAGCCTGGGAAGACGCGGCCATAGCTAAGATCCAGGCCTTTCAGCAAGCCAACGCCGGAGCCCAGGCCGCCCAATCGGCCCCAGCGGCCCAACGAGCGAAAAAAGCCGACCAGCCTAAACCCGCGGCCAAACCCGCGGCCAAACCCGCGACTAGGGCTAGATCCTCGTCTCGCCGCTAACGCCAAAAACAAATAGGAAGTTCTTTTTTTAAAAAAACTCCTTTCAGACAATATTTTAGCCAATAGCTTAAGGCCAAAAAAACTGACTTTAAGCTTAATATATCGTATACCAGTAAAAAATAGGTTAAGCGATGATTTATTTATAATCTTAACCTAAAGTTTAAACGTTATAAGTTATAAATTAGAGCTAATAACTTGTGTATTACTAATTATAGACAATAGTCTATAGGTTATAAGCAATAAGTATAGGCTATAAGTTACATGTTACAAGTTGTAGGTTATAGCCTAATAGTTTACAGATAATCACATTGTTGGCGCATAATAGCCTTACAATAATTACCTCCTATTTTTAATTTAATATTTATTCATACTACTATATAGTTACAATATAATTATCATATAGTCGCAACTCGCGACATTGTAATTGGTCTGAAATTACCATATAATTAGCTTATATGAAGATAAAAATACGCGCCAAGATTTGTTAACGAATATTTTTCGCTAAAAAAATCACTAAACTTACGCGCCTATAGTTATCTGGAGTCCCCACAATGCTCAACCGGCCCGTCCTTATTCTCGCTCTTTTATTGGCCTTTACCTTAGGGACCCTTTCCCTTAACGCCACCGCGCAAACGAAACCCAATACCCCACCCGCCACCCCAGCGGCGGACCCCAAGGCGGCGGCTCCGGCCCCGGAAAATCAACAGTCCGTAGAAGAAATCCTACAAAACTTAAATAAAGAAGCCGCGGCCGGCAATCCCCGGGCCATGATCGCCTTAGGTTCCATCCACGAAAACGCCGACCTATCGTCTAGGGACTACGGAGCCGCCTTAAATTGGTTCAAAAAAGCCGCGGATAAGAACTTAGCCGAAGGCCATTATAAGGTCGGAAGTTTCTACGAGGTAGGCTTAGGCGTTAAATCCAACCTCAAATCGGCTTTTCAAAGTTTCGAAAAAGCCGCGAACCTGGGCTTATCTGAGGCGGAATTCAAACTGAGCCAGTTGTACGCTTTCGGGTTAGGCGTAAACCAAGACCAAAAAAAGAGCTTAGAATATCTCAATAAAGCCGCCGACAAGAATTACCCTCCCGCCTTAAACGAGCTGGGCGTCGTCAACATCTTAGCTCAGATGGGCCAGAAAAAAGACGAGAAAAAGGCTTTTGAGCTCTTTACTAAAGGGGCGGAGGGCGGCTTTAGCGAGTCCATGTTGAACTTAGGCGTCATCTACCGCGATGGTTTGGGCCGGCCAGTTAACAACGTCCAGGCTTTAAAATGGTTTTTGTTGGCCAGAGCTTTTGGTAGCCCAACCCCGGGGGTCGCGGAGACTATTATTAACACTAGGGACAAGCTAAAACCCGCCGAGGTCAAGACGGCCGAAAAGGAAGCCACCGCCTGGCGCGACGAGCAAGTCAAAAAAGCTAAAGCCGTGGCCGACGCCGCCCAAGCCGCTCAAGCCCAAAACGCCGCGAACCAAGACCAGAAAAAACGTTAAGCCAAAAACTTATAGTTTTTAGCTATAAAAGAGTTTTATTTATAGTAAGCCAAACTACCATATAATATAGTCTAGTCTAGTCTAGTCTAGTCTATAGTTTTACCGCAAAAACGCCCTTCGCCAAAAATGAGGAGCTTAACCGGTCCCGCCAGTTTATCTGCCCTAATTTTTGGCGACTTTTTTACCCTTATTTTGGCGACGTTTCTCCCTAATTTAGGAGGGCTACCTTTCGCCGACATATTATCTTTATTTACTAAAAGGAGCCTTTTTCCAATAAGCTCTCTAAAAATTTTTCTATTTATAAAAAGAATACTTTTTTAAAAAAAATTTATTTTTTCCATAAAAAAACTCCCCAAAAGAAAGACTTTCTTAAGAGGAGTTTTTTTTTTTGAAAAATACGCGAAACGCGCGAAAGCTATTTTTTTATTGAGCGAGCCAGTTAGCTAACTAAAGCCTAAATTTCCACCCCAGCTTGCCGTAATTTAGCCAAAAACCGGTTCGTTAAGGCCTTTAAGTTACTGGCCAATTCAGCCGAGGATTTCTCGGCCGAGAGCTTTTCAAAGTCCACCAGTTCAGGGGCCACGGCCGTTTTAATCCGTTTTTTCAAAAGCGTGACCTCGTGCTTAGAGTCAGAGCCCAAGCGTTCGGCGACCTTCTTTATCTCTTCGGCGTGGGTGGCCGTCAGTTCGGTGAGCTTACCATCCAAAATCTGGATCTTGCCCTGGGCTTCCATTAAGGAGGAGGTCAGCCGGCGGTTCTCTTTTTCCTGGGTCATGGTCTGCCCCCGCTCGGTGGCTAACTTCCGCTCTAGGGCGTCAACCCGGTTGCCCATATTTATAAGGCTAGAGTTAACGGTCTCAAAATCGTTGGACAAGCGGCCCATTTCCGACTGCAGAAAGTTATTGTCGTTCTCCTTCTGCATCAGCTTGTTTTCCAGGTCCTCGTTGTCCCGGTGGAGCTTTTTGACCTGCTTTTCGTAACTGCCCACCTTTTGACTAGCCGTCAAAAGAGAGCTTTCCATCTCTTCCATCTGCGAGGTCAGGCTTATAAGATCTTTGGTTAAGCGCTCCCTTTCCTGCTCTAAATCTTCTTTGACTTTGGTCGTGGCTCGTAAGGCCGCGTCGCTTTGCCGCTGATGAATGATGGCTTTTTTTCGCAAATCCGTAAAAACCGTCTCCAGATTACGCAAATAGTCCGCGATAATCCGCATCGATTGATGCGGGTCAAAGCCAGCTGGGAGGAGATCGCTCGCCTGTTTATCCATGGGGCCGTCAGACTGGCTCCCGGACTGGGGCCGAATATTGGAAATGGCCTCGGCCATAATGGTCAGATATCTCCTTTCGCGTCAAACAGGCCCTTATAGCGCTAGACAAAAATATAGAGCGAAATCTTACTTGTTTAGCCAAAAAACCTGAAAAAAATCCTAAGGCTCGCCTTTTAGGGGGAGAATATTACGATAAGTCATTATTTTTTGGAACTTTAACGAAGAAAAAAGAACCAGAGGTCAATCGCGGAATTATTATAGTCTTTTAAGGTCATAAAACAAGAAAAACTACAAAGCCAAAAAAGACAGAGACCTTAAGAGCCTATCGCCATACCTCCCCTCTTCCTGGCTGGAAGAGGCCTTCGAAAAGCCCACCCGTCAGATATGGCTGTAATCTTAGCACAACCTCTGGCTAATGGCAAAGCCGAGCCGTAAAGATAATTTAAGGACGTTTTTTAGGGAGTTTTAGATAACTAAAATAAGTTTATTTTAATATTTTAAAGTTATTTATTTAATGAAATCATGTTTATATAAATTTAAAAAATGTCTTGAGTAATTATTAAGCGATAATATTTATTTAAATCATTGTCTAAAGCCGCTATTTTCGTGACTTTAGCCTTAAGCCGCGTTAACCCAAAAAAAACGCCCCTTAAGTTTCGCCAAAAAACCAAAAATGGCCAAAGAGGCCTTAAGGCTAACCAAAGCCATTTAAAAAGCCAAACGCTTTTGTTTTTCGTCGGGTTGGGGCAAAGAGACGGTAAAAAGGAGCCCTAAATCCACGTTGGTCACGGTTAAACGCCCCCCATGCAGCTCGGTTACGCGGTTGGCCAAGTATAAGCCTAAGCCTGAGCCTTGGACTTGGCTGGAATCGGCCCGGTAGTAAGGCCGACACAAGTTTTTTAATTGGTCCTCGGGTAAAGCTTCATGGGCGTTTAAGCAGGTTAAAAGCAAAAAATCCGCTTCCGTGGTCAGTTTAAGCTCAATAAACCCCCCTTTTTGGGTATACTTTAAGGCGTTGTCCAAGATATTGGCTAAAAGGCGATCTAAAAGAAGCTCGTCGCCCAGTAACCACAGATCGGGCTCCACCTGGCCGCTTAAGCTTAGACCCGCCTGGTCGGCTCGCCAGGTCGCGCGATCTAAAGCCAACCGACAAAGACTAGAAAAGTCGAGTGGCCCCAGCTCGATGGTCTCGTGGCGTAAATCCAGTTTACCGCCTAAAAGTCCAGAGGCCACCATGTTCTCCAATAAATCCAGCTCGGCTCGGGCTTGGCTTAAGTTAAAGGCGATTTTTTGACCGGCCTCGGACTTGGGGCGAGAATTTAAAAAGGGGAGAAGAGTTTCTTCGGTAATTTCGAGGGACCAGGCGATATTTGTGACCACCGAGCGCATCTCGTGGCTCATGTTGGCCATCAAGAGCTTCATGCTGTCAATATGGAGGGAGAGATTGTCGGTCAGTTCGTTGACCGCTTTCGACAACTCGGCCACCTCTTCCTCGCCCGTCTCGTCGAGCCTTAGCTTCAGATCGCCTTTAGCTATTTTCACGGCTTGATCCCGTAAATAAGACAGGGGTCGAGAGAACTTTTTAGCCGTCCACAAGCTTAAAACCACGGTGACGCACAAAAGCCCTAAAGTCAGCTGGGTAAAAACGTGGATGTCGTAGATAAGTGAGCCTTGCTTCCAGTTATAAAAGAACTTAACGGTTCGCCCCGCTCTAGTCACCTCTAAGGCGGCGACGATGGCGGGTTCGGGTTGTTTTAAAATGAGAACTTCAATTTTGGGAAACGCGAAACGCCTTTTCACCCTATCCGCGGTCCGGTCCATTTTGGTCATGCCAAACCAAGGCTCGCCCACTAAGACGCGGCCGCTCGCGTCCTCCACCCAGATCCGGTGCTTATCGACCTGGTAGAGCTCAATAAACCGGGCCAGCTCCTTGTCCGAGACCTCATGAATGTTTTGGGTCAAATCCTTTAAGTAGGTCACCAAGTTATCGACGCGTAACTTCTGATTATAGCTAATTAAGTACCAGCCAACCGTCAGAACCTGGCTCATAAGTATAGAGACAAAACTGTAGAAAAAGATTTTATGCCACAGTTTCAACTTACGGCGCATAAGGCGGTGGACTCCAGCGATACCCCGACCCCCAGACCGTGGCCACGGTCTGGGGGTCTAAACCCAGTTCCGTGAGAATTTTGCGCGCGCGGTTGACGTAAACCCTTAAACTTTGCCCTTGAATCGCCGTCCGACTGTCAAAAAGAGACTCTAAAACCTCGTCCCGGTTGAGAACCACTTCGGGGTGGCTGAAAAAAAGATAAAACAGCCGAAACTCTAAGTTGGTTAAGTTTTGAGCAACTTCGACGGTCTTGCCCCTTAAGGCTAAGCGTTGCCGGCCAATGTCTAAGACTAAAGGGCCGCTAGTCAGCTCCTCGCTTTCTAAAGGCGTCTCGTCGGTTACGGAAGGCTGGCCATTTTGGGGTTTGACCCGCCTTAAAACCGCCCGGATCCTCGCTAAAAGCTCCCCTAAATGGAAGGGTTTGCCCAAATAATCGTCCGCCCCCAACTCCAAGCCATTGACCCTATCGCCCCGGTTATTACAGGCGGTGAGCATAATGACCGGGAGCGAAGAGTAAAGCCTGAGACACCGTAAAACCTCAAACCCGTCCAGACCTGGGAGCATGACATCCAAAAGGAGGAGATCCGGCTGAAACTCGGAAATAGCCGCTCCCGCTTCGCGGCCGTCGGGTAGGGATTTAATGGCGAAATTGTGGGACTCTAAAAAATCCTCTAGCCGGCTCCTTAACCGAGCCGCGTCGTCAACTAAAAGAATCTTGGCTTCGGGATTACCGTTCATAAAGGCCCTCGTTATTTTTTGAAAAAAAACCTTGCCCCGCCTAAGATACCTAAACTTTAGGTATCTTAGATTAAATATAATGCCAATGGCTTATTAATATTTATAAAACTCCAAAAAGCAAAAAAAGTTTGTTAACTATAAAAGTCGCGCCAAGGGTCTAAGGCCATAGACCAGCCCGCCAAAAGATCCCCCGCGACCCACGATCAGAGGACCAAAGATCCCCAGCGACCCGCGATAAGGGAGGCCAAAGATCCCCCGCGACCCACGACTAAGGCCCCAAAGAAGCTCTTAAACCATAGAAGAGCCTCTCCCCTTAGAAACCAGAAAAAATTTATTTGGCCTGGTCTAAAAAGCCTTTGGCTTAAACTTATTTAGAATCAGTATCACTATAGAGAAAAGGCCTTGGACTGTCAATTAGAAAGAAGGCTTAAAATACCCATTTTAATTTTTAAGGGTTTATGAATATACCATATATGGCGGTCAATTTAATTGTTGATTGGCTTATATAGTTTAACCAGACGCGTAAAATCGCGATACATAGTTTTTCGCGTGGCCCTCAATTAGAAGCCAGACTTGGCCTTAAAACGCATTCATAGCTCCCCATTAAGCGCTGCGAAACCCCGGAAAATTGACCCCGGTTAACCCCCAAAAACTCTCCTTCCGCCCCCCCTATATAGGAGCGCCTTTTTGGAATCAGAAAAAAAAGTTTTATGGCCAATCATAATTTTTCTTTAAGGTCGGCCTATTAATCCTTTATTTTTGGCCAAACCCGCCCCAAGACTGCCCCAGTCTTAAAATCAACTAATAGCTTAAATATATATTTTAAGAAACTATATAAATATTTTTTTAAAGCTGAATAAGGCATTAATCGCCTAGCCGCGACCCCTGAGCCAACCGCGAATAAGCCAAGGGCTCAAAAATACGCGTTACAGATTTGAAACTAGTTAAAAATATGTAATTATTTGAAATTATTGACTTTTTTCCTTCAAACCTATAAAATTCGCTCGTTTTAGATAGGTGGGTGGCCTTCTTAACCTCAGCCGTTTTTTTCGATAATTAGCTTAAAAAATATTTAATACACATTTTTAGTTTTAATTAACCATATTTATATATATTAGTTCTAATTAGTTAAATAAAATTTACTTAATAAATTATTATAATTTATAAAACTCATTTAGCACTTTTTTATTTTTAGTAGATAATATTTTTAGATAAATTACGAAATAAGCAGTCAAAAAAAAATAAAAAAAATAAAATTGTCCACCAAGAAAGGAGCGCTCGCAAAAACTCATATTCATTTTTGAGGATCCGTTTATATACCATATATATGGTCATTATAATTATTTATTAGCTTATATAGTATAACCAGAGCAGTAAAATCTTGAAAAAGGTGTTTCTACTCGGACGCGAGCCTAACCTGGTCCAAAGGTTACTTCGACGAGCCCTCCGGCGGGTTGACGGCCGCGACCAGAATCAATGGGGCTGGTTTTAAAGGCGATTTGTCTTTCGGTTTAGAAGGCGGCGAGGACCGTCGCGACCGAGGCTCCATCGCTTGACGTAACTTAGGCGATGTCAAATGCGAGCCCAATAGTCTTTTTTTTTGAGCCCGGCTTTTAGGTAGCGTCTTCTTTGGAAGTGGAGTTTTAGATTGACATAAAAAGCCCAAAAAAGTCTTGGCCATAAAACGCGTTTATCATGATTCCGGGGCGCTCAAACCCTTTAGGCTATGAGAGTTTTTTTGGATCTTTTGATTTTCTAAAAGCGGCGTCTTTTTGTCGGCCAAACCCTAGAACGCGCGCTGCCTCTTATAAGGGGCGACGCGACCTAAACCCTAAATTCATAACAAAAAAAACGCTAGAGGAATCAGCCATGCTCGCCGTCGTTCCCAACGTCTTAGAAGACAACAATCTCATCTGGCGCGCCTTAGGCTTAGCTTTAGCTTGCCACCTAATGGCGGTAAGTTTTATGTTATGGCCCCAAGGAATTGAGCCTTCTTGGCGACCTTTGGCGGTCATGTCTTTGACCTACGATCCTTTAGGCGGCGAACCCGGCCCCCCTCTACCCGAAGCCGAGCCAGTCCCCCCAGAGCCCGCCCCCGCCGAGCCCGAAGAGTCGGAACCAGAAGAAACCCCGGCCTTAGTCGAAAGCCTAGGTAAAGAAGCGGAAGAGATCTCAGCCCCGCCGCTGGAAAAACCGCCCAAAAAGACCCCCAAACCCAAAGTCAAAAAAGCCCCCCCGCCTAAGACCGAGGCTATAGAAGGCGCGGGTGGCTCTGGCTCGAGCGGCCCTGGCCAAGGCGGCTATGGCGGTGGAACCGGCCAAGGAACCTCGGACGCCTTATTAGCCTATAAATCCAAAATTCGCAAAAAATTAGAAAATTACAAAAAATATCCGACCATAGCCCGCCGCAATCGTTTAGAGGGGATCGCGACCGTGGCTTTTACCGTCAATCGCGAGGGCCAGGTGACTTTAGCCCGCCTAACCAAAAGCTCGGGTCACCCAATCTTAGACGACGAGGCCGAGGGTCTCTTAAGAAGGGTCAATCCCTTACCGCCCTTCCCCAAAGAGCTTGAGGCCAAGACCTTAAGCTTAACCGTCCCGATTAGCTTCTCTTTTAAGTAATGGGGGGGGATAAAAACGCCTGGCCCGAAAGAGCCCCGCGCCAAGTCCAAGACGACCCATTTTGGTTGGAGATAAAAAAAACTGGGCCGCTTAATCTTTCTGAGCTTCGTCTTGGCCCTTGGCCCGACTTTAAGTCGGGCCAAGGGCCAATCTT
Source organism: Deltaproteobacteria bacterium (assembly GCA_031257535.1). Lineage (GTDB taxonomy): Bacteria > Desulfobacterota > Desulfarculia > Adiutricales > Adiutricaceae > JAIROO01. The sequence goes on from JAIROO010000215.1 coordinate 17,650, forward strand.
CTCCGCGATCAAACGCGCGGCTACCAGAGCTTTCCAGCTGGGCTTATTGGTCGGCGCTCGACCCAAAAGCTTGTCCCCCACGGGAGCTTACGACTACCTTGATCGCCGCCTGTATAAGCTCGTCGTCGCCCCTAATAAAACCCTGGCGACCGCGATTACCGTTATCGCCAAAACTTGGCCTTTAAAGACCCGGGCGCGCCGTTTAATCCCCTTAGGCTAGGCTCTTTTGGTCTCAAAGTTAAGGCCAGTTTATTACAACGACGAGGCGATTTTAAACTCGAAGCCCGTCTACGCTCAGACCAAGGTCGCCCTTTATCCACCCAAAAACCGAGGCTAAAGCCGAAAAAGAAACGGTCCACTGGCCACCCACCGACTGGCCAGTGGTCAAAGCCGGTCGCGACCTGGCTCCGGGCTAGTGGGTCCGGGCGGGGGCGCCTTTACCCTCTAGACGGCGAACTCTGATGGTAAGTACACAATTAATGCTCCTAGTAAAGATTTTCAACTGATCTTTGACGCTTTTGGAGTGGAGCTAAACCTGGAAAAGAATAATTTATCTGAGGCTGAAATGAAGAAACTAAGAAGCGACATCGCTAGAGCCGTCTAGCTAGTCTGAGTATAGATTAAAAAAAATTTTTTATAATATCAAGACGTTACGTGGTTTTATCCAGATAAACTCTGGCGCGCGTATAAAATTACAAAAAAAATTTTAAAAACCTAAATGATATCAATAAGTTACGCGGTTTTTCCCGATAAACTCCAAAAATGAAAAAAAAACTGATTGGCCCACCAAAAGCCCATTTGGGGCCGGGGGTCAAAAAAACGTTTTGAGGGCCGTAATTTTAGGGGACCAAAGTCAAGAACTCAAAACGCTCCGAAAGGCTTCCAGCCTGGTCAGAAGAGAGCCGCTATCCTCGGGGGATCCGTCGGTCTCTAGACGAAGAACTTTTAAGCCTTTTTCTTTTAGAGTCTTTTCCAAGGCCAGACTTTCCAGATCAAATTGGTGGCAACCTTTCAAAACGTGAAAAATCAAACCTTGAAAGAGATTTTTTTGGGCCGCCAATACAATATTCTCCAATCGCGGACCATTGTCGAAGAATACAGGGCACTGACAACCCTCGTGGTATCTTTGAGCCAAGGCTTTGATGAGTCCCGCGATCGATGGATCGCGGTAATGAACGGGACCGGTCAAGGCTCTTTCCCCCGAGCAGAGATCGTCTTTGACCAAATTGAGGCCTGCTTCTTCAATCAGCCTGAAAATCTTAAAATTCGGGAAAAAGACAGGCGATCCGGTCAGACAGACTATAGGCCCAATCCTTGAGACTTTTTCTGGAGAAATCGAGGCCAAGACCACTGAGACGGCTCTGGTCCAGCTTTCGACGTCGTCGCCGCCAAAACTTCCGGCTATGACCGAAAACCAAATCTGGGACAATAGGCCGTTTCGCTTTAGCTCAATCAGCCGAGAAAAAACGCGATTGGCCTCGCGATAAGCCGATATACTGGCCAATAACCCCTTGGAGGTCAATTTGAGGCCCGTTTGTTGGGCCAAAAAAGAGTTTAAGCGGTATATTTCCGCCAACCATTTCTTTTGACTCGTTGCCCCAAATCGCCCGCGAGGCGATTCCAAGACCAAAACGGACCCCAATTCGATATCCGCCAAAGACAAAAGAGCGGGAAATTTGGCCACCCAATGGCAGGTGGTGGGGATAACCAGACCTAAAACGCCCGACCGACCGCCTTTGATCGAGAGCAAAGAGCCCAAAGTCGAGCGGATCATGGAGCAAGATGTCGCGGGGGTCAGGGGAGCGGCCAATTGAGCCGCGGCGAAATGACCGCCAAAAATTCGAATCGGCTGAATTCCGTGGGCCCGAAAGAGTTCCAAAGGGGCCTGGAGACACATGGTGGACATGACCGGTCGCCCCGCCCTTGATTCAACAACCGCTAAACCCTCGGCCAAAAGATGGAGAAAATAGTCAAATTCCGGTCGATAGTCACGATCGGCCCGTAAACGCTCC
>JAIROO010000245.1 GCA_031257535.1 Deltaproteobacteria bacterium
GTCTGAAACAAAATGCGGCTACCTTTAATTCGTATTCGAAAGCCAAAGTCGATACCGCTTTAGCGGCTCGCGTCAACCGTAAAGGCGAATAAACGAAAAAAATAAATCTCGTAGTAAAGTTAAGTCTTACGAAAAATTTAGACCGCGTTTAGCCGCAGAGATTGAAATCCCCGCTAAAAATCCCGCGACTTTTGGCAAAGATATTGAAATCTTGATGACTAAAAAACTTACTTTTCATTCAGCCGCTAATTCAAATTTGTCCATTATGGCTCGTCAACGTCTTAAAGTTTTTTGGAACGAGCTAGCCGAAACTATGAAATTAGCTCTTTGCTTCCCCGCGCCTAATGTAGATATTAATTCTAACGATATAGATGATTAAGGTTTATTAAAATGACTGATGATCATATTTATGAAGACTTTAATGATAATTCTAAAGATAATTCGGAAGATAATACTAATAATAATGATTCAATTTTAAATTTTGATATTCCTGAAGGTTTTGGATTAAATTTTGATCAAATAAGAATGCTTATATTGACTAAAAACGACACTTCAATTTCTAAAGACGACCCTATAATGATGCTTGTTTCAATTTTAAATGTCTATTTATCTGAATTACATAAATTACATACTTTTCATGCTAACGCTGCTAAATCAGTTTTAATAGAATAAACTAAAAATTATATTCAAGATGTTAAAAACACAACAAATTCACTAGGTGAAGTACTTAAAAATTCGTCTATAAAAACTATAAAAGATATTTTTATTAAAGAAAGTTATGAATTTCAATCTCTAAAAAATAATTGTAAATGGTGCGCCATTATTATTGCAATTTCTGCTATTATAAATGTTATTACGTTTATTTTAAGATAAAATTATGGTAGACTCTAGATCTGAGCTTATTACTGGACTTTCTTACAACCTTGGCCCATCGATAATGAAAGCTATCGACGATCCTGAGGTGGTAGAAATCATGGCTAATCCTGATGGCGCCCTTTGGATTGAAAGATTAGGCCAGCCAATGGAATTTATTTGCCATATTCCTCCAGAAAATACTAAATCGGTCGTTTTATTGATGGCTAGCGCCTTAAATTTTCAAGCCACAGTTGAAACTCCGATTGTCGAGGGCGAATTGCCTATCGACGGCTCCCGTTTTGAAGGCGTTCTGCCTCCGGTCGTCTCCCAAGCCTCATTTACTATACGAAAAAAGGCGAGTCGAGTTTTTAGTTTAGATGAGTACCTTACATTAGGAACGATGCCGGATATTTTGTTTAATAAAATTAAAGAATCGATCGTTTCTCGCTCTAATATTTTAGTCGTCGGCGGAACCGGCTCCGGCAAAACTACTCTCGTAAACGCGATTATTCAAGCTATATCTCAATTATGTCCAGAACAAAGACTAGTTATTATGGAAGATACGTTAGAACTCCAATCGACTAGTGAAAATACCGTTTTTTTTCGAACCTCCAATAACGTCAACATGACCAGGCTCCTAAAAATGACCATGCGTTATCGTCCTGACCGGATTCTTATTGGCGAGGTTCGCGATCAGGCCGCCCTAGATCTTTTAAAAGCTTGGAACACGGGCCACCCTGGCGGCGTGGCGACGGTCCACGCCAATTCCGCCGAGGAAGGCCTTGAAAGGCTTGAGGAACTAACCGAAGAAGCCGGTATGGGCCCTAAACATAAATTAATTGGCCGGGCCGTAGATCTAATTATTTATATTCAAAGAGCCCCAGGCGGCAGAAAAATTTCTCAAGCTATATTTGTCAATGGTTACGACTCGATTGCTCATAATTATAAAATTGAGGTTATTTACAATGATGAATCCTAAAAAAATAATTAAAATTTTATTTAGTTTTTCTCCATTTCTCCTTATCTTTTCTTTGCTTTTTCCTGAATTGGCTTTCGCTAGCGGCATTGGCGATTTTTCAGGTCCAGTCGATAAAGTCATGGAAACCGTAACCGGTCCAGTCGGCAAATCGGTTTCTATCGTCGGTATGTGCCTTTGCGGCTATTATTTTATTACCAATAAAGAGGATATAAGCGGTGGGGTTAAAGCCCTTTTAGGCATTGTTTTTGGAATCTGCTTTATCGCCTTAGCCTCCCCTATCGTTAATAGCCTATTCTCTTTCTCTGGGGCCGTTTTATGAGCCAAGAGATAATCCATAAGTCTCTTCACAGACCCCAACTGTTCCTAGGCGTCGACCGTGAATTATGTATGTATACTATACTTATTTCATGCGTAGTTGGTATATGCGGATATAATCTTATATGTATAACTTCCTCTATCGTGTTTTTTGTCGTGGCCATGCGATATCTTCGTCTATGGGCCAAAAAAGATCCGCTGCTGAGAGACGTTTTTTTACGCTACGTTCGTTACGTCAGAAAAGACGTTCTTTATAAAAGTAAACCCGGAGCTTTTAGCGTTCCACCTCTAAATCAGTGGAAAATTAAATAATATAAACGTTATGTTGAGTTTAAAAGGCTTTAGATCAAAAGCGGTTGGCTTAACCGATTACCTTCCTTACGCCACCATGATTGCCCCCGGCGTTATTTTGTTGAAAAACGGGGCTTTGATGGCCGCTTGGGAATTTTTTGGAGTTGACTCGGCTAGTTTGACCGAAGCCGACATGGATCAAATCTCTTGGCTTTTTTCTCAAATGCTCCGGGAATTAGACACCGGCTGGATGATGCACGTCGACGCTTTTAGAAAACCAACCTCAAGATATCCTGAGCCAGGGCTTTCCCATTTTCCTGATCGCATTTCTCAAATGATCGACGACGAACGGCGCGCCTTTTATACTAGCGCGTCGGCTTGCTATCAAACGAACACTGTTTTCGCTTTAACGTTTTTACCTCCAGCTTATATGATTAAACATAACTATGTTGAGGGCCTAAATACATTTAATGAGACCATAAACAAGATCGATCGTTTTATGGCTGGCATACCCGGGTTTTCTTTAGAACGCCTAACTGAGTATAAAGAAACCGATGATAATGGCGTAGTCCATACTTATTCGACTCTTCTTAGTTATATCCAAAGTTGTATTACTGGTAAGCTTCACCCCGTTTTAATGCCCGAAAATCCCGTTGGCGAGGAAATGCCTTATAACTGCCTAGATTATATCTTAGGCTCAGAGGACGTGACCGTTAGCGAGCATTTAAACGTCGGCGATCATTTCGTTAAAGTTATCGCTATCGATGGTTTGCCAGGGTCTAGTCGTCCCGATATGCTCGGAGTTTTAGACAAATTTCCCTTGACCTATCGTTTTAATTCCCGGTTTATTTTCTTGGATCGATTTGACGCCGAAAAAAAAATAGTCGACTCCCAAAAGGGCTGGGCCCAGCAAACCATGTCCTTTATGGACAAATATTTTGAGCGACCAAACGCCAAAATTAACCAAGACGCCGTCAACATGGTTGGCGACGCCGAAGACGCTTTAACCGAGCTTAGGAGCGGCGAGGCCAGATTTGGCTATTTAACCTCCGTTATCGTTATCCATGGCGACGATCTTGAGATCATGCGACGTAACGCGGTCGATTTAATTTCTGAGATTGAGGCTCGGGGTTTTACGGCTCGTTATGAGACTTATAACACTATGGAGGCTTGGCTTGGCTCCCATCCGGGTAATGGGATCGCCAATATTAGAAGGCCAGTCATAACCTCAAAAAATTTACCTCATCTTTTGCCTTTGTCCGGGGTTTGGTCGGGCCTTGACTATTGTCCTTGTCCTTTTTATCCAGAAAATTCGCCTCCTTTAATGGTTTGTACTACGGACGGATCTACGCCTTTTCGGCTTAACCTTCATTATGGCGATTTAGGGCACACTCTAATTTTTGGTCCTACTGGAGCTGGAAAATCCACTCTCCTGGCCCTTATAGCCGCCTCTTTTAAACGTTATCCCGAAGCCTCCATTTTCGCCTTTGATAAAGGGATGTCCCTTTACCCTCTTTGCGCCGCCACTGGGGGCGATCATTACGATCTAGGTGGCTCGTCTAATCTTTGTTTCGCTCCCCTTCAAAGGATCGACGAAGACGACGAGGAATTTTCCTGGGCGGCTGGCTGGGTGGCTACTCTGGCGGCTTTACAAAAACTAGAGCTTCTCCCTAAACATCGGGAAGCTATTAACTCGGCTTTAAGCCTTTTAAGGCATCAACCCGCCGAAAATCGCTCTTTAACCTCTTTAACCCTTTATCTTCAGGATCACGACTTAAAACAGGCCCTTAATTTTTTTACCGGCGATCGACCTATGGGCAAAATGCTGGACTCCAAAGAAGATAACCTCCAACTCTCTAATTTTTCCGTCTTTGAGATCGAGAGTTTAATGGAGATGGGAAACGAGACTCTTATTCCGGTTTTGACCTATTTGTTTAGACGAATAAAAAAATCTCTATATGGCCAGCCGGCTATGATTATTCTTGACGAAGCCTGGATCATGTTAGGCGATCCGGTGTTCCGGGCCGAGGTTAGAGAATGGCTGAAAACCATGCGTAAAGCTAATTGCGTAGTCGTCATGGCCACTCAAAGCTTAGCGGACGCGGCGGACTCCGGCATAATGCACGTTTTAGAAGAGTCATGTCCGTCAAAAATTTTTCTGCCTAATTTTCAAGCTAATAGCTCTACTCAGTTGCCACATTATATGGGTTTAAACCTTAATGAAACACAAATAAATATAATAAGAAATTCGATCCCTAAACAAGATTATTACATCACTAACCCCGCTGGTCGGCGTTTGGTCCAATTGACTTTAACCAAAAAACAACTGGCCTTTTTAGGCTCGTCCTCCAAAGAAAATATAGCTAGAATAAAAGAGTTAGAAGGTCTTTTTGGTCAAGATTGGCCAGAAAAATGGTTAGAGGAGTTGGCTTGTTAGTAAATTGACGCGAGGTAATTTTATGAGATATTTTATTTTGAGCGTTTTAATTTTAGGTTGCGTTCTCGCGAGTTCGTCCGCCAACGCTTTGGTCGTTAGCTGCCCTACCTGCTCAAATCGCGTAACACAGATGATCGATCGAGTTACAAATGTTGAACAGCTTAGCACTATGATGAGCCAATATCAACAAGATATTCAACAAACTCAACAACAAATAGCTTTAGTTCAAAATAATATTCAACAATATCAAAATATGATTCAAAATACCCTATCTTTGCCGTCTAATTTGATCGACTCTTTGAAATCTTCTCTTGGCTCTTTAGCGAAAAATTCCGTCGATCTTAATATTATGAAGGGCGATTATATGGCTATGGGGCAAATTTTCGATACCCTTTACCCTGGCCTTGACATTATAAAAAATCTGGCCAATGGCCAGTCGGACCTTAGCCCAGCCAAAATTTGGGAAATGTGGTCAAAAGAAGCCGATCGAGCCACCCAAGCCACATTTCAATTGACCGCTATGCAGTTAAAAGACTTAGCCGAAAACTCAACGGCGCTAGATAACCATATAAATCAGCTTTTAAGCTCGCCTGAGGGTCAAATGCAAGCCATTTCGGCGGGCAACAATTTAGCCGCGATACAAATCGCCGAAGCTCAAAAACTCCGGGGATTAATGGCCACGTCAATACAAAGCGCTTCCCAAAACAACGCTAAATCCGAAAAAAAAGAACAATACGCGGCTGAAAAATGGCGCCAATTTTCTGGCAAAAGCGATACTTTATCAAATTTAATTAAAGAGTAAAATATACACTATTAAGTTAATATATTATTATATTAATATATCTTTGGTTAATAAAAACCTATCTTTACATATATTAGCAATTAATATAAATGTTTTATTAACTAAAGTGGATTTTTTACTATTTAAATACAATTTTTACTTATATAAGATAATGAAAAAATATATTTTAATACCTACATTTGTGTTTATATATATTTTTGTTAATGAAAGTTTAGTCTACGCTCTTAATGGCACTTTTATAGATCAAACTTTCGTTAGCTTAAATAACGCTATGTCTGGAGTCAAGGGCGTTTTACGCGAAACCGCTTTAGGGCTTTTCAAATTAACTTTGACTTTAGAAATAGGACTTTTTGGTATTAGAATTGTACTTAAAAAAGCTCAACTAACTGAAACGATAGGCGAGTTTTGTTCTTTATGTATTTTCGCGGGTTTTATCGCCTCAGTAATCTTAAACTATGAAGATTGGACCACGCAAGTTTTTAATGGGCTTGGCAAGTTAGGCGGCTTTCCAAATATGGCTCCTGGCAAACCTTTAAACGCCGCCTCAATGTTGGTCGATTATCTTCTTTTCTACGCCGCCGATCTAACTGGGATTGATAATCTTATACCGGCTTTTATGTTGATGATAACGGCGGGGATTATCCTTGTCGTCTTTGTGATTATTAGTTGTTTGTTGCTGATGCTCCAATTAGAGTTCTTAATTCTTGGGAACGCCGGCATTATTTTAGTGGGCTTGGGTGGGTCAAAAATATTTAAAGATTATGCCATAAATATGATGAAATATATATTTTCATTAGGCATGAAATTTTTTGTATTAAATTTAATCATAAATATTACTCTACAATATTTTATTAACTTACAAATTAATAATCAACTTAGCTCAAACGCCGCTGGAATGTATGGAACTCTTTTAGTCGCTATAGCGGTCGCCTTGATGTTAGCTTTTCTATCTTACGCTATCCCAGGCATGATTAATGGCATACTTCAGGGCGTGCAAATTAGCGGTGGCAGTCCTATTGGTCATGTGGCGGGGTTGGCGGCTAGCGGATTTGTGTCTAGAACTTCCTCGGCTAGCCAGTCCGCGGCTAAAGGAACCGTAGCCGCCGCCTCCGCTGGGATCGAGGCTTATAAAACCGCGGGCGCGCAGGGTAAAACGGTCTTAAGTAGAGTCACTCAAGCCGTCCATAACGTAAGCGAGGCGAGAAGCAACGTAATCGCCAATCAACAAAACACGGTTAAGGGTCAATTGCGGAGCATGGGCAATTTCGCCAAAGCTCAAAAACAGTTAACTAGTGGCGGTGGCACTTTAGGCGGTAGCTCTGGCGGCGGCACTTTAGGCGGCGGCTCTAAAGGTGGTGGCTCTGGCGGTGGCACTTTAGGTGGCGGCTCTGGCAGTGGCTCTGGTGGTGGCGGCTCTAAAGGTGGTGGCTCTGGCGGTGGCCCATAAAAATTTCAGTAAAGCCAAAAAAGAACGTCAGATTAGAAAAACAAAGGTTCTTTTTTTGGCGTGATAAAAAAATAAGCCTCGTCTTAAACGAGGCTCCTAGGGGCTGATTTAAAAGCTTTTGAGGCTATTAAACGGTCGACTCTGACTATTGGATAAGCTTGATGAAGTTTCTCCAGGGTGGCCAAAGGCCACTTACCCAAAAAAAACTGACAATTTTGGTAATAATTGAAAAATATGGTTACAAATGGCCTTTTTTAAAAAAACAATAAAAACTAATAATCCGTATTTAGACGGTCACGCTGAATGGCAAGAGATGTTTGGTAGTTATGTTCACCAAGCGTTTGTCTGGCGGATAATAGCTATTCTATGTTTAATTATCACTATAATATCAGTATATGGGAATTTATATCAAGCTAAACAAAATAAAGTAGTGCCCTATGTCGTTGAAATCGATAAGTTAGGCAACGCGGCGGCAGTAAAAAGAGCTGATATTGCCGCCCCTATTCCGACGACTTTAATACAAAGTGAATTAGCTGAAATTATAGTTAATTGGCGAACTGTAACTGCGGATTTGGATTTACAAAGACGGATGGTAGATCGTTTAAGCAATTTCGTCACGGGAGCCGCCCAGGGCTTTATAACGGAATGGTACGAAAATAATAATCCTTACAAAGTCGCCAAAGAAAATAAACTTGTGCAAATAGAAATTAAAGGGCTGCCGTTGCCAGTTTCTAACGAGTCCTGGCGGGTCGAGTGGACGGAAACCGTCCGTAATCACGTGGGAACCTTTATGTCGTCGACCGTTTATGAGGCGACTTTACGGATAAAACTGGTCCCGCCGACGGTTGACGCTCAAATAATGGCCAATCCAGGTGGCGTTTGGGTGACCGAGCTTTCATACGCTAGAGTCTTGAATCAACCTAACGCTTCTTCACCGCCTATTGGTAGTTAATTTAAATGCTAAATATATATCTAAAAATTATTTTATTTCTGGTTATGTTCTTCTCGAGCGAGCTATTGGCCGACGCTTCGGGTCCGTCTAGAGAAAAATTAAATTTGGTTATAGACCCCTCTTTAAACGAAAAGCCTTTAACTACTAAAGAGGCTGAAGCCTTGCGTTTGTCTAGGGAGTTTGACGACCGTCCAATAAATCCAATCAGGGGTCAAGACGGCAAGGTTATCTACGTTCATGGGGCGTCTATGCCAATAATAGTCGGCTCGCCCATGAAAATAACGGACGTAGAGTTAGAGCAAGGCGAGTCCGTGAACGAAATTTTAGTTGGCGACTCGGCGCGGTGGTTGATCGAGTCTGGCACTTCTGGCGCGAATCTAACCCATATATTTATAAAGCCGATTGACGTGGGTTTGGATACTAGCTTAGTCGTAACCACCAATAAAAGAGTTTATCACATGCGATTAGTGTCGCGAGCGGTGGGTTACACGCCTTACGTAGGCTTTGTTTACGCCTCTCAATTAGAGCCGGTTTTAAAAAAAGAAGCTCTAGAAACCCAGTGGCGAACCGCTTTGGTCGACGGCGGCGAGCCAGTAGACATGTCAAATTTAAATTTTCATTACACCGTAAAGGGCAAAGCCGATTGGAAACCAGTAATGGTTTACGACAATGGACTTAAGATGTATATCAGGCTGCCCGATGGGGCGAGGAGAAGCGAGATTCCGATATTGCTTGTAAAACAAGGCAAAGAAAATTCTCTCGTCAATTATAGACTTAAATACAATACTTTTGAGGTCGATGGGTTATTTGATCACGTAATTTTAGTGACCGGCGTTGGTCGAAAACAATCTATCGTAAATATAACCAGAGATCGGAAGATCGCTACGGTCGCCAGAGATTAGAGATACGGAAAAAATTATGTTAAGTCAAATTTACGACATAATATCCGTTATCTTACTTATAACGCTATCTTTTTCTTATACTGGTTGCGCTAAAATGGAGAATTTTTTTTCGTCGTCCAGTTCGGCTTCGCCTTTAGAAACTTATATCGCCGACGATTTTCCGAAAAATTTTAACCGACAAATATCTGAAGATATAGCCAATAGGCTCGCCGAAGGTTACCCTCCGGGTCAAACGAAATTATATTTAACCGTTTTTTTGGCTAGAGAAGGTCGAAGCGACGTCGCCCAAGCGGTTGAGGACATATTAAGAACAAAGGGCTTTACGATACTCCAAAAACCAAATGAAGACGCTGTTACTATAGCTTGGCGGATCGACAAAATAGACGACAGAACTTGGTATTTATGCGTCAATTTAAGTAGCGGTTATCGGTTTACTAAACTATACGATAGCCCTGACGACAATACCTTAACTTCAATAGGTTTACTGTCTCAAGGGATGTTTTAATGGCGAATCCAGGTCCTAATCCTAATCCACCGCCTCCTAACCCGCCGCCTCCTAATCCACCGCCCGGGCCTGGCGGATTAGGTCCCCCTGGGCCAAGTGGAGCGGGTAGCCGCAAAACTTACAATAAAATAGTTTTCGCTTTAGCCGCTATGGGCCTTATTTTATTGTTTTCCATTTTAGACTCCGGCAAAAAAGACGATTCTAACCGGGCCCAGAGGCAATCTTATAGCCCAGAAACTCGGTCTTTTTTGCCAGGCGAGGAAGGCCACGGCTTAAATCAGTTTCCTAAGCCTCCCGAAAATCAAGCTGGGTTAACCCCGCCTGTCGACGATAAACCCATTATTCCACCCGACGAACAGGGCGTAATTGTCGTGGGTCCACCGCAGGTCGACCCTTTAGAAGAGGAAAAAAAGAGAAATGAAGCCGACGAGCGCCGACGTAAAAGAGAAGCCTATTTCGCCGCCTTAAACTCTAAATTATTGACCAAAAGCGCCGAACCCGCGAGACGAGGTACCGCCGCCGAGCCTTCCCCAGGGCCATCGTTCTCGCCACCCGCCAAAGGTCCTGAAGTTTCCGCGAGTGGCGAATACGATCCAGCGGCGGATCGCGACAAAGAAAAATTTTTAGAGAGAACGGAAGCTAAGTCTTGGTTGTCGCCAAACACGCGCGAAAGCGGTCATCCGTATGAAATTAAAACGGGGTCCGTTATCCCAGGCATTTTATTGACGGCTATAAATTCCGATCTGCCTGGTTATTTGATAGCTCAAGTTTCTCAAAACGTTTTTGACTCGGCCACTGGGAAATCTTTATTAATCCCTCAAGGGTCAAAGCTATTTGGGGTTTACGATTCTCGAGTCGTTTACGGTCAAGAGCGCGTTTTAGTCG